>NZ_JBHIQU010000001.1:0-311077 GCF_042196725.1 Bartonella sp. AC158YNML
TAAAGCAACCAAATGATAGAAACCGCGTACCCATTAATAAAACAATCCCTGCCGAAATCAAGCGAGGAGACAGATGAAAACAAAACAAACAAAACCAGTGAAAGCCGAACAATTAAATAGTTATTATGAAGAAAGCCGAGGTTTAGAACGTGATCTCATAAGTGAGTTTATAAGATCGCGTAGGACGGCATGGCGTGTAGCAGGTGCTGTTGGTCTTTTTGGCTTATTTGGTATGATATGTGGAGTTGTCGGTTTTTCTCAACCAGCTCCCACCCCTTTAGTATTACGTGTTGATAATGCAACAGGTGCAGTTGATGTTATCTCCATCATGCGTGAACATGAAACCAGCTATGGTGAAGTTGTAGACAGATATTGGCTCAATCAATATGTGCTTAACCGCGAAACTTACGACTACGATACCATTCAACTGAACTATGACACAACAGCACTTTTAAGCGCAGCAGCTGTTCAACAAGAATATTTAAAAATTTATGAAGGAGAAAATGCGCGGGATAAAGTTCTGTCTAACAAAGCACGTATCACAGTTAAAGTACGATCAATCCAACCTAATGGGCTCGGTCAAGCAACTGTACGTTTTACGACCCAACAGCATGACAGCACCGGTGCTGCTGGAGCAAAACAACACCAAATCGCAACAATTGGCTACACTTATGTTGGTTCACCTATGAAATCATCTGATCGATTGCTTAACCCCCTTGGTTTCCAAGTGACAAGTTATCGTGCTGACCCAGAAATACTATTGAATGATTAAGGTATTGATTGTTATGAAAAAACTTGCATTCATTGTTCTATTGTCTTCGTTTTCTTCTCTGTATACGGTGCCTGTGCAAGCACTCAAAAGCCCATCAAATTCACAATATGATCATCGCATTCGCTATATAACATATAACGAAGCTGATGTGGTTCAAATTGAAACAGTTCTTGGTGTGGCAACACATATTATTCTTGAAGAAGGTGAACAGTATATCACTCATGCCTTTGGTGATTCAGAGGCCTATGCCTTTGCGCATAAAGGAAGGCATATTTTTATTAAACCAAAAGCAGAGCTTGCCAATACCAATCTCATCGTTGTAACTGATAAACGAAGTTACAAATTCCGACTGCAATTTCGCAATGACCGTGCAGGAGCAACTTATGAATTGGCTTTCCATTATCCCGATTCAAACGATGAAAAATCAGACACAAACAATCAACGGCTTGCAATTGAACGTGGTTTTCACCAAAGCGTAAAAGGTTATAATCTTAGTTACACCATGAGCGGTCACCAAGATATTGCGCCAATAAATGCTTGGGACAATGGGCGTATTACTTACTTTAAGTTTCCTGCTAACATGGACATGCCATCGATTTATGTCGTAGATGCTGAGGGGAATGAAAGCTTAATACCACGTACCGTTGTTGGCAGTTCTAATGATATTATCGCCGTTCATAAGGTCAATCCTAAGTGGCTTATACGACTTGGAAAACGTGCTTTAGCTGTTTTTAATGAGGCCTATGATCCCAATGGTATACCAAATACAACTGGAACAATATCTTCAGTGGTTCATCGCGTCAATAAAGGAGGAAAATGATGTTTGGTAATGAGAAGGGAGAGGGGAAAGGTACAAGACTAGACAATGCAGAGCAACGACATGTCGAAAGCGTGTATGGAGGATCGGAACTAGGTTCTGAACGCCGTCCGACAATTCCAGGTACTCGCGCATTGTTAATGGTAGGACTTATTGTCATAATAGCGGTACCGCTTGCTTTGACCTGGAAATCTTTTAAAATGCGTGACACCGTAGAAGTGGAGGAAGAGAAACCACAACAAACAGTACAGCAAATTATACCAAGCTATACCCCCCGAGTTATAGAAGAGCCAAAGTTTGTAGAAGAAGCAGATAAGCCAACACAAACAGAAGACTCAACTTTGGATATTTCACCAGCCTTGAGTAAGCTTCTTCAAACAACCATTCCCTCACATTTACTTAAAGATTCTGAAGAATTAGCACGCAGACGTATGCTCAGTTCTAGCCTTAACAACGGTGGGGGTGAAGGATCTGCAGAGACAAAAAAAGCATCGAATGATGATGGAAATAGTGGCGCATTATTCGACCGTCTCCAACCAGTTCGTTTAGGTCAATCACATGCAGCACAACTTCGTAATCGTGACTTCTTGATTACGCAAGGAACACAAATAGATTGCACATTGGAAACAAAGATCATCACATCACAACCAGGCATGACGACATGTCATCTAACACGTGATATTTACTCCACAAGTGGTCGCGTTGTTTTGCTCGACCGTGGTTCTAAAGTTGTTGGTTTTTACCAAAGTGGCATACAACAAGGACAAACGCGTGTATTTGTGCAATGGTCACGCATTGAAACGCCTTCTGGTGTTGTTGTCAATCTTGACTCACCTGGTACAGGTCCTCTTGGTGAATCAGGTATCGGCGGCTGGGTTGATAGACACTTTTGGGAACGATTTGGCAGTGCCATTATGGTTAGCATCATCGGTGATTTAGGAGAATGGGTAAGAAGCAAAATTAATAAAAATAGTAAAGAGAATTCACAAACTCAAAATGTTCAATCTCAAGGTGTTCAGAATGCTGAATCGATAGTGACCGATGTTCTTCAAGGTTCCATCAATATTGCACCAACACTTTATAAAAACCAAGGCGAACGAGTGAACATCTTTGTTGCTCGTGATCTGGATTTCAGCGATGTCTACAGTCTCGTCACACGTTAACCCAATACAGAAAGATCAAGCAGTTTCTCAGCTTTTGCAACCGCTTGATCATTTTTTAGAAGATCCGCAGATCACTGAATTATCGATCTGCCGCCCCTGTGAAGTATGGACAAAAAGCTTTAAGGGTTGGCAGGTATATAGCGTGCCAGAATTAACAACCACTTTTTTGCAAACGCTTATTACAGCTATTATCGTTTATAATGGTATGGCTCCCAGAAGTATTAATTATGTGCTCTTGCCTGGTGGACAACGTGGTACAATTATACAAACACCAGCTGTTGTTGATGGTGCTCTTTCTTTTGTAATTCGTAAACATTCTCTTGTAGTTAAGACGTTAGAAGAACTCAAAGAAGAAGGAGCATTTGATAATTTTTCTGATGTAAGTTTTAATAAGCCTTCAGCAAAAGAAGCAGATAACTTGTTATCGAAGCAGAACTTTACACGGTTGGAACCATTTGAAGTTCAACTCTTACAAAGTAAACGTGAGGGAAAAATTCTTGAATTTTTGGAAGAATGCGTCCTTCACAAACGCAACATTATTATTGCAGGCAAAACAGGATCTGGTAAAACAACATTCGCCCGCTCACTTATTGAAAAGGTTCCTGTAGAGGAGCGTATTATCACAATTGAAGATGTTCATGAGCTTTTTCTACCCAATCATCCCAATCATGTACATATGATTTATGGTAACAATGTAGGCCGTGTTTCAGCTGAAGAATGCCTAGATGCATGTATGCGTCAGTCGCCTGACAGAATTTTTCTCGCTGAATTGCGAGGCAATGAAGCATGGGAATATCTCAATTCGCTCAACACTGGTCATCCCGGGTCGATTACAACAACGCATGCCAACAGCGCTTTGCAGACATTTGAGAGATGTGCCACCTTGATTAAAAGATCAGAAATTGGCCGGCAACTCGAGTTAGAAATGATAAAAATCGTTCTCTATACAACAGTTGACGTAGTGTTGTTCTTTAAAGATAGAAAACTCACTGAAGTCTTTTACGACCCGATTTTTGCTAAATCAAAAATCGCTTAAGAGGGATTCTTCTCTCGATAGTATTATACAAGACAAAAAGCCATAACCAATTGGTTATGGCTTTTTATTTTCATCCCCCTCTTCTCTTTGCTTCTTCAATGCGTTTTCTACACTTTTAATGAACAAAAGAAGAAAAAAGTTAAGAGAAAACAACTTCACAAAAAAATTAAATCACACATGAAACTCTTTCTCAATTCTCTTAACCTTTGATCATTTTCCTATCCTAAAAGACAATGTCTACAAAATACACAGGCAAGCGCTACTCTAAATATTCCTGCTCTCTTCTCTACATCTCAAAGAGCAAAAATTCCTATAAGCACAAATCTATAATCCCACTTTTTAAACTACATGACATTGATTTATAAAGAATGTTCATTGTTTTGCATGTTGGATGAGAGATCTTAATATCATAGGCTCTCTCATTGCAAATCTGTTTGAATCAACCACAACCATGTCTTTTGCACGTTACAAGCAGGGAGAAAATGGAATAAAAATTGTTAATAAAGGATTAACACGCCTCCTATGAATTATCTCAAATGCCTAAATTACAAACATTAGGTGCTTACAAAATATGTGATGGTATCAACTTACTCCTTCATAAGCCTAAAGATGGAGAGCTCAATGGTTTTATTGTTATACTATTCACGGGTAGTGTCGTAAAATGGACTTGGAAGCATTAAGAAATGTTTCTAAAAAAAGCCCTTGAACTGGCAACCCAAGTGTATTTGATTTGGAACATTCTGTTTTGCATGAGGGACGTGATCTTATTAAAGAATGCAATAAACAAAAGCGTAAAGCGGTAAGCACCTTTATTAAAGAATATTGCTTTAAATGCTTTTGAAAGTCGTAAAACTGAACTAAAAGTGATGGTAAGGCTTGTGATTGATTTGCACCTTTACGACTTTATATTCTCTACAAATGAGGCTGTATAGCAGTTTCAGAGTCTACGCCAACACAGATACGCAATACCCTCTCCTCCATCTGCCATGTACAAGCTGGAATTCCTGATAAAGCTCTCATTTGCCTCAATCTTTGTTTCAAACGCGCTGTTGCATTGAGATTGAATAATGTTGATTACAAGCAACAAAAAAGCACGTGCTCTCTTAGGTAAACAACACCATAAAGCGCAAAATTTACCAGCTATGAATTGGAAAGAGCTGCCTGCTTTTTATCAAACACTCTGCAAAACAAAAACAATGACACAACTAACTTTGCGTTTTCTTATCCTAACAAGTATTCGTACACGTCCTTTGCGCCATATTTATAAAAATTATATTGATGGGAATATATGGACTCTATCCTTGGCTCGAGAATATGAAAAGACGACGGAATGCTACAACAGAATTTCGCGTGGCCTTATCATCTGAAGCACCAAAAGTGACCAAACAAACGTACCTTTTATCTGGCAATAATTTTTTCTACAACCAGTCATGGTACACTCGCTACGCATTGTATGGCTCAATATATGCAACAAACTGGACTTAGTACCTGCCCGCTTGGGGGGCGTTCTAATTTACACCATTGTCTAGCAGAATCTCGCTCTCACTACCTCAAAGGATGAAGCTTCTTACCCCGCATCAATCTGTAAACAATCCGCCTCCTTTTCTAGACAAGATATTGATTTATAATAAATAATTTATCGTTATTCATATTGAATTAGAATCCCGAATATCGTAGGATTCTCTCATTGCAAATCTGTTTATGTTGAATCAATCAAAATCACTTGCTTGCACCTCACAAGCGGAGCTGGCGTATAGGTAAAAACTATACAAGAAAGAACTAAAAATGCCTTTTATGAACCGTCTTAAGTGCCAAGGGCTGTCGCAACACCCACGAGCTGGCTAATATAATGATGGTGCCGGCTTGCTTCTTCTATAAGCATGAAGATGGAAGTACTCTATTAGATTTACCATTATACCATCCATGGTCAGCTCCGCAAAATGGGCTTTGGTGCCTTAAGACACACCTCTTTAAAACGGTTCCACTTTTTAACCACTTTAATTAGCGCTCCTCAAATGAGGGTATTTTACAGTACAATAGAATAAACACCCAAACAATAACTGATTACACCATTAATATTTGTAGACCTCTCCTTCATGTTAAGAAATATCTCTATACTGAAAAATAAAACAAAAAAGCACTTTACTGCCTAAATAAATTTCTTAAGCAATATATGCAAACAAAAATGAAATTGAGTAATATAAAAAATAGGAATTAAACCTAGAAATCTCTATTTTTATAGATAAAAATATATAAAATCAAAACCTACGAAACGCATAAAAATATAACATATTTTCTTTGATGATTGAATTCATTCAACTCAAATTAATCTATAAACAGCCCTTATTCCACATTCGCAACACGTGTTCTTAGAATTCTCACTAGTGTTTTCTAAATTTTCGGGAAAAACTATAAATTTGATATTTTTCAAACGTCTTATTTGCTCTTTAGTGAATTTAAATCTATGACGTTACAATAGTTTTAAATTACTACCCCCCTTAACTATATGATCTATCTCTACAATAGAGAGGGATTTTACGTTCTCCATTTTTTTGAGAACTATAAATTTTGTTTTTTAATTCGATTAACAATCCAATCTTTAAAATAAAAAATATGACCTTTATATATAATGATATTATCAAAAATTCCTAATCCCTGAATATTAGCAATGTTTTCGATATTATAATAAATGTGTCGTAAAATGACGAATTGTCATAATGATCACTCCTTTGTATTTCATTTAGGATAATTTACATGCGTTATAATATTTGTATCAGCATTTATTTTTTGTGCTATATTTATACAGAGTTATCGTTTTTTATAAAAAATGATTAATTGAATCTGCATCAAAATAAAAATTCTGATACGAATTTAATAAAAATAAAAACACATGGCATATTGATTTTATTATTTTTACATAGAATGCCTATTTAAAGTATAGTCTACTCAAAAAACTAAAGCCTTTTTAAAGGCAATAATAACTATACTAACCGTTTCATAGAAGCCAATAAATTTTTAGAGATTAAGCCTCAAAAAGCACAAAAAACACGCACAATTTTCTATTTTTCTTTTTACTGTTCGTTAATTGATCAATTTTCAACTATGAGTTTTCTGCTCAGCCATTGCAAGGATTGCTTAATTTTTTAGGGATTACTTCACTTTTAGAATGATTATAGCTACTGCGCTCCCATAAGCAGCCGATCTTTTTTTAGAGATTTAATTGCTAAAAGGAGATACAATTTTCCACCTTGCGCTTTCTTTTGATCAATCAGTAAATTTTCAAAGGCGGCGTTCAACCATGAGTTTTTTAATTTCAGCAATCGCTTTCGCTGGATTTAATCCCTTTGGACAAGTTTGGGCACAATTCATAATCGTATGACAACGATAAAGGCGGAAAGGATCTTCTAAATTATCAAGACGTTCACCACACATCTCATCACGTGAATCCGCAATCCAGCGATAAGCTTGAAGCAAAACAGCGGGCCCCAAATAACGATCACCGTTCCACCAATAACTTGGACATGAAGTCTGACAACACGCACACAAAATGCACTCATAAAGGCCATCGATTTTTTGGCGATCGGAGTGACTTTGTAACCATTCTTTTGCAGGTTCAGGAGAAACTGTTTGTAACCAAGGCTCAATAACTCGGTGTTGCGCATAAAAGCGATTCAAGTCAGGAACCAAATCTTTAACAACCGGCATGGAAGGCAACGGATAGACCTTAATGGGATGTTTTACATCATCCATCCCTTTGGTACAAGCTAATGTATTGGTTCCATCAATATTCATCGCACATGAACCACAGATGCCTTCACGGCAAGATCGACGAAGTGTCAAAGTTGGATCAATATGGTTTTTAATAAACAAAAGCCCATCAAGAATCATCGGGCCACAAGCGGAACGATCTACGTAATAGGTATCTAAACGAGGATTTTCCTCATCATCAGGCGACCAACGATAAACGTGAAATTCTGTTAGTTTTTTAGCACCTTTAGGTTTAGGCCAAACCTTTCCCGGTTTTACCTGAGAGTTTTTAGGAAGCTTAATTTGTACCATATTTCAGTCTCCCCTTAATAAACCCGTTTTTTAGGTGCAATGCGCTTTAAATCGATCCCACCATCAGCTTCAGATGTTAACGGGTCCACATGGACAGGTCGATATGATAACGTCACCTTACCCTCTTTTGACAAATGTGAAAGCGTATGTTTACGCCAATTTTTATCATCACGCTCTGGATAATCTTCACGCGCATGGGCACCGCGGCTTTCTAAACGTGCTTCCGCCGAATAAACAGTCATGATTGCATTCGCCATGAGATTTTCAAGCTCTAATGTTTCAACCAAATCAGAATTCCATATCAGAGAACGATCTGTAACTTTGATATCAGACAATTCCTCCCAGATTTTATTCATCCGCTGACATCCTTGTTGCAAAGAATCCTCTGTACGGAAGACAGCCGCATCTTCTTGCATCGTGCGTTGCATTTTTTCACGCAATACCGCTGTTGGTACCGCCCCTTTTGCAAAACGCAAACGATCAAAACGTGCTATAATTTCATCAACAGCAGCTTCATTCAGGGGTGGAATTTCTGCATTCCGATCAATAATTTCACCTGCGCGAATAGCAGCAGCACGACCAAACACCACAAGATCAATCAATGAATTTGACCCCAAGCGATTAGCCCCATGAACAGAAGCACATCCCGCTTCTCCTACCGCCATCAACCCTGGTTGAATACGATCAGGCGAATCAGCCGTTGGATTGAGAACTTCCCCGTAGTAGTTGGTAGGAATTCCCCCCATGTTATAATGGACCGTTGGCAAGATGGGGATAGGTTCTTTTGTTACATCCACCCCTGCAAAAATCCGAGCTGATTCCGAAATTCCTGGTAAACGCTCGTGCAAGATTGCAGGATCAATATGGTTGAGAACCAAATGAATATGGTCCTTCTTAGGTCCCACGCCACGCCCTTCACGAATTTCAAGAGTGATACAACGCGAAACCAAATCACGTGAAGCCAAATCCTTAAAGGAAGGTGCATAGCGCTCCATAAAGCGTTCACCCTCAGAATTGATTAAATAGCCCCCCTCACCCCGAGCTCCTTCTGTAATTAAGCAACCAGAACCATAAATCCCTGTCGGATGGAATTGCACAAACTCCATATCCTGAAGTGGCAATCCAGCACGTGCGATCATTCCACCACCATCACCCGTACAGGTATGCGCCGATGTCGCAGAAAAATAAGCGCGTCCATAACCACCGGTTGCAAGAACAACCATTTTGGCAGAAAAACGATGTATTGTACCATCATCGAGATTCCATGCCACAACCCCCGTACAAACCCCATCCGTCATGATGAGATCGAGGGCAAAATATTCAATAAAAAATTGCGCATTATGCTTTAAGCTTTGTCCATAAAGCGTATGCAAAATGGCATGGCCTGTACGGTCAGCTGCTGCGCAAGTACGCTGAACAGGTGGACCTTCACCAAATTGTGTCGTATGTCCACCAAAAGGACGCTGATAAATTTTGCCTTCTTGCGTTCGCGAAAAAGGAACGCCATAATGTTCTAATTCATACACAGCAGCAGGAGCATTACGCACCAAATATTCCATTGCATCGGTATCGCCCAACCAATCAGAACCTTTCACGGTATCATATAAATGCCACTGCCAATTATCAGGCCCCATATTTGAAAGCGATGCAGCAATCCCCCCTTGTGCTGCAACCGTATGTGAGCGCGTTGGAAAAACCTTCGTAATACAAGCTGTCTTTAATCCTTGTTCCGCCATACCTAATGTTGCACGTAATCCTGCACCACCTGCCCCAACAACAACAACATCAAATTTATGATCTACAGTGCGATAAGGGGCGTTACCTGCTTTAGCGCCCAGAGATGATCCTGTACCCGCCATACTTGTTTAACCCCCTAATGCAATTTTCAAAAGAGAAAAAATAATGATACCACCTACGAGAAAACAAAATAAAATATTTAACGTCAAAAAGAATATCCGAAAACCTTCACGTGGAATATAATCTTCAATCACCACCTGCATACCAAGTTTCATATGATAAAGGACCGAAAAAGTCATCAATCCCATCAAAATAGCAACAATAGGATGTGCAAGCCGTGCACGCACAATACTATAATCCTTGCCCACAAGCGAAAGAATAAGAACAATAAAAAATATCAAAAGTGGTAGATTGATAAACCCTGTCAAACGTTCTAGCCAAAAATGCTCTGTTCCTTCATGAGCACTGCCACGCCCCCGTACTTTTCCAAGTTCCGTTCGAAAATCTTTTTTCATATCTCTTTTCACCCCCAGCTAAACAACGGTATATCCAATAATCCAAATCGCAAAAGTAACAATAAGAGAAATAAACACTGTCGCCCACGCAGTGACTGTTGCCTTTTCTTTTGCCAAAAGGCAAGGCTTCAGATCCCAAACAATGTGGCGAACACCACCAACCATGTGATGAACCCCTGCCAAAGTATAAAGAAACAAAATACACAATCCAAACCAAGAACTATAAATTTCGTAAACTGTTCTAAATGTCTCCTCGCCACACGCAATAGCAATTAGCCAAACAGCAAGAAAAACCGTTCCAACATAAAGTGCCATACCCGTAATGCGGTGTGCAATAGACATGGCCATAGTAATTGTCCAACGATAAATGCTTATATGAGGGGAACGAGGGCGCTCTTTTATCCTAGTTGTCTCTATCATAAAATATCCTGACCTGGTTTTTGCAACCGCAATGAACGAAAAAGTTCGCGCAAAACGACTAAACATACTCTCTCGTTTTTACTTGTTTGGCATCTCAAGATACCGATATTACAGGTCGGTTGTCTCAAATAACGGATTAAAGGTCACGCATAAAAAAACCGATTACTCCCCGGATATGATCCGCAAAACTCGCCTTAATCTAATACACTTTTATCTTCACGTCAAAGGTCTAAAATATTTTCCAAATATAAACAGACATTTTTTCAGATTAAACTTATCCTTTTGAGTATCCACGATATATGCAATAGTCTCTTAAACTGCACCCATGATTAAGAATAAAAAGAGGGAAAATTGATAGATTAAACATTTTTATGTCTCCTCCAAGCCTTTTAAAAGGCAAAACGAATCAAGAAAGACACAAATAAGCGGCATAAAAGCCGCTTTTGCATAAAGTTTAGCCGATATAATCTTTACTCAGAAACTTGCTTTTCAACATCTGTACTTACGGCTGCTGCTTCTACTTTCTCAACAACCTTTTCAGCTTTTTTCCGATAATCTCTCTTTTCAGCGATACGCGCAGCTTTACCTCTCAAGCCACGCAGATAATAGAGTTTTGCACGGCGCACTTTACCACGGCGCACCAGCTCAACACCTTCAATCAAAGGAGAAAAAACAGGAAATACCCTCTCCACCCCTTCACCGTAAGAAATCTTGCGTACTGTAAAGGTCTCATTCAACCCACCACCTGAACGTGCAATACAAACACCTTCATAAGCCTGAACACGCGTCCGTGTACCTTCTGTCACACGCACCATAACACGGACTGTATCTCCTGGCTGAAATGCTGGAAATTGGCGCTTTTCTTCAATTTTTGCACATTGTTCAGCTTCAAGCTGTGCGATAATATTCATTTCTTTTATCCTTCACGTTCTTTATCGAACAGTCAGAGCGCTCAACTCTTACCAAAAAAGCCTTTATTAAGAATAAGGAGCTCTTTAGGCTATGTCTTACACAGGAGCGAATACACCATTCCTTCATTTTAATTCTGGAACTACAGAAAACCTTTTATAAAAAACTCTCTAAAAAGAGAGCCATGCAATACACCACCTTATCATATGAATCAAGTTTTCTGATGATTTTTATCATAACGCGCATAAAGATCAGGGCGACGTTGACGTGTTAACAATTCGGCTTGGCTTTGACGCCAATCTGCGATCGCTTTGTGATGACCTGAGAGCAATACAGGCGGAATACCCCGCCCTTCGAAAAGAGAAGGGCGTGTATATTGCGGATGTTCCAGCAAGCCATTTTCAAAACTTTCACACCTTGCAGAAGCTGCATTCCCCATCACTCCGGGCAGAAGACGTATAATAGCATCTAAGATAACCAATGCGGCTGTTTCACCCCCTGAAAGAATATAATCACCAATAGAAATTTCTTCTAATTCTCGTGCTTCTATGACTCGCTCATCAACCCCTTCAAAACGTCCACAAACTAACGTCACACCCGTATCACGAGCCAAGCTATGCGCGTAAGCTTGGTCAAAAGGGCGTCCACGTGGACTCATCAACAATCTTGGCGAATCCTGTGGACAGCAATCAAGAGCAGCCGCCAATACATCCGCCCGCATTACCATACCAGCTCCCCCACCAGCAGGTTTATCATCAACGCTATGGTGTTTGTCTAAAGCAAAATCCCTAATCTGTACCGTCTCCAGTGACCAAATTCCACGCTCTAAAGCTTGCCCTGCTAAAGAATACCCTAAAAAACCAGGAAACATTTCAGGATAAAGGGTTAAAACGCGCGCCTGAAATTTCATTTTATTTCTTATCCTTATTTTCTTAAACAGATTCTATAATAGCAAAAATAGCACAAACAAGACTTTTAACGCCATAGCGTTAATCTGAGTCTCCTTGATCTGCGCCATATTCAATACGATCCTTCTAAATACTTACACTAAAAAAAGACTCTAAAAATTCAGGACTATTTCGAAATAAAGTGCTTACAATATCTGCTCAAAAGAGCATTTTTAATATTTTCACACATTCCACTTTTTATTGACGAAATTCATCTGTTGTTTTTTACCTTCATCTTTATTTTTAGATTCAAGCTATTTCCTTTTTATCATTTTCTCCTCTATCGCTAAAACCAGCTGCCATGGGATCAACAACAAGAAAACCAGAGTCCATACAAATTTCTGGTACTGCCGCCTTACTAAAGGGAATAAGAACTCTTTTACCCGTATTCAAACGTATTTCAAGCAAATCACCAGCCCCGAAATTAAAAAAACCACATACCTTACCTAAGATTTTTCCCCCACAATCTTGGACACACAAACCTATTAAATCGACTTGATAAAACTCATCCTCCATCAAATCATCAATTAATTGATCACGCATCACATAAAGGCGAATACCATTTAAAGACTCAGCAGTATTACGATTTTCTGCCCCTTTAAAACGTACAATCGCCTTATTTTTTTGCATGCGAAGAGTTACAATGTCATAAGAACGCCCCATATCATCATAAAGAGTACCATAAGACTTGAAACGCTGGGGATCAGCACTTAAAATTCTAACAAAAACATCCCCTTTTATACCATGAGGCGTACCAATAATGGCAAGACAGACTTTATTTTTAAGCTTTTCTTTATTATACTTCATGCAAAAATATTATCTCTCAAAAATGAACCCTTCAATCTTATAGTTTTCTATTCAATCTTGTTGCCATATGAGACAATCTTCTAAAAGACCTTTCTTGGTAACAAAAACAAATTAATAAAGGAGAAAGTCTTATGGCAAATATTATGCTATTTTACAAAGATATCACACCAATCAACAAAATTTCCCATAAAAATCTAAAATTTGCTCCTCCAAGTGATATGTCTTTTGCCAAGGATACTCATTGGGTTCCTTTAGCAAGTACTGAATATTTTCAAGCAGCACTAGACTATCCTATTTTATTTATGTGCGCTGAAGATGAACAAAAAAAACGGCACTACACATCCGCAGCTCTTGTCGGTCTTTCTAATGACGAAAATGACTATATCGCTTCTGATAAAAGTTGGAAAAACAATACTTATGTTCCTGCTTTTGTCCGCCGCTACCCTTTTGTTTTGGCACAAATTAGCAATGAAAAAGAACTTTCTGTGTGCTTTGATCAACAGTCCGGTATGTTTAATGAAGTTGCAGGAACAGAACTTTTTAATTCCGATGGCTCTATTTCTCCTTTTATGGAAGAACGTATTCGCTTTCTTGAAAGTTTTAAAATCGCTATGGAGAAAACCTCTGAGTTTATTGATGCTCTTGTAGAAATGGATCTTCTAAGCCAAAAATCCATCAATGTGAAAAACGATAAAGGTCTCTCAGCGCAATTGGAACATTTTTGGGTTGTTGATGAAGAAAAATTGAATAAATTATCAGCAAGCCAACTTGCCAAACTTCATAAAAATGGCTTTTTAGGATTAATTTTTGCGCATTTGATGTCAACGCACAATCTTTTGAAAATACTCTCTCTCAAAGGTGAAAAGCAGCTTATCAATCGTGAAGAGAAACCCCAAAACAAGAATGGTCATTCTAACGATGAAAAATCTAAAAAGAAAGAAACTCTCAACTAGATAATGCCTATCAAAAACGACAAGAGAAAAGATGAAAACATTCCTCTCATTCCAGCAGACCATGCAATTTTAAACGCAAGGAAAAATTGGTTAGAGTGTCTTACCCAAACACGTCGTATGTCAGCACAAACAGTGCAAGCCTATGAACGTGATACGCGGCAATTTTTGTCTTTTCTCTGTCAACACTTAAGCCATACACCAACCCTTACAGATCTTGCTCATTTACGCATTAGTGACTTGCGTGCTTATCTTGCTTATCGGCGAACAAATAATGTAAGTGCTCGTTCTTTAAGCCGCGGAGTAGCAGGCATCCGTTCTTTTTTCAAATACTTATCACGTGAAGGAATCGTCAATGTTCCCGCAGCTCAACTTATCCGAAGCCCCAAACACCCCAAATCGCTCCCAAAACCTTTAGCGATAAAATCAGCACTTCACATAGTCAAACAAGAAAATCAACTGGAAAATGAACCTTGGATTACCGCGCGTAATGCTGCTGTCCTCATGCTTCTTTATGGCTGTGGAATGCGAATATCAGAAGCCTTAAGCCTCACACCAGAACAATTTTCTGATCCTGAAAAAACAAGTTTATTTATAACTGGAAAAGGAGGCAAAACACGCCTTGTTCCCCTCATAAAAATTGTTTACGAAGCCGTACAAAATTATCTTCAATGCTGCCCATATCCTTTAATAGACAACCAACCCATGTTTCGTGGTGCGCGGGGTGGTCCCCTACAGCCTGCCATTATTCAAAAAGCTGTCCGTAATTTACGTGCAAGCCTTGGTTTACCAGAAACTGCAACGCCTCATACACTACGCCATTCTTTTGCCACCCATCTTTTATCACGGGGGGGAGATTTGCGCACCATTCAAGAACTTCTTGGGCACGCTAGTCTTTCCACCACACAAATCTATACCCACGTCGATACAGACCATTTGTTAAAAATCTATCAAAAGGCCCATCCCCGTTCCTAAAAACGTCTCATCAAAAAATTAGAGTGTTTCAACCTCAAGTGCCAAAGCGTGAACACAAGTAGCAAGCTCTTCTTTTAAAACTTGATAAATCGCTCGATGTATTTCTACACGCGTCATATTGGAAAAAGAAGAAGATAAAATTTTCACCCGAAAATGTGTTTCTCCTTTACCATCAAAAGCATGTTCATCATGAGGATGTCCCTCATGAAGATGACTTTCGTTAATCACTTCCAGTTTCTGCGGATGAAAAGCATCCTGAAGCTTTCTGTTGATGATTGTTTCTATAGACATTTTTCATTCCTCAAACAAAATGAACGTGCAAAAATACACCTTTTTCATAATAGAATAAGTGTGAAAACAAATTTTTCAAAAGTCAATTCTTGTAAAATTAATCAATTTTGCATAAACCAATAATATGACAATAACATCTAAATTATTCGATTCAATTCGCATAAGCTCAAATAAAAAACAAAAAGCTGAGCCAGAAGCACAACAGTGTCAGTGGGAAGGTTGTGAAAAAACAGGGTCCCATAAAGCACCAGCAGGTCGAAATCACGAAGGACAATATTTATATTTTTGTATTGAACACGTACGCGCCTATAATAAAAATTTTAATTACTTCTCTGGTCTTAGCAATAAAGATATCGCAAAATTTCAAAAGGATGCTCTCACAGGACATCGTCCGACATGGCCTACAGATCTGAGCAATGGTACATCGAAAAAAACAGCCGCGAATTATGCAAAGATTCGCTCTGGAACAGCGGCCTATCAAAATCGCATGCGCGATCCCTTCACGCTTTTTACTGGGCAGCATTCAAGCAATAAGTTTTCACGAAAATTAAAGCCCTTAGAAGCAAAAGCTTTTGATACACTGGGACTACAGGCAAACGCTTCAGCAGAAGACATCAAAATGAAATATAAAGAGTTGGTAAAAAAGCACCATCCTGATTCCAATGGTGGTAATCGTGCTTCAGAAGAGCGCTTTCGTGATGTTTTACATGCTTACAATTTGCTAAAAAAGTCTGGTTTGTGCTGAAAATATGCGCTTATATGAGTCTATTTTCATTTAGACCATCATTATTTGCGCAAAATGTTACTTTTTTTTGCAAAACATTATAGAATACGTAAAAAAATCTTTCTTTAATATCTAAGGCTCTCATTATAGAGCATTGCATAAATACTTTAACTCTTGTATCGTTTCTAATGAATAAATAGCGTCCTCTCCCTTCCAGAAACATAATGACAAATCTTACCGTTGAAAATTTGCCCGATATTACACTTTGTGCTCGCGATCTATTTCATATTGAAACAGATCTGAAAGTCCCTGCTTTTAGCACAAAAAGTCCCCATGTTCCTGATATCGATGCTGATTATCTTTTTGATCAGCAAACAACTTTAGCGATTCTCGCAGGTTTTACCTTTAACCGCCGTGTAATGGTTTCTGGCTATCACGGTACAGGGAAATCAACGCATATTGAACAAGTTGCTGCACGTCTTAACTGGCCTTGTCTTCGCATTAATCTCGATAGTCATGTAAGTCGTATCGATCTTGTAGGAAAAGACGCTATCGTTTTAAAAGATGGCCTACAAATCACTGAATTTAAAGAGGGCATTTTGCCCTGGGCTTATCAAAATAATGTTGCTCTTGTTTTCGACGAATATGATGCGGGGCGTCCCGATGTTATGTTTGTCATTCAACGCGTTCTTGAAACTTCTGGAAAACTAAGCTTACTTGATCAAAGCCGTGTCATCTCTCCACATCCAGCGTTTCGTCTTTTTGCAACAGCAAATACCATTGGTCTTGGCGATACAACCGGTCTTTATCATGGTACCCAACAAATTAATCAAGCTCAAATGGACCGCTGGTCTATTGTTACGATACTCAATTATTTACCCCATGATAAAGAGGTTAATATCATTTGTTCAAAGGTCAAATCCTTTCAAACGACTGAAGGAAAAAAGATAATTTCACAAATGGTTCATGTTGCTGATATGGTACGCCAATCTTTTATCAATGGAGATCTTTCAACTGTCATGAGTCCACGTACTGTCATTACTTGGGCAGAAAATACAACAATTTTTCAAGATGTCGGCTTTGCCTTCCGATTAACCTTTCTCAATAAATGTGATGAACTCGAACGTGCCACTGTTGCAGAATTTTATCAACGCGCCTTTGGACAAGAGCTTCCCGAATCATTCATGCAGGGCGTCTTGTCTTAAAGGAGTATGTCAATCATGGCTATCGACCTTAACGACAAAAGCAAGAATCTGACCAACAACACTTCACCCAAAATTCTTAATACTGAAGCTTTTAAAAAAGCACTTTCCACCTGTATGCGTGCAATTGCTGGAACATCTCACCTAGAAGTTTCCTTTAGTTCCAACAGACCATCTTTGAGCGAAAGTTGTGCACGTTTACCAGAATTACCTCAATACGCAACGAATAAAGACATCACCATTACCCGCGGATTAGGTGATTCCATGGCTCTGCGCAAAGCATGGCATGACAACCGCATTCACATGCAATTTGCTCCACTAGAATCAGAAGCACGTGCTGTCTTTGATGCTCTCGAACAAACACGTGTTGAAGCAATTGGCACGTTAACCATGGAGGGGCTTGCAAAGAACCTTGATGTCATGCTCGCTGATAAATACAAGAGAGCCCATTATCATAAGATTAGCAACCAAAGTGAGGCCCCTATCCAAGAAGCGATTGCACTTTTATTGCGTGAAAAAGTAACAAAGCGCCCTGCCCCAAAAGAAGCAGGCCCTGTTTTAGAATTGTGGCGTCAAGAACTCGAACAAAAAGCCGCAGCAGAGCTTAATGAACTTACACATCATATTTACAACCAACAGGCTTTTGCACAAATCGTTCGCCAAATGCTTGTTACACTCAAAATGACAGTACAACAGGGTGAAGCTTCTGCCAATGAAAACAATAAAAAATTAAAAAACGCGAATGAAGCTCAAGATCAAGCAGAAGAAGAAAGCGAAAACAAAAAACACGCTCAAAGTGAAGAACAAACCAGCACTGAACAAGAAAGTGATGTGCAAGACGACGGAAAAACACAAGCGACACAATCAAACAACAATGATCAAGCTGACGGCGAGCAAAAAAATGGACCTTGGCAAGAAAAGCCGCACAAACCCAAACACCTTTTTTCCGATTCGGAACAAATGCAAAGACTTGGCAATTATAAAATCTTCACCCGTCAATTTGATGAAATTTTGGAAGCAACAGATTTTTGTTCTGAAAACGAGTTAGATCACTTACGCCGTTCTCTTGATAAGCAAATCAATCATCTCCAAAACATCGTTGGACGTTTAGCAAACCGTCTCCAGCGCCGCTTGATGGCGCAACAAAATCGCAACTGGAAATTTGACCTTGAAGAAGGATATCTTGATACAGCACGACTTCCACGCCTTATTATTGATCCAACACAACCCCTTTCTTTTAAAATGGAAAGTAATACCCAATTTCGAGACACGGTTGTTTCACTCCTCATTGATAATTCTGGTTCAATGCGTGGACGCCCTATTAGCGTTGCTGCAAGCTGTGCCGATATTTTGGCACAAACTCTTGAACGTTGTGGTGTCAAAGTTGAAATTTTAGGTTTTACCACCAAAACTTGGAAAGGAGGAAAGTCACGTGAAAAATGGCTTACCCAAAACAAACCCCATAATCCTGGACGTCTTAATGATTTATGTCATATCATCTATAAGAGTGCTGATACCCCATGGCGTCGAGCGCGACGCAATTTAGGTTTGATGATGCAAGAAGGATTATTAAAAGAAAATATTGATGGAGAAGCTTTGATTTGGGCGCATCAACGCCTTTTATTACGGCGTGAACAACGTCGCATTCTTATGGTCATTTCTGATGGTGCTCCTGTTGACGATTCGACACTATCGGTCAACTCCAGCAATTATCTAGAAAAACATTTACGTGCAGTGATTCAAGAAATCCAAACCCATTCCCCCATCGAACTCATTGCCATTGGAATTGGTCATGACGTCACACGTTATTATCAACGTGCTGTAACAATTATGAATGCTGAAGAACTTGCCGACGCGATAACAAAACAATTAGAAGTACTTTTTAGTGATAAAAGTCCTCATAGTTATAAGAAATAAGCCTTCCTTGAATCAACAACGATTACATTTTAAAAAATTATTTCTATCATTAAACCATCGGAATTTGATGGCTAAAAACCTGAGAAGATAATCCCACAAATTGAATATCAAACTTTAAGGAAGGCTTCTACTTTACTAGATGCATTATGAATTCTAAAAGAAATGCTCTAACCATCTTCAAAAATTATAATGAGTTTGTTTTTACTTTCCGGTTTTATTGCAACGGATAAGTTTTACTTGGAATTCTCCATTTACGACCGTATCCTAGAGTACCTTTCAAATTAAAAGACTGAATAATCACCCATTTTTGTCTCGATCTTGTGTTATTTCCCTATATTTTAGATATTGAAAGACACGTAGACAAAACAATATCTCTACTAAACATGCCTCTAAAATGTTGCTCTCACAGAAAATATAATACTTAACCTTTCATCTTCAGTAAAACGAGAAGATAAAATTCGTATTTATGATACAGACAAGAAGAATAATCCAAAGAGGCTGTTTTAAACACTAAGAATTATTTTATAAAAGAATCAGCATAAATGGATTCATAGCGATTTTTCGGCAAAATTGCTAAAAGCAAACGACAAGCCAAACTGACACTCCATAACCATTCCAAAACAGTACTCTCCACAAGTGAATGATCAACATAAGCTCCCATCTCATTAATAAAAGCAAAAACCTTTACTCACATAAAATATAAGAAAAAACACGAAAAAAAGAATATTGCTTCATTCACGAAAAAGAACACACCATTATATAGTGTATTCGCACGCGCCTACTCGAAGAAACATTTCACCTTGAAGCCGATTTCACGACAGTACCCATATATAGCATAATGTAGAATCCGGAATCATCCTTTACGCTTTACAAGCGAAAAGCCAACAGCAGAAACCTATTTTCAAGCTTCCAATATTTTAAGGTCAATCAGTATACTTCCAGCGTCTAATATTGCACTTTTATTGCATTAAAGCTCTTCATAAGAAGTATTTCCTTTTCAAATGGCGTTGTCTCCACGCCAATTTCTCTTGTAACATAGACAAATAAATAATTTTTATTCACTCAATAATAAGAGTATTTAAAAGGCGTAAAAGTTTATGATATTGGACTTTTTCACTCAAATGAAAAACATAATTATCATTTTAATCTATTAATGAAAATAAGTTATAATCTTTTTCACCTTAAACCGCTCGTAAAAAGTATATTTAGCCACTTCTCAAACAATTTTATTCACATTGCCTTCTTGTGAGATACAAACAAATGACTCTATTTCTTCCTCACAAGAGAATTTTGAAAGAAGAAAAGTGTTTTGTGTTAGAGTTCTTACTTAAGTTGGTAAATGATAAAGTATCATTATAAATAACGTGCCATACTAAACATAGCGTACAATTTTTTTGGCTTCAGGAAAACAAAAAGACAAAGACTATTATTTGTTACAAACAAAAGAGGAAGCATCCTTTGAATGCCCTCGATAAAGAGGAAGCTTTATAATGTTAAGAATTGTCCCATAAGGAATCAACATAAACAGACTCATAACAATTTTTACCGAAAAATCACCAAAAGCAAGTGAGAGCCAAACTGGCATGCCTATCCCTCCCAAAACAGTACTCTCCACCAGAGAACTATCAGCATAGCCTGTTATCCTATCAAGAACGGCAAAAAAGCTAGAAAAAGCAAGAGAAAAAAACAGCACTGTATCCAAAGCCGAACCAACCAATGCTGCTGCTAAAGGCGCTTTCCACCATGTTTTACGTCGCAACGGAGTAAAAACAATAATATCAAGGAGTTGCCCAAATAAAAAAGCCAGACTAGAGGCAATTGCAAGCCGTGGGGTCGCCAATACCCAAGAAACAAAGACACCCGCAAAAAAACCAGCATAAACCACACGCCGCGCAGCAGATGGACCATAAAAACGATTGGTCAAATCATTAATCAGAAAAGCAAATGGATAGGTAAAAGCCCCATAAGTCAACAGCTCATTCAAATCAAACCAGTAGACAGGATATTGAACAAAAATATTAGAAGCAGTGACAGCAAGGCACATTGCTAAAATAGAAAAAACAATATACCTTTTCTTTTGCTGTTCTAATAAAGGACCGCTTGAAGACATTTTTTTTAACCTGGGGTATGGAACCAAATAAAGTAGAGCGATCAAAAAGAAAAAAGCCGGAAACAATGACGCTAAAAATTACGCTGCTTGCTCAGCTTTTTTCTCACCTTCTTGCTCAGATTTCTTCTTAATGATTTGGCGCTTTAATAAACGCGCACGTTGCGATAACTCTTTATCGTCTGCTTTTATTAAAAAAACATCAAGACCACCACGGTGCTCAACAGAACGCAACGCACTTGCAGAAATGCGCAAACGATAACTTTGCTGTAACACTTCTGAAATCAATGTCACATTGCAAAGATTTGGTAAAAAACGACGCCGAGTCTTATTATTTGCATGGCTAACATTATTACCATACAGAACCGTCTTCCCTGTCAATTCACATGCACGAGACATAAACTTCACCCTTAAAACTCTAAGAAACTTTCAAATCCCTATACCCAAAGGATAGAATTAACGTAAAGCACGCACAACACTACCTCGAACGGGCATCATTGGGAAGTTTCTTTCTAATAGGGGATCGACAACAAAAGGTCAAGTCTTTTATAAAACCTTTTTCATCTCTTATGGGAGCATTTTTCATCTTTTTCTGCAATAAGGCGTACAAAATGTTTTTTTTAAGTCACACCATGTTAGAATGAAAGCTTATTGTCCTGAAAGGAAATATAAATCATGAGTAAACAAGAGTCCCCCATGACAAAGCTTCAAGAAAATCCTAACCGTTTTTCTTCTTTTTTGTTTGGAACTTTATGTGTTTGTTTTTTTCTTCTCTTCAGCGCATTAGGTATATGGCAAGTACAACGGTTAAACTGGAAAACAAATCTTATCACCAGTACCAATCAGCGCATTCACTTGCCCCCCATAAAAGCCCCCCCCAAAAATCAATGGGCAGATGTTACTTTTGAAAAATATGAATATCAACCTGTTGTTATCACGGGAAAATTTTTAACAGATAAAAATATTTTGGTCACGGCTACCGCTCAAAATACTACGGGATATTGGGTTTTGACTCCTTTACAAACCACTAATGACAATGCATTGACCTTTATCAACCGTGGTTTTATCCCCATGGATGAACGTAACAATTTTCAAAACTCAGAGCAATTGGATACAAATGCCTCATCTCAGCAACATTCTACCACGGACACAGAACAAACAACGATCATAGGTTTATTACGCATGAGTGAAAAAAATGGATTTTTTCCACGCAAAAATAATCCTGACAAAAATTTATGGTATACGCGCGATCTCCCCGCTATGGCACAAAAACTTGGTTTGTCCACTGTTGCCCCTTATTTCATTGATGCCGGGAAAAAAACAACCCCACAAGCAAACCTTCCCGTTGCTGGTCTTACGATTGTACATTTTCGAAACAATCATCTCGTTTATGCAATCACGTGGTTTATTTTAGCCGCTGGGATGTTAGGAGCTTTTCTTTTTCTGCTAAGGCAAAAAAACTAAAAAATTAAAAGTAAAATACCCATCCTCCAATATAGTCTCATTAATATGCTTCATAATAGAGCATATTTTAACGCTGTTGTATTAAACACACCATAAAATCTGTTTTTTCAAGAAACAATAGTTTGATAATCCTATCATTTTATAACTAAAAAAGACTTCAGATATCGTAAGACTCTTTCACTTCAAATCTTCTTATGCTGAAGCAATCAAAATCATTCTCTTGGCTCCCCACAAGCAAAAATAACCGTACGGATAAAATTATTGAAAATAAATACCTCTTCCATCTCAAGGACCAAGAGTTGTTAAAATATTGAGAACTGACCAAGAATTAAGAATACCGACTTGCGCTTTTATTTAGTAAAAATCATAGGCATACAATGGATCTGTTATCCTATTCACGAAGAATTTACACGATACTCTTCAAAAGACCATCATAAAATAGGGAGTGATTCATTAAAAAACGTCTCTTTAAAATAAACACACGTGAATTGGCAACATAATAGTATTTTATTGTGCATGAAAATCGTAACCTCATTAAAGAAGCAATGCATTATCCCCATTCTAAAAAAACATTGTTATAAACGCTTTTGAAAAAACTAACGCACAATTTAAAAATAACAGGAAAGATGGGCGCTCATTCCTATTATATTTTTGCCTCATTTGATTGTTTGCTGTTCCAGAGATTACTCAAATTTATATACGTAATCCTCTGGCCTGCATCGAACATACAAAATCATAGAGCAGAAAACGTATGGATGCGTTTTTTATTTCAAACCTGCTGCTTCATAAAGATGAGATGTTGCGTTACAAGAAACAAAAGCTTTATGAGACATAACATACTATAAATTCACCAATATACCCGCAATGGATTGGAGAAATATGCTGGATTTTAAGATAATTAATAACAATAACAATAATATACTTAGCTTTGCGTTTATTTATTTTAGTAAGCACTCGTACATATTCTTTTTTTCTTTGCACCATATTCATAAAGATCAGCTTAACAATAATCTATGGACAATCTTTGGCGAGGAAACATAAGAAGAAACCCGACAAAACAACAAAGTTTTTCGTATCTTGATCATCAATAATACTTTGATTTATAATAATAATTCATTGTTTTGTATGTTGAATGAGAGTCCCGAATATCTTAAGATTCTCTCATTTCAAATTTATTTATTTTGAATCAACAAAAACCATGTCTGTTGCACATTATAAACAGGATGAGCGTGTGGATAAAATTTGTATAAGAAAGGCTAAAAATGGCTCTTATGAATCGTCTCAAGTGCCAAAAGCCTGTAGCAACACCCACGAACTGGCAAATTGTGTGATGGTACCGGCTTATTACTTCAAAAGCACTAAACTCATTGAAAAAATTTATTATCTTTTCTTTTTCTGATCAAAGTCCTTTTGCACATGAATTGCATCCAACTGACATCAAACATTCTAAATTTAGAACATATCTCCATAGTTTTCATTCCCATCTATGGAATTGCCTCGCTGAAATAACAGACATTTCTTATGAAAGTATAAAACTATGTCAAGAAATATATATGAGAGGATAAAGGTAAGCGTGCTTATCGTCGTATAAACTTTTAAAACAGTATTGTGTTTTTAAGTATTTTCTTTGACAAGATATCTTGTCTTGCTCTCAATTTCATCTTTTGACGATGCTCATAAAGGATAAGCCTCCACGGTGCTTCATTTTTAGGTTTAGTCAAGGTATAAGCAAATATTATCTTATTTCTCAGCTCTCACTTTTACTCTATTTTTGCATTTAGAGAATGTATAAGAAAAGCTTTTGTTTCTGAATGCAAGGGAAGAAAATGAGAAAATCTAATAGTGTTCAGTGCCATCATTCAATATAGAAAACTAAATTACCATTTTAAATCAATTTATAGTAAGCAAGGATCTGCTTCTTTTTGGCTTCCTCCCACCATATCAAAGCATGAAGATTTTTAACCCCATCTGGTTTGTAAACAATCCGGATTCTTACCGTGTGTATTCCTCATGTAAAACAGAACGTCATTGACTTGCTAATTCACGAGCTTTTTTTCAAGAAACATTTCTCAAAGCACCCAAGCCCATTTCACGGCAGCGCCCATGAAGGGTATAAAGGTAAATCCATTGAGCACCTCCATCTTTACGCTTGATCTTCCTACTCATACGATTACAAAAAGTCTACAGAAAAGGCCTATCTAAGAATATTGACCATGCACTAAAACAACATTTAATGTATCAATGAAACGTGTATATCCTCTATTACCACATCTTCAATGACAGCATTCCAAGATAACAGAATAATAGAAAAAAGATGAATCATTCTTAGTGTATTTTAACAAAGCAATTTATTCTTTCAGTGTATTTTTCTAAAGGCTTATGCTATAAATGTATAAGTTTATTTTTCTGAAATTTTAACTCTTTCATTTTTAAGGCTTCTATAATGGGTGTTGTTGCCAAAAATTTTCCCATACCTGATCTTCATCAGATTCGTCGTGTTCTTCTTTCTGTATCTGATAAAACAGGTGTTGTTGCATTTGCACAAGCCCTTCATGCAGATTATAATATTGAATTGATTTCAACAGGAGGAACAGCCCAAACACTCATAGCTGCTGGTTTACCCGTAAAAGATGTTGCTGAAGTTACCGGATTTCCTGAAATAATGGATGGGCGTGTTAAAACACTCCACCCTTTGATTCATGGTGCTTTGTTAGGGGTAAGAGAAGATCCTAGCCATAAAGATGCCATGGAAAAGAACAACATTCATGGAATTGATCTTTTAGTTGTGAATCTTTATCCTTTTGAAGAGACAGTCCAATCAGGCGCCGACAATCAAACAATTCTTGAAAATATTGATATCGGCGGACCGGCGATGATTCGCGCAGCGGCAAAAAATTATGCTTATACCGGTGTTGTAACAGCGATAAACGACTATGTTTCGATTCTAGCCGAATTAAAACAGCATAACGGATGTTTAGGCTTATCCACACGTCGTCAGCTAGCAATGCGCGCTTATGCACACACCGCTGCTTATGATACAGCAATAGCAGCGTGGTTTGCACGGGATTTAAAAATTGAAATTCCATCATGGCAGAGTTTTTCCGGTCATCTTGAAAGTGTTATGCGCTATGGGGAAAATCCACATCAACAAGCAGCATTTTATCGCAATAATGAAAAGCGTTTTGGTATTGCAACAGCAAGACTTTTACAAGGCAAAGCGCTCTCTTATAACAACCTGAATGATACAGATGCAGCCTTTGAACTTGTGGCAGAATTTGATCCGCAAAAAACTGCTGCTGTTGCTCTTATTAAACATGCCAATCCTTGTGGTGTTGCAGAAGGCAAAAATTTGAAAGAAGCTTATTTGAAAGCTCTTATGTGTGATAATGTATCGGCATTTGGTGGAATTGTTGCTTTAAATCAGACCCTTGATGAAGAATGTGCAGAAGAGATTGTTAAAATTTTTACAGAAGTGATTATTGCTCCTGATGCCACAATGGCGGCACGTGAAATTATTGCCAAGAAAAAAAATCTTCGTTTGCTTATTACAGGTGGAGTTCCTGATCCACGTTGTGGAGGACTTCTTGCTAAAACATTAGCGGGAGGCATTTTAGTGCAATCGCGTGATAATGTGGTGGTTGATGATCTTAAATTGCAAGTAGTGACAAAGCGGGCACCAACTCAAGATGAAATGCGTGATCTTCAATTTGCTTTTCGTGTAGCAAAGCACGTTAAATCGAATGCTATTGTGTACGCGAAAAATAGTGCAACAGTTGGAATTGGAGCCGGACAAATGAGCCGCATTGATTCAGCAAAAATTGCTGCAAGTAAAGCAGCAGAAAGTGCGCTAAGAGCAAGCTTAACAGAAACTCTCACAAAAGGATCAGTGGTTGCATCAGATGCATTTTTTCCTTTTGCCGATGGTTTATTAGCAGCAGCTGAGGCAGGTGCAACAGCAATTATTCAACCAGGAGGCTCCATGCGTGATGCAGAAGTTATCACAGCTGCTGATGAGCAAGGTTTAGCTATGGTCTTTACAGGAACACGACATTTCCGACATTAATCATTTTGTAGATTTCCCTTCATATAAGATAAATATTTCAAGGAATTTTTCATAATCGTCATCTGTCGATTGATAACTGTTGCAATGAGAGCAATTATTTAATTCAAAGAATCTACGCGTAATGAATAAATTTATCACCACAACGAACAAACATAATTGAGCCATTGTTTTAGAGATAGAATAGCGTAGTCGTTAGTAACTTTAATAGTCTGTCCTTTTATATGAGACAAGTGTTAAAATGGTTTCTTTTATGTGTAGATGCATACCTGTTATGACATTATAGCACAACTCTTTTTAGTAATATGTTCTATCTTTAAACTAAAAAGTGTAATATAAAGTTTGAGTAGAGGACATGAATATTCTACGTTCTTATAATAATTGGCGTCGTTATCGTCGAACCGTTAACGCATTGAACCGTCTTTCAACGGATGAGCTGAGTGATCTTGGCATTTATCGAGGTGATATTAAGTCCATTGCACGGCGTTATTCGTATAGATCTTTCTAAAAGTTGTTTGAAGTTGAGAGAATGCTTGTTGTATGAGAAAATGAGCGTTGTGCAGTTGGTTATTATGACTTCATTTTTAGTATAATAACAAAAAGCAGAGAGAATATTTATATTTTTTCCACATATCGTTGCTATGTGTTATTTCTTGAGTTCTCAATGCTTTTATAATGGACTACATTTGATTTATAAAAAGAGTTTATTGTTTTCCACATTGAATGAGAAGTTCTAATATTGTAGGCTTTTTCCATTTCAAATTGTTTCATGTTCAATCAATAAAAATCATTCGCTTGCATATCACAAGCGAGGTTGGCGTATAGGCAAAAAAACAATCAAGAAAGAAATAAAAAAACTTTTATAAACACTCTCAAGAGCACAAGGCTATCGCACAGCATTGAACGTAGACAAAGTAGAGTACCAGCTTGCGCTTTTATTAAGCGTAAAGATGGAAGTGCATGCGAGTATATGCAAAACTCTAGTGGAGTATCATGTCAATGTTTTTATGCTCAAACAAAGATTATCATAGATCCCCATCAATTTGATTTTTATGAATATAACGCAAAAAGCATGTATGAATACTTGTAACAAAAGCAAAGCTTGAGGGGCATTCGTAAAGCTAAGTGTGTAATTGTCATTGTTTGCTTAAATATCTGATAAAATCCGAAATATTTCCCCAATCCAGCACTGGTATGTTTTACCTTTTATGATATCGTTATACTTCTAAAGCCCGTACTGTTTTCTGTTGCTTATCAATCAACATCCTCAATCTTAACACAGTAATAATGTAAGATTAAGATGGCTTAATGCTTTTCTATATCAGCTTTTTTATGCAAGATGGTGACAGAAAATATGAATCTATAGATTTGGTTTACTCCTAAAATGGGAAACAACCTAATTCGACAAGAAGAGAAAATCTTAAAGATAAAAACCCATCCTCATCTTTATTATCATTTTTTACTTTGCTTTACAATTTTCAAAAGCATTGAGAATAATAGTTTTAAAGAATGGAGATTACACATGATCACACCTTTTTCTCTCGCTCTTTAATAAAATCGTATCCCTCAGGCAAAATAAAAGATCCAAAATTAAAACGACATTATATGCTGCACATTCACACGATTTTGTTTTAAGGAAACATCCCTCAATGCTTGTGATCCCCCTCTCATGATAACATTTATGAAGAATCATAAAATCTCCTGAGCATTATCTCCTTTATGCTTATGAAGAAACAAGCCGGCACCATCACACACTTTGCCAGCTTGTGGGTGTATCGGGGACAGCCCTTAGCACGTAAAACAATTCAGAAGAGCTATTTTATTCCTTTCTTGATCGTTTTTTGCCTATAAGCCAACCTCGCTTGTGATATGCAAACAAGTGATTTTGATTGATTCAACATACACAAATTTGAAATCAAAAGAATCTTACAATATTCGGGGGGGATAATTCAACATAAATAACTGTAAATTATCTTTATAAATCAATATCTTGTATGTTTAACAAAGGAACAAATTATAACATTATGCCATTTTCCAGTCCCCTCATGTTTTAATAATCCTCGATAATTAAGAGTGTTCAGAAGAGCTATTTTATTCCTTTCTTCCATAGGTTTTATCTACACGCCAAGTTTTCTTATAACGTACAAACCTATACTTTTAGTTGCCTCACTATAAACAGATTTGTAAAGAAAGAATCTCACGATTTTCGAATTTTAATTTTTAAAAAATAATTGATATAAATCAATATGTTAATCCATTAAAATGTGAAAATAAAGTATCATCCACATTCTTTAAAAGCTGTTATTCTAGATGCTTTTAAAAATCATAAAGCAAAATAAAAAGAAACGGTAAAAATGGGAGACACAATAACCCTACACCATTTACGGGAGATTTTTACATTATATTCTATACGGATTCCATCGTAAAATGAGAACAATAAACATTGAACGATATTTCCTTTAAAACAAGAATGTGCATTTGCAGGAAAACATTTGACTATCTTAAATATGCAGCTTTCTCAGAGATAAATATTGATCACAACAATACATGCAAAAACTTTCTAAGACACGCAACAGCTTGACTTTCTCTCCACACTTTTAAAAGATAAAAATTCTTAACCAATACCGATCTATCAAAAATTCTGTTTATCTGAAATCAATCCCCTTAGCACCACCTCATGAGATTCTATAGGCAAACCTTGCCTAAAAATACCCATTACATACTCTAAAAAGTACCTCATGTATAAAAATTTACATGGCCTTCAAATTTTGAAAATATTACCACAATAAGCGATGATGTTTCGCGGTATGAAGATAAAATATATGAACTACAGATCAGAACATTGTTCTGATTTTTTATCAAATGCTTTACGGATAAAGCGCCAACGAACTTTTTCCTGCAATGCAGGGCGAAAATATAAAACAATTTGTTGCGTCCGTTGTGGACCTGTTAATTCCGCAAAATCAATCGAATCTTCAAGACAAATATCCGCATCAGGCGAAATAAAATACCATACTTGCTCGTTCTTTACGTGCTCATTCTTTATGGCTAAACACACACGCTTGCCATCATAATTAACTTCAACTTGTGGATGAAGATGAAACCGAACAGCAACATGATTCTGTTCGCTTTGCGCACTCTTATGTCTCTTTCCCCCTTTATTTGGCATAAAAAAGCGATCAAATCCCTCGATCATATCTCCATTTGTCGCCAAAATAAGACCACGCTCATGAATAAGATTAAAAGAACGCACATAACCATTATGACTCGCAATAAAACCTGTCTTCTCTGAATCCTCTATACGGCGCACTTGAACATCCGTTGGTCCATCAAACAAAAAGGAAGCTCCACTTTTCTTTTTTTTATAAAAAACGCCTACCGAACAATCATTAAGTGTAGCTGTTGAATGTGCTGCAGTAACACGCCCTAAATATCGATAATCTTCCCGCCCATCAGGATTAACACCGGTATTGATAATAAAACGGTGCCCTTGTGAAGACATTTCAAAAGACAAACACCCCGAACAAGCCTGCTGTGCTACAGAGCGAGGTGGAAACTTTCCTGTATCTGCAAGCACTGTTGTTTGATTGGCTTTTAAGCGCTGAAATCCTGAATAACGGGCATAACTAAAAGGATGCCCTCCTGTTTCATCAAGCTCCAAAAGTGATAATAATCGTTCCGACACAAGAGGACCAACCCCATTAAAATGGGCCAATGTTTGATCTTCATGGATAAAGAATCGTAAAGCTGGCAACATACGCTCAACAGAATCAATCAAAATACGGGGTGCTGTTTCATTACTACGCATAAAAAGATGCCGTAACGACAATAAATCCGATAACAAATTCAGCAAAATAACAGGACTACGGGAAATATGCCCACCATCAACTAGGATTTGACGTGAAAGCTCCTCTATAAGCATCGTTTGTACCTTTTTTTTCACTGCCACAGAAACAGGCAAAGCAAGAGAGGCGAAAGTCAAAGCTGTCGCTGCTTGTAAACGTTGATCATCATATTCCATACTGCAAATTGTTACGCGCAAATAACGAAATTGCAAACCAAGCGCACGTAAAAAGCGTTTTTCAAACCGCTCACTTGCTCCCTCTAACAACATTTTTGAATGACAAATCCACGAAATCAAGCGCCGTGCCACAACAGGACTACTCCAAGCAAGCCCTTTTACCTTCTTACCAGCATGATCAAGCCAATCTTCTAAAAGAGAGCGTGCATGTGCAGAAGCTAAATTACTTTCTGCTGCCTCCATATGGCGCAACCAATGAAAATCATGTAGTGCCGTTTCCCATTCAAGCGTTGGAGGAACCAATGAAAATGGCGAAACAGCACCAGAATGAACCACATGACGAGCAAAAGCAAAACGACCATGATAAAATTCATGGGCCATCATTGGGTCAGCCACATGCAAATCAATAGGATGTGCTAAAATTTTATGAGGGCGGAATCCTGAAAATCGCCAGCGAAACAATGGTCCAACCCATAAACGCCGCATAAAGTGCTGCAGAGTATCGACATAGGCCACTATTTTTACCTGAGGAGCTTTTACTGCAACCGCCAAAATCTTATCTCCATTTATGCTGAATCAAATACAATTTCGACCATTTTTGTAAATGAAGCGTTAATTAAGCAATTTTTCGTAAGCGCGCAGCGAAAAAACCATCCATTCCTAAAAATGCAGTTTTCTCAGCATCGAAATTTTTATGACAAAAATCCGCAGGCGTTGTACGCAACATCCCCTCACAAAGCAAATGTGCCAGTGCTCCCATTTCCTCTGGATAAATAGGTTCTAAAACAATATCATTGCGTGTTGATAAAATTTTTTCAATGAGATCTTCACCTTCTTCTCTTGCTAGGGAACAATTGGAAAAAATAATACGTCCCCCCTCCTTTACCAAGGCAATTGCAGCGACAAGCAACTCATATTGCAACGCTGCTAACTTGATGATATCCTTCCTCGACTTCGTCCATAAAATATCTGGATGACGACGGATTGTTCCTGTAGAAGAACAAGGAGCATCAAGAAGAACCGCATCAAAAAGCTGTGTGGGGTGGAGATTTCTCACATCACCCTGCCAAGTTTGAACTAAAAAATCAAGCCGTTCCATATTTTCTTTTAAACGCTTGACGCGGTTAGCAGAAAGCTCAATTGCTGTCACTTCTGCCCCCTGCAAAGCCAATTGTGCTGTTTTCCCCCCAGGGCTTGCACAAAGATCAGCAACGCGTTTACCCCGAATATTCCCAAGTAAACAAGCAGGCAAGGCTGCAGCAAAATCTTGAACCCACCAAGCTCCTTCACAATAGCCTGGTAAATCAGAAACAGAACACTCCAGACGATTCAATCGAACAGAACCATTAGGCAACACAACACCGCCAAGCCTTTCAGCCCATCCAACGCTATCAGATTTCACTGTCAAATCGAGAGGGGGTTCCATACTTTGAATTGCTATAATCTGATGTGCTTTTTCTGTTCCATAAGCTGACACTAAAAGCTGTCCAAACCACGCTGGAACACCTTCAATGGTAGGAACTTGTTGGCATAAAAGCTCTGCCTCACGCGCAACATTGCGCAAAAGAGCATTCACAACCCCTGAAAAACGATGCATACGAGGATCAAGTTTTGCCACACGTACAGCTAAATCAATAGCCGCATGATCAGGAATATCAAGATAAAGAATTTGTGCGACACTGATATGCAAAAGATGCTGAAGTGAAAGTGCTTGTGAAGGCAAAGGACGCACCAAAAATCGTGAGAAAGCCGCTATAATCTGCCCTCGATGACGTAATGAAGCTATCAAAATAGCCCGACACAACAAACGATCTCGTTGTGAAAGTTTTAAATAGTGTGGATGTCCGTGTTCATTATCCGTCAAACCAGAAAGAGGCGTACACTTATCAACCACCGCCCCTAAAAGGCGCACACACACCCGCCGAACAGCTAATCCTGGAACATTTTTTTCAGACACATGCCCCGCTTTTTTGTGTTTCAAAACACCACCTTTATATTACTGCTTCCTTAAAAACTCCCTCAATAACTCTATGAACGAGATCTTTTTGAATTTTCATAACGAAGCCAAGAAGGACGTTTTGTAACACGCTGAAAAGAAATGTTTTCTTGCTCATCTAATGCATGAGCCTGACCACTATGAAAATCTCCATAGTTCATCCCGCTGCTTTTTTCATGTATAGCGTCTTCTTTATTCCAGCCCACACTTTTGGCAAGAGCCCCTTTCATCTCTTCTGCTTGCCGATAAAGAGCAGCAATACGATTTGCAGTTGCTGGATGTGTCGAAAAAAGACTATCGGCTCCCTCACCGCTCAAAGGATTAATAATAAACAGATGCGCGGTTGCTGGATTATGCTCTGCTTCTTCATTATATACCCCACGTCCCCCATCAGCAATCTTACGCAATGCGGAAGCCAACCATAAAGGATTACCACATATTTCAGCCCCTCTCCGATCCGCAGCATATTCCCGTGTACGGCTAATCGCCATTTGCACCAGCATCGCTGCAAAAGGAGCCACGAGCAAGGCAATAAATCCTCCAATTGCCCCAGCGCCATGAGAATCTTCTGAAGAGTTGCGCGGTCCTCCCATAAAGAAAGCAAAATTACCAAGCATTGAAATGGTTCCTGCAATCGTTGCGGTTAGAGTCATTGTTAATGTATCACGATGCTCAATATGTGCGAGCTCATGCGCCATAACGCCGGCAATTTCCTCCGAACTCAACCGCTTTAACAATCCAGTACTTGCAGCAACAGCTGCATTTTGCGGATTACGTCCCGTTGCAAAAGCGTTTGGCTGTGGATTCTCAATAACATAAACTTTTGGTTGAGGAAGAGAAGCTCTTTGCGCTAAATCACTTACAATTTTATAATAAACCGGCGCAGAATGCTGATCAACTTCACGCGCCCCGTACATGCGTAAAACGATTTTATCTGAATTCCAATAAGAAAAAAAGTTTAAACCACTTGCCATCAAAAGAGCAATGACCATGCCACCACCCCCTCCAACAAGATAACCAACTCCCATAAAGAGAGCAGTTAAAAAAGCCAAAAGCATAGCTGTACGCATTATATTCATTACTCAAAAAACTCCATGATAAAAGTTTATCAATACTATATGATGGGGTTTTCTTTCTGTTTCTTCAATAGAATAGGTATAAAAATGAATAAAAAAGACGAGAAAACGAGCAAAAAAAATGCAACTGTCGTTAAACAACAATCTCTCTCACCCGCAGCACAACGCGCCCTTAAAGAAGCTGAAGAACGACGAAAAAGCGAAGCAAAAAAAGAACAACCTGTCGAAAATGGTGGACGCGGCGGCAAAGACCCTTCGCGCTATGGAGACTGGGAAATTAAAGGCCGCGCCATTGACTTTTAAAATTCAACTTTAAAAAAACCAACACTATTTTAAAACAAGTTTTTAAAGGAGATCCGTTTTTGATGAACAAAAACGGATAATATTCATTCTTCTAGAACTTTTAAAGACGCGTTGGTTGAACCATCATGCTTTTTATGCTGAAGCAGATTCTGCTTCAGCCGCTACCGCTGCTTCTTCTGCCGCTTGCTTTGCTGCTGCTATACGTTCTTGTGCTTTTTTACCCGGTTCACCTTTATGTGGATTATTACGAGTTGGACGCTTTTTCAAGCCAGCTGCATCTAAAAACCGTAAAACGCGATCTGTTGGTTGAGCCCCTTGCCCAAGCCAATATTGGATACGTTCTTCATTAAGTTTTACCCTCGGTCCATCTTTAGGCAACATTGGATCCCATGCACCAACACGTTCAAGAAACCGCCCATCGCGCGGACTACGAACATCTGCAACGACGATATGATAGTAAGGACGTTTTTTTGAACCTCCACGGGACAAACGAATTTTCAATGCCATATTTTATCTCCTATTGTCAGCTCTGGCTTTCGTTTAAATTGACTTTTTTGTTTTTTGCTCTTCAGCAATAACTTCATGATGACTCACAACTTCTTTGATAATAAATTTTAAAAATCTTTCAGCAAAATCAGGATCAAGATGACTATCTATAGCCAATTGCCGCAAACGCGCTACCTGATATTGCTCACGCAGAGGATCTACTTTAGGCAAATCATAACGGGCTTTTAAGCGCCCAACAGCTTTCGTACAACGAAACCGCTCTGCTAAGATATGAATCAAGGTTGCATCAAAATTATCAATGGATGCTCGTAAATGTGCTAATTCGTTTAATACTGTTTCCTGCATCATATTCCTTTCCCTCTTTACATCTTATTTTTTCTTAGGATGCTGAGGAAATTTTCCCCTATCGGCAATGCTATTGGAAAGACCAGGAAATATAGGCCCACGCTTGGGAAGTCCAGGCAAAATCTTCCCTCCATTATCATTTTCAATCTGCTTTTGAAACGTTGAGAATTGCTTCAAATCCATTCCCGATAAATCAGGTATAACTGGAGAATCTCCACTCAAGTTTCCCTTGCCTCCAAATCCCATTTTGGAACCAAGGCCTCCCAACATTTTTCCCATCAAACCACTTTTTCCTTTACCACCCATGGCTTTCATCATGTCAGCCATTTGGCGATACATCTTCAAAAGTTTATTAATATCAGCCGCCGTTGTACCAGACCCCTTAGCAATTCGTTGTTTACGGCTATGTTTTAAAAGCTCTGGATTTGCACGCTCTTGAGGTGTCATAGATGAAATAATAGCCAATTGGCGATTAAACAAACGATCATCAAGCCCTGCAGCCGCAATTTGCTCTTTGACCTTCCCCAATCCTGGCAACATGCCCATAATACCGCCCATTCCACCAAGTTTTTTCATTTTCTGCAACTGTTCAGCAAGATCATTCAGATCAAATTTTCCGGCTTGCATTTTTTTTGCAAAAGCAGCGGCTTTCTCATGATCCATTGTTTCAGCAGCTTTTTCAACCAAAGAAACAATATCCCCCATTCCGAGAATACGATCAGCAATACGACTGGGATGAAATTCTTCTAAAGCATCTATTTTTTCACCAGTTCCAATTGCTTTAATTGGCTTGCCTGTAACAGCACGCATGGAAAGAGCAGCACCACCCCGCCCATCACTATCCATCCGTGTTAAAATAATTCCTGTAATCCCTACACGCTCATCAAAAGAACGAGCAAGATGAACGGCATCTTGCCCCGTCAAACTATCAGCCACCAACATAATTTCATGAGGAAGGGAACACGCTTTAATTTCAGCCAATTCAAACATCAAAGCTTCATCAATATGATTACGCCCTGCCGTATCAAGAAGAAGCACATCATAACCACCCAATTTAGCAGCTTGCACAGCACGTGATGCAATATCAACGGGCAACTGTCCCGCAATAATAGGCAAGCTTGCAAGTGTCGCCTGCTCTCCCAATTGGCGCAATTGCTCCTGTGCAGCGGGACGGCGTGTATCTAATGACGCCATGAGAACTTTTTTATTGTGCTTATCCGTTAACCGTTTTGCAAGCTTTGCTGTTGTGGTTGTTTTTCCCGAACCTTGCAAACCAATCATCATAATAACAACTGGAGAAGGAGCATTCAAATCACTCAGAACACTTTCATTTCCAAGAATATGAACCAATTCATCATGAACAATTTTAACCACCATTTGGCCTGGCTTAATCGATTTAACGATTTCGGCCCCAACAGCTTTTTCCCGAACTCTATCGGTAAAAGAGCGCACAACATCAAGAGCAACATCGGCTTCCAATAAAGCGCGACGAATTTCACGCAGCGCCTCTACAACATCCTGATCAGATAAAGCGCCACGCCCTGTCAAATGAGACAGGATAGAACCAAGTCGCTCTTGCAAAGATTCAAACATCATTTACCTCATTGTTGCATAACAAACAAACCAAAGTGGCACCCGAGAACGCATCGCGCCGTCGGATGTTGACCTCTGAGATCTCTTTATACCCTTAAACCGGGGTCTCAGTCGGTGGCTCCAAGTTAATTTTGTCACTGAAAGCTTGCTCCTTCAAACAATAAAACCCCAGCTTTGTCAAGTTTTATCATAAAATGTCTTTTTATACGAAGAAATAAAAACAACAAATACTATACTTCAAAACTTTCAACTTCAACGCGCATAAAACAACCTGTTTCCTGTTCCAGGCTCCATAATTTTCCGCTAGAGATATCAAACCAAACCCCATGCAATGTCAAAAAACCTTGATCTTTGCGAAGCTTTATCCATGGAAACGTCTCTAAATTTCTCAACGAATGACGAATAGAAAGCTGCTCTAATGCCGTCTGTTTTTCTGGCCACGACAGCGACTTATTATTCAAAACAATTTCTGCGGCTGGTGCTAAGAGACTTATCCATTGACCGATAAAATCATTTGACGATAAAGATTTACACGTCTGCTTAAGAGCAGTATGAACTCCCCCACAATGGGCATGACCAAAAACAACAATATGTCTCACTTCAAGCAATTGCACGGCATATTCGAGAGCTGCTGATGTTGCATGATATTTGTTATCAGGAGAAAAAGGAGGAACCACATTTGCCACGTTGCGTAAGGTGAAAATTTCCCCCGGCTTAGCATCAAAAATCATTTCTGGTACTGCTCGCGAATCACAACAAGCAATGACCAAAACTTCAGGTTTCTGCCCCTCAATCGCCAATTGCTGATAATGTGCTGTTTTATATGAAAAATGATTGTTTATAAAGTTTTGGTAACCACTTAAAAGTCTTTCTGGTAAATGCGCCATTCTTTTTTTACTTTTGCTTCTTTTTTTACTTTCATTTTGTATATTTTAAAAAACAAACTATTAACATACAAAAATACTAAAAATGCCTTTTCCTTGAAGAAAAATATTTCTTTAAAGTACAAAATATTACTAAAAAATAGCAAAAACAAACTCATTCTTTCCAAATAAAGAGCTATTTTCTTTAGGAAGAAGGTGTTACAGTATGTAAAAATATAATGGTCTGCTTTTAACAAAGAGAAGAAAAGACCCCTAAGAGCAAAAAGGGAGAGTGAATGTGTTGCAACAAAAAAAAACAGAAATAAAAAACACCCAAGATAAAATAGAACAAATCCTTTTTGCTCAAACCGATGAAGAAGATATTGCTTATTACGAAAGTGAAGAACTTCAAAAGGCCACTGCTATCGCGGTAAAAGCTTTTAATCTCCATCAGACGGGAAAAAATACCATCTTCTTTGAACAAAACTTGACCCGTAATAACAAGCCTATAACCGTTATCACGCTTGTCAATGATAACAAACCCTTCCTTCTCGATTCTATTTTAAATGTCTTCAATCAACACAAAAGCCATATTTATTTGATTGCACACCCCATTCTTGATAGTGCTTCTGGAAAACGCATCAGTCTGATGCAAATTCACATCGAGTCACTCAATAAACAGCAGACGCAGAAACTTGAAAATGAACTCACCTTAGTTCTTGAACAGGTTAATACTGCTGTACAAGACTGGAAACCTATGCTTGAAGAAGTTGAAAAACATATTCATGCCTACCAAATAAGTCTTCCCCCGCACTACAAACAAGAAGGCGAAAAAGCCATTGAATTTCTTCACTGGCTAATGGACGATAATTTCATTTTCCTTGGTATGCGCACTTACAACTTCATCAAAGACCAAAAACCCCTAAAATCCTTTACAGCGAGTAATATTGAACTTGGTATACTCACGGATGCTTCTATTCATATTGTTGACGATAAAAGCATGAAAGAGCCTCCTCAAGAAGTTTTATCCTTCATGGAAAGCGATAATCTATTTATCGTGACAAAAGCGAACAGCCGCTCCAAAATTCACCGTTCTGTTTGGCTGGATTATATTGGTCTTAAAATCTTTGATAAAGAAAACCAACTCTGTGGAGAATTACGCATTGTAGGGCTTTTTACCTCCTCAGCTTATACACGTTCTATTTTGCAAATTCCTTTCTTAAAAGAAAAAGCCCGAACTATTATTCAACGTCTTGGACACAATCACGCCGATTATTCAGGAAAAGCACTCATCAGTGCTTTAGAAACCTATCCAAGAGATGAAATGTTTCGCTCTGATGTTGATACATTGACAGAAAACACTAAACTTATTCTACAATTAGATGAGCGCCCACGTTTACGGGTTCTTGCCCATACTGATTCTTTTGGGCGCTTTGTTTCTATCCTTGTCTACGTACCGCGTGATCAATATAGCAGCAGCCTGCGTGAAAAAGTTGGCGAACATTTTGTTGAGCTCTATAAAGGTGACTTTTTTGAATCTTATCCGCTATTTTTGGAAAGCACTCTTATACGTGTCTATTATATCATCCATCGTAAAGGAAACGAAACTGTTCCCCTTATTGAGCGCTCCACACTTGAACAACATGTACGTTCGATTGCACGAAGTTGGGAAGACAGGGTTCAAGCCATCGCTCTTAACAAGAAAATAACAGAGCAACAAACACGTCTAGCCAGTGAATTCCCCAACAGCTATCGTGATTTATTTTCAGCTGAAGACGCTATTAACGATGCCGGACATATTCTAAGTCTTCATGATGAAAAGCCCCTTTTCGTGATCTTTTATCATGCACAAAACAAAGAAAAACAGTGCATTTCTCTTCGGCTTTTTCACCGCCATGAAGCACTTGCCCTTTCCAAACGTGTACCACTCCTTGAAAATATGGGGTTTCGCGTTATTGCTGAACAAACTCTTGAATTACCAGATGGCAATGGGCGCTCTGTGTATCTTCATGATATGCAGCTAGAAAGTACTTTCCAACGCTGTATCGATTTTGAAAAAGACGGTCAAAAACACGCCGAAACCTTTGAAGCCATTTGGGCACAAAATGCTGATAATGACGGCTTTAATGCTCTCACCCAAACAGCTGAGCTTGATTGGCATGAAATTGTTATTTTGCGCCATTATGGGCGCTATCTCCAACAAGCTGGAATTCCTTATTCGCAAGATCGCGTTGCCCAAACTTTAAATGCTTATCCTGACATCACCCAAGATCTTTATGCTTTATTTCATTTAAAATTTCATCAAAGCCATACAGAAAAAGAACAGGAAAAAAACCAACAAGTCATTCAAAAGCGCATTGAAGAAAAATTACGAAAAGTCTCTGGTTTAGATGATGATCTCATTTTACGCCGTTATTGTAACCTTATAGAGGCGAGTTTACGAACAAATGCCTTTACGCCTCTTCCTGATGGAAGTCCACGGCGTATTTTAGCCACCAAATTAAATCCGCGCCAGATTGAAGGTTTGCCTGAACCGCGCCCTTACCGAGAAATTTTTGTTTATGGACCGGAAGTTGAAGGAGTCCATTTGCGTTTTGGACCTATTGCCCGTGGCGGAATTCGTTGGTCTGATCGTGCATTAGATTATCGTACCGAAGTGCTGAGCTTAGTCAAAGCCCAACAAGTTAAAAATGCAGTTATCGTTCCTGCAGGTGCAAAAGGTGGATTCTATCCCCATCGGCTTCCCCAAACAAATGACCGTGCTGTTATCATAGAAGCAGCACGTCAAGCTTATACAGACTTTATCACTGCTTTGCTCTCCATCACAGACAATCTGGTTAATGGCAAAATAAGTGCGCCCCACAATATCATCTGTCATGATGACCCTGACCCCTATTTTGTTGTAGCAGCAGACAAAGGAACAGCAACTTTTTCTGATACAGCCAACGCCATCAGCCAAGCAAACCACTTTTGGCTTGATGATGCTTTTGCCTCTGGAGGCTCAGCAGGTTACGACCACAAAGACATTGGTATTACAGCTAAAGGCGCATGGGAAGCCGTCAAAAGACATTTTAGAGAATCATTTAATCATGATATTCAAACAACGCCCTTCACCTGTGTCGGTGTTGGCGATATGTCTGGTGATGTCTTTGGTAATGGAATGCTGCTTTCCAAACAAACAAAATTGATTGCCGCTTTTGATCACCGCGATATCTTTATTGATCCAGATCCAAACATAGACGAAAGCTACGCAGAGCGTACGCGCCTTTTTAAACTTCCTCGCTCAAGTTGGCAAGATTACGATAAAAGCAAATTATCAAAGGGCGGTGGTATCTTCTCACGAAAAGAAAAAACCATTACTCTCTCACCTGAAGCAGCACAAGCCATTGGTTTTGAAAAACAAACAGGAACACCCTTTGAAATTATCTCTGCTCTTCTCAAAGCCCCGGTTGATCTTTTATGGTTCGGCGGTATTGGTACTTATATCCGTGCTGCAACAGAAAACGATGCTCAAGTAGGTGATCGCGCAAATGATGCAATACGCATTACCGGAGAACAAGTGCGTGCAAAAATTATTGGTGAAGGAGCTAATCTTGGTGTTACACAACGTGGACGGATTGAATATGTCTCAAATGGTGGTCGATGCAATACGGATGCCATTGACAATTCTGCTGGTGTGAATTGTTCTGATATTGAGGTCAATCTCAAAATTGTTCTTGCATCAGCACTACGTGCCAAAACGTTAACCCGCGAAGATCGCAATAAGCTCTTGAAAAAAATGACGCCTCAAGTCGAGCAACTCGTCTTGCGTAACAATTATCTACAACCCCTTGCTCTTTCTTTGGCGGAAAACCAAAGCACTACTGATTTGCCCTATCAAATACGCTTTATGCACGATTTGGAACAAAAAAAACTTCTAGATCGCAGAGTTGAAATACTCCCTGATGAGCAAATTTTACGACAAAGAACAACCCAAGGCAAAGGTCTTCTCCGTCCAGAACTCGCCGTTATTTTTGCCTATGCTAAATTGACCTTAAAAGAAGAAATTGCTAATAGCCCCATTGTTGATGATCACTATTTCAATACAGCCTTGCTGAACTATTTTCCAACCCAAATTCAAGAAAATTTTAAGAAGGAAGTGATTAACCATCAATTGCGTCGTAATATTATCGCAACACTGATTGCCAATGACATTGTAAATCGTGGAGGCCCCACTTTTGTTAATCGGCTACACGATGAAACACAACAAAAGGTTGAAAATATTATTCGCGTTTTTATTGCCATCCGTGATGGTTTTGAAATTCCTCAATTATCTGATCAAATTGATAAGCTTGATAATAAAATACCTGGTCTTGTCCAAAACAAATTCTATGCAGCAATGACCCCAATGCTCTTTGAAACGACCAATTGGGGTTTGCACAACATGGATCTCTCACGTCCACTAGAAGAAATTGTAAAAACAATAAAGCAAGCCCGTAGTATTATTGAAAAAGAGCTTATGCATTCTCCCAACAACGATATTAATCAAAAGATTGAAGAAAAAGCACTACACTACAGTGAAGAAGGAGCACCAAAAGCATTAGCAAAACAATTGGCTCTCTTGGAAGCAGCACCAATAATCTGTGATATTTCTTTGATTGCAAAACAAAGCAACAGTGATCTTATTAAAACTGCAGAGATTTATTTCTCGCTTGCACAAATCATTCGTATAAACCGCATTAATGAAGCTCGTCGAACAATTCCCATCTTAGATTATTATGATAGTATGGCTCTAAGCCAAGCCAAAGAAAATGTTTCCGAAAGCTTACGGCAAATCGTTATGAAAATCCTCAAAAATTATGGCAAGAAAAAAGATCCTTTTGACACTTGGAAAAAAACAGAAGAAAATAATATTCATAATATTACAAACCGCATTAGTGCCCTTATTGAAAATGATCTCAATATTTCTCGTTTTACTTTTGCAGCAGGATTGATTTCTCAACTTCAAAATGTTGGCTTTCAAACCTAAAGCAAATACAAAACGACCCACTCAATCTCCCGTTCTATCCCACCACCACAACAAACCAGCGAAAATATAGAGCGGGAGTTTGCATTTTAAACATAACACCCAAAATAAAATCTCGCTATTTATCACAATAGAATTGTTTGCAACAATTTCAAAAAAACAACAGGATTGATTTTTCACCCTAAAAACATAAACTTTCAGACTTAAAAGCAGTACAAAACAGCTAAGCTTTTGCTCCGTTCTATCCATCCATGACTAACCAACAAGGGAAGAACGGAAGCCCTATCCTGCATTTTTAGACAGAGCACTCAAAATAAAAAATAAATTCAAATTTTACTGTCAAATATCCTTCATCATAAAAATATAATATATTGATTTACAATCATAATTTTATCATTTTTATGATGACTGATAATTCGATATTCTAAATTTGTCTCATTTAAAATCTGTTTATATTCAATTAATTAACCACATTTCCCCTTGCATATTGCAAATGGGAAAGCCGAATAGATAAAAACAGTAAAGAAAGAACTAAAAATGCCCCTCATAAACTGCCTCAAGTGCCAAAATCTGCAGTAACATTGAGAGTTAGCAAATATAATATGATGGTGTTGCCCCTTAGCTTGTTACTCCATAACCGAAAAGATGGTGGTGCTTAATGGCTTTATCCTTATACCATTCATAAGCGACATCGGAAATAAGAAGTACTGAGAAATATTTTTTTAACAAATGCGTAAATATGCAATACAAATATATTCTGTTTTACGTGGAAGACATATGGCTTCATTAAAAAATATCAGAAATAAAAGGATAAGCTTAATCCATTATTTAAAAGATATAACTGTAACTGCTTTTGAAATGCGTAAAATCGAATAAAAAATGACAGTAAAGATGGATGTTGATTTTCCCCTTTACAACTTCATATTCTCCTCCAGTTAAGCTGTTGACTTGTTTTAATAGATTACCCCCAAACAGATATATACAATATGCTTGCTCCATACATAAAAAATCTACGAACACACAACCCACCACCTGTATAAAAAGGCAATTCAGCATACTTTAAAATACCACTTTTTCCATACAAACACTGTTGTTATATGTAGTTTGACATAAGATTTTGTACTAAGTGAAAAGAGGTTGGACGAGTTAGGAGTAGGTGATAATTTTTTATTTTTATAGCTATTTTTTTTACCATTAAATACGCATTTTGTTAAAATATATTTTGACACCCTAAAATTGCAAAAAAGTGTGAAAATCAGAAAAAGTCGAAATTTGATAGTAAAGATGAAAAAAGGCTTTGGTACAACACCTAAAGTGGAGCAAGACGACCAAGTTTTAAAAATCCCAGTTTTACCCACCCATTGTTAATGAGCAATGAAAGAACGGGAGCGCCGTCCGCATTTTTAGGCAAAGCACCTAAAATAAAAAATAACGCTTGAAGATTATTGGCTTGCGCGGGAAATAAGCGCTGCAGAGTGTCAAGAAGCTTCATGGACTGAATAAGGACAAGTTCAAATTTTGCTGTCAAATATCCTTCATCATCAAAAGAAAAAGGTCCACTAATACGCACTGCACCACCTGTATGAAAAGTCAATTCACCTTGCTTTAAAAGTCCACTTTTTCCATACAGTCGCTGTTGCCAATTTTTTTCTTCATCTTCAGACAGAAAAGAAATGTCATTTAAAATCCATTTCAAATTACCATCAATTTTAGGAATATCAACAAAAGAAGATTTTAAAAAGGGAGAAGCATCAAAACCGTCAAAAGTTATATGTCCCGATAAATCATTCTTTTCATGTTTTAGATCAAAACGCAAAAATTCTGCCGTTATTTTTTGAGGCATATCTTGTGGCTCTAATGGCTGAATAATCACGTCATGCGTATTTTGCAAAGATGCCGGATCTTCAATATTTTCTTGTGTCGTTTTTTTATCTATCGTTTGTGCTCTTAATGCTTCTTGAAGCTTTTGATCTTCAGAGAAAGAGGAAAAAGATGCAATCTCAAGCCCTTCAGCTATAAACTTCAATGTTTTACCCGTTTTCCAATAAGGCTCTGTTTCAATCACCAAATTGCGCCAATGCGATACTATAGGAGTTTTTCCGGAAAAAACAATTAATGCAGGAGAACGAACATTAAACTCGACCAAATAAGGTGAATAAATTGGTGCACCAGCCGTCAAACGCCCCGTCGATAAAGAAACCCCATGTAAAGGCCAAGAAAATTGAAACTTGTCACAAACAACACCGACACGTAAAGGATAACCATCCCTGCGTACATTCTCGCATACCGCCGCCATATTATGGGAAGATACTTTTACAAATATATCAGAAACATGGTCTTCTATTTTACGTGAAAAAAAAACCAGAGTGCGCTATAAATAAATATCAGAGCCAAACAAAAAAGCCCAAAAATTAAATAGCTTAAAGAAAAACTTTTTCGTCTTAATGGTAATTGAGAGGATTTGGACAACATTAAAACTTTCTTTATCTCTTAACTTTCTCCCACCCTAAAAAGGACAAAGATTTCTAACCCCGGTCAGTTTATACACAACCCAACTTCTTAATCGACCGGACTTTATCTACTGATCACTTCAAGAAGCCCCCATACATCATTCTAAAGTACTGTATCTCATAAACTCAACAAGGTTTTCTTAAGAAGAACGATTATACCCTTTAACAAAAAATACCTCATGTGTAAAGTTTTACATAGATTTTCTACCTCTGCCTTAAACCATACTCTTTTACAGCACAACAAAAATGATAATGAATAGTGTTTCTTAACGATAAAGCCATTGAGCCCCCCATCTTTACGCTTATGGAGGCCCCAAAGCCAGCACCATCATTATATTTGGCTAGCCCCCAAATGTTGCGACAGCTCTTGGCACTTAAGGCAGTTCATAAGAAGCATTTTTAGTCTTTTCTTATACAGTTTTTGCCCACACGCCAGCCCTACTTGTGACATGCAAACAAGAGGTTTTTATTGAGTCAATATACACAGGTTTGGAATGAAAAAACCTTACTATATTCGGGGTTCTCATTCAATATACAAAACCGTGAATTACCTATATAAATCAATGCGTTATCAATAATCACACAAGTACGGGCGGTGTACAAAAAATCTGGTGTAATGCGCTTTCAAACCATTGACTCAAAGCTCGATCATAGATTAAATGACCTTTCAAATGTGCACAAGCAGGTTGAGCACCTTTTTCAGTCAATTTATGTGCCGAACGCACGACCAAACGCCGCATCATAGCGCGTGTAAATTCAGCATGAAACTGCAAACCCCATGCATTGTTTCCATAACGAAAAGCTTGTGTAGGATATGTATTCCCTGTTGCCAAAAGCATTGCCTCTTTCGGTAAATCATAAATACCTTCATCATGGAAATGGTAGACCATCTCTGGCCAATTCATCAATTCCTTCCCTTGTGGGGTTGCTTCTAGTGGATACCAGCCGACTTCAACAGTCCCATCACTTCTTGTACCAACGCGCCCCCCTAGATTTCGCGCTAACATTTGTGCTCCAAGACAAATACCCAAAAAAGGCTTATTTTCCTTTAGTGATAACGAAATCCAATCAATTTCCTCACCAATATAGGCTTCGCTGTCATTCACACTCATCGGTCCCCCTAAAATAACAACGCCGGCATAATGCTCTAATGTATCAGGGAGTTTTTGTCCAAAAATAGGACGATAAATATCAAGAACAAAACCATTTTGTTGTAAAAATTTTCCCAAACGACCAGTATAGGTAGAGCGCCGATGAATAACGACAGCAATCCTTGGTTTGTTATTTTTTTGTTTTTTATCAAGACATCTCTGATTTAAAAACATTTTTTAACCAATCACCTCTGCTACCAAGCAAAATTTCATTTTTTAAGCATAAGAGAATAATTTTATTGGACAAGATTAAAGATAATTTTTTTTCTTCTATATTAATTTTTTCTTCTGAAAAAACGCTCATACTACCATATTGATGCAATTTAAAATAAACGAAATTTTTTCCTCGATAAAGATGTTTCTTCTTCTGTTTTAACCCCTGGATCATCAACATTTAAGTGAGTTTGACTGAACATTTTTACATCTTTTTCTTTTATATCTTGTTTCTCCACCTGCGCATTATGCAAAAGAGAATCATCTATAGGTGTTAATTTTTCAAGCTTCTTATCTCCAACATCATCACTTTTTCCCATAACATACTCTTTGTCTTGCCTTTTCGACACAATATTGTCCGCCTCTAATGTGAGAGAAGGCATACCAGGAGGCGCCTTCCATTCAAAACAGCCCAAACGTCCACTGATTGGAGAAACCGCTGACCAAGAAGAAAAAATGGCCCCATCACACATCCACACTGGATCACGTTCAGCACGAAGTGCTAAAGAAAGCCATTGACGCACAGCACCTTGACTGTTTCCCTGTGCCTCTTCAATATCTGCCAACAATAAATAAACACTTTCCCGTGGATGACATTGTAATGCTTTTTGTGCCTTCTCTCTTGCTAATGCTGTTTCACCAGCATCCAAAGCTGCTTTAGCAATAAGGAAAGCCGACTCAAATGCATCTTTATTATAAGAAGCAAGTGTCTTAGCCCTTTTCAATCGCCCAATGGCTCCTTCTTCTCTTTCAAGATAAAGCGCTCCCAAGTCAGGATGAGGCTCCTTTTGCCAAGCCGCTATAATCATTTTATCCGCTTTACGCGTTTCGTTTAATTTATAAAGAATATCAGCAGCAATAACTATTATTGGAACAAAATCAGGTGCCAATTTATGGGCTTTCAAAATAGCTTCACGTGCTTGTACAGGATGTGTATCAAACAAAGAAAGTGCCTGCCCACTTAGTAGTAAAACCTGTATATGCTGCCGCTCTGGAGTCGCGCGAATAGAACGCGGGAGAGCTTTTTGCGTTCTTTCAAAAATAGTAAGTGCCTTATCCCATTTACCCTCAGTACTTAACCGATCGAGCACCGCCTGATGCGCCCATAAAAGTGCTGGCGATAAAGTCAGTGCCTCTTCGGCATATTGTTGCGCTGCCTCATAAGCTTTACTCTTCATCGCTTCACGAAACAAACCATAAAGTCCAACCAGTTTTGTCGGATCTTCCTTTCTCATCTCTTCATAAAGACCGATGGCGCGAACAGAATCATTTTGTAAAGACAAGGTTTGCGCTTGTAAGAGTTTTACCAATGGCTCTTGTTTTCCTGCAAGATATTTAGCAACCCGTGTTTCCATTTTTTGCGCAACCATACTATCACCAGCAAAAGTTGCAAGAATCCCCTTTGAAAGAGCTTCGTAACCACGCTTTTGATGGCGTTTATAAAAATAATTGGAAAGAGCATTCGGTATGGAAAAAAAGAAAGACAATAACCACCATAAAAGCACCAGCGTTACAAAAAACAAAATAAGCACACTTAACACTGTAAGAAATGAAGCAGAAAATCTGAAATGCAAAAATGTGAGAACAAAAATACCATTGTGATTAGCAACCCACGTGAAAGCTAAACCGAGGATACAAACAACAAAAATATAAATAAAAACACGTATCATCTTGGGCCTATTTACATCTTTGTTGCTTTAAAAGATCCTTGTTGCACAGACAATAACAATTGCTGCAACAACTGTTGAATAGCAATATGTCTTTCAAGCTGCTTAACAAAATCCATTGAAACATCTTTTGCACTTTGGGGCAATGATTGCCATTCACTCAAAGCCTTTTCGTAATCACCAGCTTGAATGGCAACTTCCATGCGTGCCGCAATAGCCCCCAGCGTTGTCCCTTCAACATTTCCAATCGGTCGCGAAACAATGAGCCCTTTTATCCACGCTAAAATTCGGTCAAAAAAACCAGCATCTGACGCAACAAGATTTTGCGTACCAACAATTGCATCAGCAACATGAGCAAAATCAACTGAAAGTTGTGCTGAACTTGGAAGACCCACAGTAGCTGTTTTTTGCAACACATCAAGTCCATTAATCGAAGGCGATAATTGCCGCAACAGCTTTAATTCATTATTATAAGATCCACCACGCTCTACAGCATTTTTTAATGAACTAATTGCAGTAAAGAGCGCGGTATCTATTTCTTTTTTCTCACTATTTTTAACAGCAGTTTCTTCCTGTAGTGCTTCTAACTGTTGTTTTAACGCAGCAAGATCATTTGCATTGCTCTGCCCAACAGACAAAGCCGTCTCTATCTCTTTCGACTCTCTAACAAAAGTTTGTACAGTTTCTTCAAGAGTTTTTACTTTTTCCTCTAAAATCGCAAAAGCTTTTTTGCTTTCTTCTTTCGATAGTTCATCATTTTTCGTTGTTTTAAACTGTTGTGATGAAAAAGAAGAAAACTCTGTTTTTAACGCATCGATTTCTTGAAAGACCCGGCTCAATTGTTCCTTTGTGTCTTCACCTTGACTTTTTGCGGCTTCAGCAATCTGCAAGGCTTTTTCCTCCCCAGCAGAATTTGCCACAAAAGGAGAAGGAAAAAAACCAGCCCATTGAAGCCCCATAAAAATTCCCAAAGCAATGAATCCCCCCAAAATCCCAGAAAGGGATAAGAAAAGCCAAATTGTACTAGAGATACTTTTATCCTGACCTTGCATATTCTGTTTTTCTCGTGCAGGAGATTCTACAGAATTGTGGATTTTTTCCTCTGAATCATGGGGAATAGCTTCATGTTCAATAACTGGTTTCTTACGGCGCGTACCAGTATAATGTGATTTAACTTTTGGTTTTGAAGAATCGACCATCTTTATCACTTTTTGTGCACACTTTTTTCAAAAATAAAATAATAAAATGAAAAAAGTTTTAAAAATGAAGCTTTTCTCAAATATCTTCGAAAGAGTATAAATTTACAGAAATTTTCCAAATCTCATTTTTCTCAATAATATTTACAATTATAGACTTTAATAGACAAGTTTTAAAAAAATATTTGCATTTTATACTCGAAAATACAGCTTTATTTTTTAATCAACGATATCATAAAATTCAAAGAAAATGCCAAAACACATATTTTTCATAGAAAAATCAATTCTAAGAGAAATACTTTGCATCTTTTTCTGTTCATGGTACGCACGTAAGAAAGAAGCTTCAATATAAGGTTTTGTTTAAAATGCGTCTGCTGGGAATAGAAACAAGTTGTGATGAAACGGCAGCGGCTGTCATTGAATATAACAATGAATCAAACAGCCGAATTCTTTCCAATGTTGTTTGGAGTCAAATTGATCACCATGCACCTTACGGCGGTGTTGTTCCTGAAATTGCTGCTCGTGCCCATGTTGAAGTTCTTGATCATTTAATTCTGCAAGCACTAACAGAAGCAAACACAAAATTAAAAGATATTGATGGCATTGCAGCCACCAGTGGTCCTGGTTTGATAGGAGGATTGTTGGTAGGCGTTATGAGCGCAAAAGCACTCTCTCTTGCCACTGGCAAACCATTTATTGCGGTAAATCACTTAGAGGGACATGCTTTAACAGCTGTGTTAACGCACAACGTCAGCTTTCCTTATTTATTACTTTTAGTTTCAGGAGGTCATACACAAACAATCATTGTTCATGGAGTAGGCAACTACCAGCGTTTAGGAACCACTATTGATGATGCGTTAGGAGAAGCCTTTGATAAAACAGCAAAACTTTTAGGTCTTCCTTATCCTGGTGGACCAGCACTTGAAAAAGCAGCTTTATTTGGTGATAAAAATCGCATCCCTCTTCCACGACCTTTAAAAGGTGAAAAACGATTAGACTTTTCTTTTTCAGGACTCAAAACTGCTGTTCGACAAGCCGCAACAGCCATAGCTCCCCTTACAGAAAATGATATTGCTGACATTGCCGCAAGTTTTCAAGCCGCTGTGACTGATACGGTACGTGATCGTGTTCACCTAGCTTTACAACACTTTACCCACCAATATCCTCTCTCTGATAATCAAGAAAAGCGTTCTCCTGCTTTAGTTGTTGCGGGCGGCGTTGCCGCAAACCAAGCCATTCGCTCTACGTTGCAAGACCTTGCTCATCAACATGGTTTTGAATTTATAGCCCCTCCTCTTTCCTTGTGTACGGATAATGCTGCAATGATTGCTTTTGCCGGTGCACAAAAACTCGCACGAGGAGAAACAAGCTCTCTTGACATTGCACCCCGCTCACGCTGGCCATTAGATGAAAAAGCCCCGCCCTTGATCGGGATGGGACGCCGTGGAACAAAAGCATAATAAAATTGACGTCCCACACACATCTTAAAGAACGAAGATTTCTACTCACTCCGGTCTATAGATAGTCCGAATTCTCTATCGAGCAGATTCCACCTGCTTCCCACTCACACAATTCACTTAACCCAAAGCTCGACACGTAAATCTAAATATTCACCACACATTCTTAAAAACCTCATGTCTCAAAAAACTGCCTTATATCATTACACTTCAAATGACGGTATTTTACAGCATAATAAGATCTACTCTCTCCCACAAAGCATAGATATGAATGCCATTCGTTGACCTCATCATCTTTGACCATTTATTCGTTTCATTGTCATTGTAATCTTAAAGCTTTTTAGAACCAATTTTCTTAATTTTTTCCAACAAACTCTTATAGTGACCGCATTTCAGACCATAGTTGAAAAGAGAAACAAAGAGCAAAATACTTTTATACAACATGAAATATCAATGGAGCGCGTCTCTCTACTACACATTATTTTGAAACAAGAAAAATAGATAATAGCCGTTATTTACCCCATTTTAAAAATCATCGTTGATGGTATTACAAAGATACTTATAAAAATGCATAACAGTCTATGAAAAAGGAGAACTCATGGCTTATTGGCTTTTTAAATCTGAACCCCATAAATGGTCATGGGAGATGCAAAAGAAAAAAGGAGTTAATGGCGAACAATGGGATGGTGTACGCAATTATCAAGCACGTAACAATATGCGCACTATGAAATATGGTGATAAAGGTTTTTTTTATCACTCAAATAAAGGTTTAGAAATTGTAGGAATTGTAGAAATATGTGCTGAAGCACACCCTGATTCTACAAGTTCTGATCCACGCTGGGAATGTGTAGATATCCGAGCACTTTGTGACATGCCAACACCTGTTTCATTAAAACAAATCAAAGCCAATCCTAAACTAGCAAATATGGTGTTGGTCAAGGCCAGCCGCTTATCAGTACAACCCGTGACAGAAGAGGAATGGACAGAAGTCTGTTTGATGGGCAACCTTAAGAAGGAAATGCTTTTATCTTAAAGCAATAAATTTTATTCATTAATAATCCATTGATTTATAATGATAAATTACTGTTTTGCATGTTGAATAAGAGTCCCGAATATCGTAAGATTCTCCCATTTCAAATTTGTCCCATGTTGAATCAATTAAAACCACTTTCTTGCACATAAAAAGCGGGATGAGTGTGTGAATAAAAATTGTTAAAGAAAAGAGTGAAAATGGCTCTTATGAACCGTCTTAAGTGCTAAGGGCTGTCTCGAAATACCCACGAGCTGGCAAAGTGTGTGATCCGGCTTACTTGTTCATAAGCGTAAAGATGGGAGTGTTCGATGAATTTACCGTTAGACTCATATGAAAAAGCACTTCATATCGCACAAGGCATCCCTCTCTATTGATGTGTTTTCACGCTAAATACATAAATAGGATACTCTTCCTTATCATTTTTCATTCTGCACTCTTCTCAATATAAAATGCCCCAAAACTTCCCCCCTTCATTAGGTATTTTTTAGGCATTTCTAAAGGCAAGACTTACTCAACGATTATAATAAGCAACACCCACGAGCATCACACAGACCTCTTCGCACACAAACTCTACGAAAAAACAAAACTGAACGTGGATAAAAAAACAATAAAAATGACCGTGAAATTCTCCTAAACGGTACATATCTGCTAGGTGTTGCACAGTTCTCTTCACGCTTAAAAAACGCATCATATTGAGTGTTCATTGTTCGCATGTTGGATGAGAGCCTCTCATGCCGCTGGATTCTCTCATTCCCAACCTGTTTATATTGAATCAATCAAAAGCTATTTGCTTGCATATTCTAAGCGGAGAAAGTCCCATATAGATAAAAAACGTGAAAGAAAGCACTAAAAATTCCTCTTATGAATCGTCTCAAGTGCCAAGAACTGTCCGCAACACCCACGAGCTGGCAAAGTGAATGATAGTGCTAGCTTGTTTCTCCATAAGCGTAAAAATGATGACACTCAATGGCTAAAACACATTCTAAAGCATAAAAAATGCTTCCAACCAATACGTAAAATACTCTGCAGACGGAAACACCTTCTTTTCGGCAAACAACCATAGAAATTATAAAAGTTTATTTTTTCAAAGACTTTTTTTTAATTTTCCTCTTTTAATTTTTCTTGCATGAAATCTCATTTTTCATGAAACTATATCAATCAGTGCATCAACATGCCTATAAGGAAAAACATGAACCAATACACTCTTTTAATCGTTGAAGGCGATGATCTACGCCCCATTTTAGTAGAACAATTGCAAATGCATCAAGAATTTAAAATTTCCCAAGCAAAAACAGCAGAAGCGGGAATGAGAATAATCCAAAAAGAAAATATTGATCTCACTATTTTGGGATTTCAACTTCCTGATCTTGATGGCTACAAAGCCGTTAAACAATTACGCACCCAAGGATTTCGTGCTCCCATTATCATGATAACAAATTATGATACAGACTGTGATAATATTTTAGATCTTGAAACAGGCGCCAATGATTATGTAACAAAACCCTTTCGCTTTGCAGTGTTATTGGCGAGAATTCGAGCACAGTTGCGCCAATATGAACAAAATGAAGACGCAACCTTTCATATTGGTCCCTATACTTTTAAACTAAGACAAAAACTTCTTCTTGATCAATGCAACAATAAAATCTGTCTCACAGAAAAAGAAGCAGCGATCCTTAAATGTCTCTATTATGCTAATGATAAAATTGTCAGCCGTGAAACATTGTTAGAACAAGTTTGGGGATATAATGAAAATATTATCACCCATACTTTAGAAACCCATATCTATCGTTTGCGACAAAAAATCGAAAACGATCCCTCCAATGCACAAATTCTCATAACAGATCAAAATGGTTACCGTTTAAATCTTTAATTCGAGATTTACTGTTTCAAAAATAATTTTAATATCCTAAATGAAAACAGAAACGAGATGAAAAAACCTTCGCATATAATTCGAATGCTATTACTTAGAACTTACTCTTATGACAAAATATATAACATTACGAATAAAAAACGAAATATTCCAACATGAGAACCAGAAACAAAAATGCTTTCAACTCTCACGATATACTTTGTAACTTCTGTTTCACATGCTTTTGTTCTTTCTAAAGTTTTTAATATGTTTCGCATATAAATAATCGTGATATCTTTTAGCAACATTCTTGATCATAACTATCATCTTTAGATGAGTGCTATTTATAATTATTTTTTTCAGAAAAACCGCTCCACACATTGCTTTATCTCACATTCACTAACCTAACTTGAGAGATGTTTTTTATCTTTATAGTTTTCCTCCATTCTTTATGACTTTATCTCCTCTTAAGAGATTATATAATTCATGATATAACGCTAAATGTTTATCCTAATGATAAAGCCACTGAGCACCACCATCTTTACGCTTATAAAAGAACAAGCCAGCACCATCACACACTTATGTTAGATCTCGATGTTGCAGAGGAGCCCTTGATACTTGAGATGGTTCATAAGAAGCATTTTAATCCTTCCTTGTACAGTTTTTAACCACCATAAACCATATTATGCAAGATCCTTTGGACTCTGCTATTTTTATGCTTACGAAGATACCAGCATTTTTTCTTTTAAAATGTTTCCGCTATTCATGAAATATGGTTCGATATATAGATACTTGAGATTTTTATTCACATACCAATTCCACATATTAATGTACAAAAGAATATTTTTTAATTGTAAATGCAAAAAATTGAAATAAGAGAATCCTTTTATACTTGCGGTTCTTATGACAATGACAAAATGATTAATTATCTTTATAATTTAAAATATTTCTTGTCTGTGGTGATAAAGCAGGAATAAAAATACGTCGCGACTGACGACGCTGTACGAGCAGACCCTGATAAACACGTTTTTGTGCCTGACACATTAAGAGTCCACCAAAATAAGGCAAAAGATAGCGAGCAAATGGCTCGTAAAAAAATGAGAACAACCGCGAAAAATACCCCGTAGAGGGCATATAGTGTACAATTTCTTGTATTGGTCCAGAAATAAAATTTGTTTTTTCGAACAAACGAATAAGCTGTTGTTGACTATAAGGTTCGCCATAACCAAAGGGCGTAGTCGTATTGCGCGCCCAAAAGCCAGAGCGATTAGGAACAATAACGATCAAATGACCATTGGGTGCTAAAACACGCCATATTTCATTCAACGTTTCAAATGAATTTTCTGTATATTCTAATGCATGGACCAATAAAATACAATCAACTGACGCATCAGGAAGCGGCAAATCTTCTTCAAAAACAAGCGCTGTAGCAACTTTCTCAGCACAAGGCCAAGGCGAAACACCCTGAGCAGCAGGCATAAAAGCAAAACATTGTTGGGCACGTTCATGCAATACAGAAAGATAAGGAATCGCATAACCCAACCCCATAATCCGTTTATCCGTAAGATCAGGCCACCATAAATTTAATTGGTCACACAGCGTCTTTTGCACACGCAGCCCAAGTGCAGAAGCATAAAAATCTTTCAGCGTAACGATATCCAACTCAACATACCATGTAGAAACAAATTTCAAACATTACAGATTTTCATATATCCAACTTATATGGACTTCTGCTCTTTCTCCGCAATAGCGAACACTTCAATATTGCATATTTTAAACTTAAATGATTAAAAAAGCAGTACAACAGAATGATTATCGCTTTACAAGTGCTTTAATTATTTTCTTTGAAGCTGAACTCCATAGAGGTTCTTCATACACTGTTTTTGACATCAATTAAGAAAAAAGCCAACACTGATTAATTAAAATGAAGCAATCTTTCAAGATAGTTTTTTTCTTCTTCTGAAAGATGCTCTTTACCAAGACGTTTGCGAATTTCATCCAAAATCTGCCGCGTACGCATTTGATCACTTTCTTGTGGGAGTGCCTCGCCTTCTTGTTCTTCATCTGTTTTTGAAGAAAGTGGACGTCCTAACGGATCTTTAGGACCAGAATCAGCATTTTGATCATCTCCCGTTTCTTTAAGTGTTTCGCGCATTTTTTTCAAAACATTTTGTGCACCTTGCCTCAAAGATTCCAAAGCATCAGACTGATTTTGTATAGATACCTGATGATTTCCATTATCAAGAGCATTTTCCGCAGAATTCATTTTTTCTTCTGCCCTTTTCAAGGCGCCTCCTGTTTCAAATCCTTGTTCTGATAATTCTTTTTCTAATGTTGATAATTCAGATTGCAATTCAGCTTGACGTTTTTTTAAAGATTTTTTTTGTGTTTCCGGTACATTTTCTCCGCGTTTTTGTTCCATCTCTAACTGATGTGTTTCATTGAGAATTTCTTGCTGACGACGCATTAAATCTCCAAGCTGGTCCATCTTTTCTTTCATTTGTGCAGATTGGCTTTTTTCTCCCTCATTTTGATTACCTTTTTGCACATGCAAATGATCAAGCGTCTGTTCAACTTCCGCCAAGAGTTGTTCAGCTGCTAAAGAAGAGCCTGTTTTAGCCATTTCCTCAATTAAATTTAGCTTTTCTTGTAATGTAGCTTCAGAAAGATTAGGACTTTTTGAGCTTTTAGAATTTTTAGAAACTTGACTATCCGGTGCTTTTTCAGCCAAAGCACGAATATACGCATCCATAGCTTGACGTAAATCTGCCATAAGCCGTTCAATTTCTGCCGCTGAAGCACCGTAACGCAATGCATCACGTAAAGCAGCTTGTGCTTGTTTTAACTTTTTTTGCACGGATTCAAGTTGATTGCCTTCAATACCCAAAGCAATTTGCCATAAATAATCCACCACATTGCGCAAATCCTCGTCTGTTTGTGCTAAAGAAAGTCTTGTCCACGCACTTTGTAGAACAATAAAATGCGATGCATTTTGCAACCCCTTTTCTGGACGCACAAGCAAAGCAGAAAGCATATCAAGTACCCGCTCTCGCGCTAAAGGATTAAGAGCTAATAAACGACGCAGTTCAACCACTGCGCGTGCAACAGGATTCGAAAAAACACGCTGTGGTAATATCATAACAAAAGTTTTGCTACGTCCTTTCTGCCCCGCACCATCTTCTGCCACCAAAGTAATTTTGACTTGCGAACCCGCCCATGGATGCGCTGATATATCCTGCACCATTCGCATTTTCCCCTTTCCACCACGCGGAAGAAGAAGTTCTATTTCCGGAGCATTATAAAGAGAAGAAGCACTTTTATTCTGAGGAAGAAAAGGCTCTATTTCAACAAAAGCCTTTGTCACACCATAATCATCATCCACCACATATCGTAACTCCAATGATCCCGTTAAAATCCTCCCTGGTTTTTCCAACCAATGAATTGTTGGAAGCGTGTCCTTAATTATCTGCAAATGCCATTGCTGTTTTTTACGACGTGATGATACAAATAAATTTATTGAATGCTTTAAATGTGTTTCAAAATGAACAATTGGATCATTCAAAGCTGTTTGCTCCGTTTTCTCTGAAAACGAAATTTCCCTCCCATCTTCTACAGACTTTGCTTTTACTGTAATGCCAGCCCCATTGACAACACGCACAACAACATTACTCCCTTCAGGGATTTCTAGTTGTGTTTTCTCATCTTTTGTCAAATAAATCGGTGCCACACCGGTATAAGCAGGTGGTGTTACCCAAGCATCAATCCGCATGAGTTTTTCATCAACGACAGGACGAAAATCAAAGGCATCAGCCAAACGCCCCCCTTGTGAACCAAAAGAAAAACTAAAAGCGCACACAAAAAGAAGAGCACACAAAGCCCTCAAAGCTAAAGGATCATAATCCGCACTATTAAGAGAGATAAATCCAGTTTTTAAATGGTATAATTGCTTTGCCATTCGGCGTTGATGTTCACGCCAAATAACAACACTAAAATCTTCATCATTTTCAGAACATAAACGATCTGTCTGAATATTCAAAGGCTGGTGTTTAAGGCCATTGACACGTTCAAGACGGTGATCCACTTCCCGCATTGTGGGAAACCGAAAACCAATAAGAAAAAATAAACTTACCCCAGCACAAACAAGCATAGCCCCAAGTAAAAGCCAATGGAACCAATAGCCCAAAACGCCAAAAAGTCCCAACCAGCTAAACGAACAAAACAGACTAAGAACAAGGAAAAATGGTAATAACCGACCCCAGATCCGTTCCAATGAAAGGATCCCCCACATCAAAATGCGCACACACAAAAGCTTCATTGCAAAGCCTTTGATGTTTTTATTTTTCATAAACAAGCATTTATCCCCTTTTACCGTGGTGCATTAAGATCATAAACCCCATACAGAACAATTTCTAGAAAATAAATTGTTTCATCAAAGTTTAGTAAAAATAAGACCAAAAATATTTAATAATGCTCAATCTAATTTGGGCTCAATCCAATCAGGAATATGATCACATCCCATTAATTGCGCATAATCAAGACGTGGACGAATAACTGCATAACGCATATCTTGAACGAGAACTTCAGGGACCAGAAGTCTGCTATTATAAGTACTCGCCATCACAGCACCATAAGCCCCAGCTTGCGTAATTGCCAAAAGATCACTGGGGGCCAAAATTGGCAAGCAACGATCTAATGCTAAATAATCACCAGTCTCACAAACAGAACCCACAATATCTGCACGAATAAGGGGGGCGTCTTTTGCTGCTTGTTTCACAAGGACGACATTCTGCCAAGCATCATAAAGCGTTGGACGCATCAGATCATTCATCGCCGCATCCACAATAACAAAATTCCGCCCTTGCCCCTTTTTTAAATAGAGAACAGAGGTTACCAACACACCAGCTTGACCCACAATGCTCCGCCCCGGCTCCACCACAATATTAATCCCTAAAGGAGCAATATGCTTCTTTACCAGCGCGGCATAATCAAAAGGGGAGGGTACGGTATGTTGTTCACAACCATAGGCAATACCAAGCCCGCCACCAATATCTATATGCGTTATTGCATAACCATCACTCCACAATTGACGCACCAAATCTACGATAATAATAAACGCCTCCTCAAACGGCTTTAAATCACAAATTTGACTGCCAATATGCATATCAATACCGCAAACCTGCAATCCAGGTAAAGAGGACGCTCTTTTATAAGCCTCTCTTGCCAACAACAAGGGAATACCAAATTTATTTTCAGATTTTCCTGTTGTAATTTTCTTATGGGTCTTTGCATCAACATCTGGATTAATGCGCAATGAAACACGTGCTATTTTTGAAAGTGCAACAGCGCGTTGCGATAACTGTTCAAGTTCCGGCTCTGATTCAACATTAAAACAATAAATATTCTGAGAAAGAGCAAAATCTATCTCTCTCACGGTTTTACCAACCCCAGAATAAACAATACAATGCGCCGGAATACCAACAGCAAGAGCACGCCGTAATTCACCTTCTGAAACCACATCAGCTCCCGCTCCATTGTTAGCTAAAAGCCGCAAAACTGCTTGATTAGAATTCGCTTTAACCGCATAAGCAATCAGGCTGGGCATCCCTTGAAATGCTCTTTGATAGTCCTTAAAATGTGTAACCAATGCATTGGCTGAATAACAGTAAAAAGGAGTTCCCACCTCCTGTGCAAGCATAGCAAGTGAACAACCCTCAGCATGAAGCATACCTTGATGATAGGAGAAAAAATCCACACTTGCCTCCTACTTTATCAAACGATCAAGAATAAAAGGTTTATCATCTTCACTTTTAGCAACAGATGTTCCCTGCGTAGGTTTTTCCACACTTGTAGGAGACATCTCCAATGACCCTTTACGCCCACACCCAACGACACCAAAGCCCCCTAAAAGGACAACCATCAACCCCTTTATTATAACTTTCATTAGTCCTCTTTCCTCATCTTGCTTTCTTTTTTACTTTTAAAATACAATTATTCAAGCGCTCACGAGACGCTTTTTCCAATATGCAATTTGCCGAAGAACCTCTGAAGGTGCTGTTCCCCCAAAGCTTTTGCGACTTTCAACAGATTTTTCAACGGTCAAAACATCAAAAAGTGTTGCATTAATATCAGGACAAATTGCTTGAAGTTCATCTAATGATAAATCCTGAAGGCGACACTGTTTTCTTTCTGCTAATGCCACAGCACGCCCTGTTATGTAATGTGCTTCACGAAAAGGAATCCCTAATTCACGTACAAGCCAATCAGCAAAATCCGTAGCTGTTGCATACCCCAAATCCGCTGCTTGTTTCATGGCTTTTTTATTCACTTTCAAATCAGCAATCATCCCTGTCATTGCTGCTAGTGATAATTCCAAACTCAAAGCCCCATCAAACACATACTCTTTATCTTCTTGCATATCCTTTGAATAAGCAAGCGGTAATCCTTTCATCACCGTTAACAATCCCATAAGCGCACCATTCAATCGACCTGCTTTCGCTCGTACTAACTCTGCCGCATCCGGATTTCTCTTTTGTGGCATAATAGACGAACCCGTTGAAAAGGCATCTGACAAATGAATAAAACAAAACTGTTCACTTGACCAAAGAATTATTTCTTCCGCCAAACGCGAAAGATGCACCGCACAAAGAGCACCAGCGCTTAAAAACTCCAACGCAAAATCACGATCAGAAACACTATCAATTGAATTGCGTGTAGGTTCCCGAAAGCCTAGTGCTTGTGCTGTCATAAAGCGATCAATCGGAAAACTTGTTCCTGCCAAAGCAGCAGCCCCTAAAGGCGATTCATTCATTCGCTCAAGAGCATCACGCATTCGCGATAAATCTCGACCGAACATTTCAACATAAGCCATCATATAATGGCCCAATGTTACAGGTTGGGCTAATTGTAAATGCGTAAAGCCCGGCATAAAGGTATCAACATGTTGTTCTGCGCGAATAAGTAATTGCTCTATCAATCCTTTTAAAGCTTGTGCTATCTTTTGCGTTGCTTCACGTACCCACAAGCGAAAATCAACAGCAACTTGATCATTGCGTGAACGCGCCGTATGCAAACGCCCTGCTACAGAACCTATCAATTCACTCAACCGCGCTTCAATATTCATATGAATATCTTCAAGCTTTTGTGAAAAAACAAATTTACCGTCTTCAATTTCTTGGCGAATAAGTTTCAAACCATGAACAATTTTTTCATAATCTGATTGTGAAATGATTTTCGTTTGCGCTAACATAGCCGCATGAGAAAGAGAACCTTCAATATCTTGTCGATAAAGTTTTTGATCAAAATCAATAGAGGCATTAATTTCTTCCATAATTGCAGCAGGACCTGCCGTAAACCGACCACCCCATATTTGGTTCTTTAACTTCTCATCTGTCATATTCTGAAAACACCCATCCAAAGGACAAAATTATGATTTTTCAAATTTTCATCAGCGAAAAAAACAATAAAAAAAGGCAATTCTCCCTTGCATTCTTTATCATTGCATTGAGTTTATACGCAACCATAAACTACGATACTAAAAGAGAGTTTTTTCTTTTCAATTTCATTTCAGCAGCACAAGCACAAGAAATAAACACTGATAAAGCACGAGCAGAAAAAATGATGGCGATACGAAAAGCAGCAAAAGGGTTTTTTAGCCACATACGATTTGCTGATACACCCTCGGATATGAATAAACTCTCTTTCAAGGATATTCTAGGAAAAGAGCGTACACTCAGCGAATTTACCGGAAAACCAATGCTGGTCAATCTATGGGCTATTTGGTGTGCACCTTGCCGCACAGAAATGCCCGAACTTGCGCAATTAAAACGTGAATTAGGTGGAGAAAACTTTGATGTCATAGCGATTAATATCGATAAAACTGCTTCTCCTGAAAAAATTCAGCAATTTTTACGAGATATTCATTCAGATAATTTGCTTTACTATCGCGATGAAACAATGGATATTTTCAATAATGTTAGAAAACAGGGGCTTGCTTTAGGACTCCCCATTACATTGCTCATTGATAAAGAGGGATATCTCATTGCTTCCTTCAATGGTGCAGCTCCATGGGCCAATGACGATGCCAAAACACTTATAAAAGCAGTGATTAAAGAGGCCCTATAACTTTAATAACCGCGTCTTTTTAAACGTTGTATAACAAGATCCAGTGCTGACAAAAAAGCAGAACGGTCTTTACGAGAAAAAGGACGGGGACCACCTATTATACTGCCCTGTCCACGCAAATCTTCCATCAAATTGCGCATCGCCAAAGCCTGACCAATTGAATTTACATCAAAAATACGCCCCGTTGGCGAAAGACAAAAACCCCCAGCTTGCACAACCCTTGCTGCTAAAGGAATATCACTGGTAATAACGATACTCGCCTCATGCACATGTTCTACGATCCAATCATCAGCACCATTGAATTCACCAGCAACGACTACTCTCTCAATGAGCGCTTCATCTGGAAGGAACAAAGAACGATTTGCCACAACAAATGTCTTAAGCTGATAACGATTCATCACACGATAAACTTCATCTTTTACGGGACAAGCATCCGCATCAACCAACAAAGTAATGGCAAGTTTTATTCCTCTATCTATCTTTTGATTTTCGTACGATCTACTGTTTTTTTCATTCATCGAAGAGAGCGCCAATAGTTACGATAAAACATTATTGCGGCGTTTATTTCACCTCCCAAAATAAAAATTGCGCTTAAGATGTAAAGAAAAATTATGGCAACCATAATAGATGCTAACCCCGCATAGGTTGAAATATAATCAAACATCGTCAAATATTGTGCAAAAGCAAGAGAAGCCATAAACCATACAAACATTGTCACCACGATTCCTGGTAAAATATCTATAAATTTCCGCTGTCCTGCTGGAAGCCATTTATGAACAATCAAAAGACTGATAAACAAAATAACGACTGCAACTGTATAACGCCATAAACGAATAACACCAATGTATTCAGTCATAAAAAAAGAATGATTTTGCATAATTTTGGTCAGCAAAGGCGCCAGAATCAATAAAAAGCTAATCACAACAAGACCAAAAGCTCCAAGGATTACAAAAAACAGACTTTGAAAACGACAAAACAACAAACTCCGTCGATCAGTAACACGGTAAGCTTTATTTAAAGCCGTACGCAAAGCCTCTATCCCATTAGAAGCAAAATAAGCCGCTCCAATGACAGAAAGCGTCAACACACCTCCTCGATGAATGGTTAAAACATTGACAATTTCCTGAGATAAAGGCTCTGCAATAACATCAGGCAATAACTGCACTAGTGCTTTAATTTTTTGCGGTGTATAGGTAAAAGCTCCTAGAAAACGAGCAAAAGATATTCCAAAAATAAAGAAAGGGAAAAATGCTAAAAGCCCTGATAGCGCAACATGGCTTGCAAAAGCACTTCCATTATCACGCCAATAATGGCTTATTGCGTCACAAAAAATACGATAGCTATACCAAAAGATATTTTTTAACAAATCTCAATACTTTCTGGTAACATCCTTTTTTCAGATATCCTAAGCTTTATAAAAACCATCAAGACTTTAAAAACAAACATTTTTTAGTATAAAGGGCAATAATCCACGCGGTCAAGTCTCACTCTGTCCCAAAAATGAAAAGAATAAGCCAACAAATTGTACCAAGCAATTGTATTCTGTTTGAAGACTTTTGTTTTACATTAAGTAGCGTAATCATAAAACGCGAAAAAAATGTGAGGCAAAAATATTTCAATGAATTCTTTTTCACAGTGTAAAATTTCATTAAAAGGAGATAGATGAAAAAGAATTTCTCCCTTTCCTTCTTTTATAGTTTTCTCAAATAAAGTTGTTTTCTCGCTTCAACAGATCAATCAAACAGAGAGGATATTCCCGCCCCAAACAGGCATACAAAAGCTAAAAAAACGAAAACACTGAAGCATCTTAATATTTATTTCAAACATGTTGCTGCATGAGATTTGAATATTAATTTACAATTGACAGCAACTATACAAGCTTTATGAAGAAAACCATATCATAAAATGAAAAATATACTGGCTACCGATTAGAGAATACTCTCCTGTTTTTTATAAAATACTTTGCGAGACAACACTCATAATACAACACTCTTTGCATTGATTTACAGAAACTCATACACCCCCCTCTCCCTGAAAAACCCTTCGCAAATCTCTTAGATTATATTCGTGAAAATCAAATTATAGAAGAGTTTTATAGGTCTTTACTCTCAGCAATACGAAAGATTATTGAACAAAGATTTTATCTTTCAAAAAATGATTTTATACTTTTTCTAATCGTAATCCTTTGAATGAGAATTACATGTCCATTGATATGAAATAAATCAAAATTAAAGCATATCTCCATGAATTTTGCTTTAATTTTTGCGATTAGCTAACCAAAACCACAAGCACTCCTCATAAAGGTCAAAAATCATTTTAGAGCACAGACTAAAAGACAAAGGTAAGTGCACTTATTATCGTACAAATTATTGAGAATTGCACCGTATTGTTATCATAACACACAATTTAAAAGGACATATATCCCAATAAAGAGGCATGATAGGAATAAGCAAAACAACACAAAATTCAAAAATCTCTTAATTTACATCCTCTCTTTAGGAAGACTATGACGCCCAAAGTCAGGGACATCAATTTCCTGTCCGGCATCAATAATATTGCGACGTACAGCACGCGTACGCGTAAAAAAATTAAACAGTGTTTCACCATCCCCTAAACGAATTGCCTGTTCTAAAAAAGCAAGCCCTTCACTAAAACGACCCAACATTTCTAAAATAGCATCTTTATTATGCAAACAAATATCCCGCCACATAACGGGATCAGAAGAGGCCAAACGCGTAAAATCACGAAAACCAGAAGCAGAATAAGCAATCACTTCTGAATTTGTTACTTTTTCTAAATCACTCGCTGTCCCAACAGTATTATACGCAATTAAATGTGGTAAATGCGAAACAATAGCCAAAACAAGATCATGATGCTTAGGCTCCATCTTTTTGACACGCGCACCACAAGCTTCCCAAAACGCTGTTAATTGTGCGACAGCAGCAACATCGCTATCTGCAAAAGGCGTTAAAATACACCAGCGATTGATAAACAAATCAGCAAAACCAGCGTCTGGACCTGAATATTCCGTTCCAGCAATAGGATGCCCTGGAATAAAATGAACCGTTTTGGGCAATAAAGGTGCCATTTCTGTAATAACCAATTCTTTTGTAGAACCAACATCACTTACAATCGCCCCAAGTTTTAAATGATCACGAATGGTTTTTGCCACTTCTGCACTAGCCCCAACAGGAACAGAAAGAATAACCAAGTCTGCTCCTTCAACAGCTTTTGCATTATCTGTCGTATAAAAGTCCCCAAGCTCCAATTCACGCGCTCTTTTCAGGGTTTCTGTACGACGTGTTGCAATAGAAATCTGAGCTGCAAGATTTTTCTTTTTAATCACTCTTGCTAAAGAAGACCCAATCAGACCGATCCCAATGAGTGCTATTTTTTCAAACTGAATATGGAGCATCTTTCACCTTCAAAGATTCTTTGCAAATGGCAATAAAGACAATCGTAAAATCACAATTTTCTTGTTTGTTTGTTCACGAGTTATGCGTAAAATATTAAAAAATGACAACTAGGAAATAAAGAATAACGCAATTTACCAATTATCATCTGCACAAGCTGACAACAGATCACTTTACCTAGAAAACACATAAAAAATAAATGACGAGAAATCTAACATCACGCTCTAAAGCTCCCTCTTAATTACTGATCAAAGCGCATCACCGAAACAAAATAAAATGCACTCTCAATTAGGATAACAACGACTCTACATAAAATCCCATCAGTTTACTTTATCTTACTAATTTACTCACAAAAAAACACATCAAAAGCGTAAGCAGACACTAACTCTTCTCCAATTATCCCGATACGTTCATTAATTTGTACATTAGACCTATATAAAAACGTATTACGCCTCCACCTACAACATCAACATAAGTTTCGCGAATATTGAAAACACCGTAAAACAACGCATACCAACAGATACCATTAAAAACATTTTCCTCTCCCGATTCCGGATACCATAAATCAAATAAATATGAGAAAAACACGCCCTCTCAATAAAGAAAAAGTTTGATAACAAAAACACCGAATATCCCTTTAATGGAATCACACCCCTCACGTAAAATAGAACGCCCTCAACAAAATAAATTTGGATTACAAATTCATGGGTTTGTTTTAAAAGGCATCTCGCTCCCTAGCCTATCTCACGACAGTGTTCATCAATGTTATAACTATAATCTATTAAGCACGACCCTCTTCACACTTAATAAAACACTATCATTATATTTTCCTACCCCCAATGTTGCAAAAAACCTTGGAATTTGAGAGCATTCATAAGAGGCATTTTTATTGCTTTTTTGTACAGTTTTTATCCACACGCCCCCCACTTATGACGTGCAAAAGACATTGTTCTGATTGATTCAATATGAAAAATAATAAATTATTAATAATAAACAATGGCTAGTTCTGTTTATGAGACACATTCATTGCTAAGATTATCATCTCTGTATCAAACATAAAAGTTTCCCCATAGGTGCTGTCGTTTTCATCATAATCTATTTTGACTTTCTCCTCATCCCAAGAAAATTCTTAATTCATACCGATCTGCAAACAATTCATTTTCTTGTCTAAAAGATTCCTCTAGCTCACTATTTTATGTGATTCAATTAATCTATAATGCATTGATTTATAAATATAATTATTGTTTTCAATTTAAATCATAACTTCGAATACTGTAAAATTCTTCCATCACAAACCCTCTTATCAATTAAAATCTCTTGTCTACACGTCACAAGAAGACATGTGAGCAAAATGATGAAAAACGCTCTCTAATGCTAAAAACTGTAGCAACATTAGAGACTAGCAAAGTATATAATGAGTGTCGACTTGCACTTTTATTAAGCGTAAAGATAAAGTTGCTCTATGGGTTTTATATTCTTCACAAGGAACTTTACTTCTACACCATTCATAAACACCGACGCGAAATAGATATGACGCGCATTGAAAAATATTTCTAAGAAAGCGTATGAATCTACCATACAAGTGTCTTCTTTTGTTTGAGACACTCTGTTTTACATGTGGGTGTTACTCCATTAAGACTCTATGAACCAACCTAATATTCACCACATCCCCACACAAAAAACACCGAATGCGTAAAATTTCACCTGAGCCTTATATTACTAACCTAAAGAACAGTGTTTTGCGGCACAATAAGATAATAAAACTGTATCAAGATTGTCTTTTGAAGGAAAGTTTTTATCAAACTTTAAAGCTCTTAAAATGCCTCCTCAAAAATAGCGTTCCTTTAACCTCTACCTGATAACGCAAAAGCTGTAATTGCTGAAAATGCTTCTGTATTGTATTTAAAATAAAAAATCATAATATTTTTAAAACACTAAGCAGCCATCTGGCGTCGTGCAATAATTGTAAGCCCTAACAAAACTTGACGAATGATAGCTTCAGCCAAAAGCGGATTTTTACGGCTGTCTAAAACAGCACTCTGAATTCTTTCCATCGCATAAGAAATTTGTTCTAACTTCCAATATTTTAAAGCTTGTTCAACGGTTTTTTTCCGTTGAAAAAAAATAGGAGGACGTGCTTGAGAAACCACCGTAAAAGGCGATTTTCCTTCAATCTCTACCTGATAACGCAAGAGCTGTAATTGCTGAAAATGCCTCTGTGCTGTACTTAAAATAAAAAAAAGCGTCCCATGCAATGCTGCATGTCGGTTAAAATGCGCTTCAAAGCCTGATATATCGCCCAATAAAATAGCATCAATGACTTCATCTTGAGAAAGAACACTTACATCACTTACAACAGCTTTCACATCTTCAAGAGTAATATGAACATTTTCAGCGTAAAGACAAAGCTTCTCTAATTCACCGCGAGACACAAGACGATCCGCCCCTAAACTTTCATGCAACCATCTACGTGCATCCAAAGAAAGAGTCTTCTTAAACTGTCCTAAAACCTCATCAATTAAACTGTCAAGAGAACGCATATCATCAGCAAAACAAGGCAAAGCCATTGCTTTTGACGCTGTTTCAACAACATTGCGCAACCCTGTTCCTTTTTTTAAATCTCCTGCCTCAATGAGAATAAAACAAGCTTCTGGTGGCTTCTCAATTAAAAGCTTTAAAGCAGCAAGAAAACCTTTTTGGTTAGCCGCATTAGAGATCCATATCAAACGATCTCCCCCAAAAAGCGATAACGTACGCGCTTCATTTTCCAAACGTGCAGGATCTTTATCAATTTCACCAGCATCCAAACGAACTGTTGAAAATGGATCTTCTATTGCCACCCGTGTAAGCTTAGCAAAATGTTGTGCACGCTCACAAATCAGTCCACGATCCGTCCCATAAATGAGAACAATAGGAAAAGCACGTGAAAAACGCGTTAGAAATTGATCAACTTCATGTGCTTTTTTCTGAGCCACATTATTAACCTATTAACAGTTCATCATCATCAAGAACTTCCCCGCGAACTTTCTGAAACATACCAATTAAATCATTGACATCCAAGCCCTTACGCTCTTCATAACTCACATCCAAAATCACTTTTCCACCATGCAACATCAATGTACGATTGCCATAATCAAGAGCCTGACGCATAGAATGAGTCACCATGATAGTCGTTAATTTTTTCTCTTCAACGATTTTTTCAGTCAATCGCATCACAAAATCAGCCATTCCAGGATCAAGTGCTGAGGTATGTTCATCAAGCAATAAAACATCCGCATGTGCTAATGTTGCCATCACAAGACAAACTGCTTGGCGTTGCCCACCTGATAAACTATCCATAGGATTATGAATATATGCTTCAAGACCAATGCCTAATTGAGCAATTTTTTCTCGAAAAAGTTGCCGTTTCTCATGATTTAAAGCCGCACGCAAACCACGACGACTTCCTCGAAGAGCAGCAAGAGCCAAATTTTCTTCAATTGTTAAAGAACCACAACTTCCCTCTAAAGAATCTTGAAAAACACAAGCAATCTTTCCAGCGCGTTCACTGACTGATTGCCTAGAAACATTTTGTCCATTGATAACCACTTTCCCCGTTGAGGGAAGCGTTGCACCCGCTAAAACACTGAGCAAAGTGGATTTACCAGCACCATTTGAACCAATAACCGTAACAAAACTACCCTGATCAATTTTCAGGTTAATATCAATTAAAGCCTGTTTTTCCAGAGGTGTTTGCGGTTTAAATGTGACCCCAACATGAAAAAACTCAATCACGTTTATGCCTCCTCCAATAGCGTGGCACAATAAGGGTTAAAACAACCAACAGCGAAGTAATCAACTGAAGATCTGTCGACGTATCAATGCCAATGCCATTTGCTTCAAATGCAAATTGCACCGCCACACGATAAAGCACAGACCCTACAATACAGCTGATTATAATCCAAAAAATATTGCGCGTACGAAAGAGAGTTTCACCGATAATCACGGCTGCCAATCCAAAAACAATTGTTCCAATTCCACCGGTAATATCAGTTGCGATGGCAGTTTGAATATAAAGAGAACCACCAAGAGCAACACACGCATTAGAAAGCCCCATTCCAAAATATATCAATGCTGATGTATGGACACCTTGCGCCGTCGCCATGCGTGGATTAGCGCCCATTGCACGCATAGCAAGACCAATTTCACTTTCCAAAAAGCGCCAAATCAAAAACGCCATAACTAGCAACACAATACCAACGAAAAGAGGACGCACAAAAATATCGGACAAACCAAACAGATTATAAAAGGGCGTTAACGCCGTATCAGCAAGTGCTAAATTAACATTAGACCCTCCCATAATTCCCATAATACGAAGATTAACTGTATAAAGTGCTGACATTGTTAAAATAGAAGCTAAAAGATTCAAAATGCCAAAACGCAAATTCAATAGAGCTGTTAATAAACCAGCCGCCATACCTGCACAAAAAGCGCAAGCCATAGCTATCCACGCATTGAAACCTAAGAGAATCAAAACACCACAGACACAGGAACCAAGAAGAAACGAGCCATCAACCGTTAAATCAGGAAAATCTAAAACCCGAAATGAAAGATAAACCCCTATAGCAACAAACGCATAAATAAGGCCTAATTCCACAGCGCCAGAAAACGCAAATATATTCATGTAAAGACAATCCCCATGAAAACTTAACGTATTTTTATTGTATCAACACTCTATCAATAAAAGTTATTGAATCACTTTTGTTGCACGATCAATAACTGCCTGCGGAATAACAATCCCTGCTTTTTTAGCTGCTTTCAAATCAATTCGAATGTCATTATTAGCCGCCTGCACAACATCAATATCACCAGGCTTTTCACCCTTTAGAATACGTACAACCAATTTCCCAGCATCAACCCCTACATCATAGAAATTCACACCTTGCGTCATAAAAGGCCCGCGCCCGATAGTATTAGCATCAACAGTAAATACAGGCATATTGGCTTCCTCTGAGACCTTTATTGCACCTTCTAAAACAGATAAAATCGTATTATCAGCAGGAATAAAAATAATATCGACCTTACCGATTAAAGCGCGTGTTGCTGCCTGAACATCTGAAGGTTTTGGTGCCGATGAAGGAATGATTTCAATTCCTGCTTTTTTTGCTACATCCTTTAATACCTTAAGTGTCGAAACAGAATTTGCCTCAGAAGCATTATAAAGGTAACCAATTTTTTTCAAATCTGGTTTTACTTCTTGTAAAAGTCTAACACTTTCTGCAACATCTATACGATCCGAACTCCCTGTTACATTGCCGCCAGGTTTAGTCAAAGAAGAAACGATTTTAGCTCCGATAGGATCAGAAATTGCTGCAAAGACGATAGGAATTGTTTTTGTTGCCGCAAGCATCGTTTGTGCTGAAGGCGTGGTAATTGCGACAATAACATCGGGTTTATCACCAACAAATTTACGTGCAATTTGCGTTGCTGTTGAAATATTACCCTGCGCTGATAAAAAGGTAAGGTGAAAATTTTCACCTTGCTTATAACCATTTGCTGCAAGCACATCTTCCACACCTTTACGAACAGCATCCGCAGCAGGATGGACCATAATTTGCGTTATTGCAACTTTAACGTTTTTAACTTGGTCATCCGCTTTTACAACACTGTTCATCATAAAAACAGCCGCCATAACAATCCAAAATATATTGGCTCTCTTCAACATTATACTCCACCCCTCTCCATGCAAAAATTAAAAAAGGAATGATTTATTACTGAAGAATCTTATAAAATCAATCTTTATTTCATTTTATCGAAACATGGACAAAATAAATCAAACAGAAATGATATTTTTTTGTTGCAATTCGTAAAAGCCTACGCCATACAAGCAAGATATATATCGAATCGGTGAGCGGGTGTAGCTCAGGGGTAGAGCACAACCTTGCCAAGGTTGGGGTCGTGGGTTCGAATCCCATCGCCCGCTCCATTTAATTTTGTATTTATTCGTTCTTGTATGGAGTTATAGTTGTAGCTTGTGTAGCTTGCCAGCAGGTTTTGTATATTTTGCCACTAGGTTTTGTACCAATTTATTTTTTTCAAAGTTTTTCTAAGATTCGTAATTTCTTGTGAATCATCCATTGGATTGGGAGCTTAGATCTAAGATAATAATTTTTAACTTATACGGATTTTTTACAGCCCCCGTATAAAAGATTAATTAGAAATTATGAGCAATGACAAGAAAAACAAATGTTAAACAAATCAAAAATTGACTTATCATTAGAGAATAATTTTTGTTCAAAAGTACGTCTTTACCAAAATTGCGCCCTAAAATGAAGGTTGTTGATTTTTCAAATGGCGTGTCTTCTATTAATTCAACATTTGCTTCAGATACATTCAATATTATCTCTGCTAAAAATTTACAAGAAACTATACCTGTAGAGTAGGCAAAATCTATAATCGATTCCTTTAATGCGCAGAAACTACCTTTAGCTTGGTGGGTTGGACCTCATTCGTCTCATTATAAAGTTGATGAAGTTCTCTTATCTATTGGCTTAGAGCATGTTGAAACAGAGGTAGGAATGGCAGCTTTAGCGCAAGATATAGACTCACATGTTACTTCTATGCCGGATAACTTCAAAATCAAAGAAGTTGAATCTCTTCAAGATTTTAGAGATTACGGAAATGTTATGGCATCAGTATTCGAGCCTTTTGATGAAGAAGCGGTTATATTTTATGAAACAATAGGCCGTTGTTATAAAAAAGACTCTGATGTAGAGATGTTCGTTGGTTATATAAATAATAATCCTGTAGCAATATGTTTTTGTATTAAAGCGGATGGGATTGGTGGAGTGTATGATATTGTCACCAAGCCGGATTTTCAGAAAAGAGGTATTGGGACATTCATGACAAAAATTGCTATTGAGCATTTAAAAAGAAGGAGATGTCATGTAATTGGTATGCAAGCCTCTCACGAGGGAATTAGCATTTATAAAAAATTTGGTTTTACAAACTTTGGTAAATTTAAAATTTATTCCAATAAACACATAGTGGTTTAGCTATGAACTCTTTTTTTGCTCATCAATTAAAAAATTTATTATTTTCAACAAAACTCAAATATGATCAAGCAATCGATATAACCAAGGAAGCTTGACCAATCCCCTTTAATACTGATAGTGAAAAGCTAAAATCAGTTATTACAAACATAATTGTTTCAAATGACGCACTCAAATTTTCTTATTTTTTTAATTTGTCTTAAAAAGATATCTATCACAAATCTAAGTTGAACAAATGTAATTTTTTATATGATCGATAATCTACTGTATGTTACTGATAATTATGAAGAACTCGAAAGAAAACATTTAAAACGACAGTTGCATCATAGTTTGTTAGATGGTTAGTCTGTTAGTTAATTAATAGAAAAAATTTTCGCTTTATACAATAACCAAAGGAGCTTAAAAAAACTTTCAAAGATCATTTAAAGCCTCTTTCATGAATCTTTTTCTTTTCTTAAAAATCACAATTTGAGATGATTGGCTCTTGAACCGGAGACGATTTCTTTAAACAACATGATTAAGATGTATTCACCTCTTTTATCTTAAATTTGCTAAAGGTTTTTTGGATCTGAAGTACATCATTGAGAGACACTAGAAACTTCCCCTTAGGTATGCAAAGCATGAAAAACAATTCACTCTTAGCACTATCATAAAGCAATCAGTAATCGGCTTTTATATTGCCCTCTTCATAAAAAGTATCTATGTTTCAAAAAAATATACAAAAAACGAACCTAATTCGCCATCTCAAATAATTAAAATTTTAGTTCATGCATAACCTTTCATTGCATCCAATACCTGTTGACTTATCTCCTGATGGATAAGCCACTGCCATCCATTTGATGTTGTTTTTCGTCCTAATTTAATGGGTATGAAATCAACCTTGTTCTTACGTGCGCAATCAACAAGCATTTAATCATGAGAATTGAAACTAAAAATATGAAGAATACATGGTGGCTTAGGTAAAAGAGTCAACTGCTCAATCAACGTGCAAGAAAATGCATAGGCGGATGAATGAATCCATAATATGCAATATGTTAAGCCCACACCATTGCGTCACAGTTTCTAAAAATTGTGTCTGCGAAGCCGTACAATAATAATCCAACGGCACACACATATAATTTTTTGCAACACCTCAAGCTGATCCAGACGAGAAAGAAAGCGCGCCGCAATAATCACGTCTTGTGACTTTAGCGACTGACACAAAGGAGCAAGCATCCCCGTGTCACCTACCACTAAATAACGATATTGCTCATCATTTTTTATCATCTCTCCCAGCTTTCTGGTGTAAAAATGCACACATTTCATGAGCAAGCCGCTCACAACGTGTCCATACCTCTTTGCTTATGACTTTCCATGCACGACCTTCATCATCTGATGCAAAATCCTCTTTGGCCGAAGCAACTTGACATTGTAGCGCATACCCATAAAGCGTACGCACCACCGGCAATAAATGTTCACACGGTTGTGCACATCTTTTTGCCGTACTCCCATGAGAAATAAGCCCAACCGGTTTACTTAAAAAGGCATCATAGGCTAAATGATCAAGAGCATTTTTTAAAACACCAGAATAAGATCCTTGATAAAGGGGGCTAGCGAGTATAACACCATCAGCTGCTGCAATTGTTTTAACAAATTGGCGGACGGCAGCACTTGGATTATCCTCTACATGATGGTGATAATCTGGATCAGCAATCGGCAAAGGCTGTTCACGTAAATCAACCCAATGAAGAGATGCCCCACGCGTCAATAGGCAATCAGCCAAGCAGTTAGCTAAAGCTCTCGTTAACGAGGGTTGACGTATAGATCCCAAAACAATTGCAATATTCAATAGAATTCTCCTTTATTTTTCATCCCATAGTTTACAAAAATGGTGAAGCGGCCCTCGCCCTTTTCCTACTTGCAAAACAGTTGAAGCTGCTAAAGTATCATTGAGATAATCTTTTGCTTGTTTAACAGCGCAAACCAAAGGTGTTGTCGGTAAAAGTGCTGCAATTGCAGCTGCAATAGTACACCCTGTCCCATGATCATTGGTCGTTATGATACGTGAAGCTTCAAGTATAACAAGGTTTTCACAATCACAATAAAGATCTGGACTAGAACAATCGTAATTTTCTGTACTATTTCTGGTAAGCGTATTCAAATGCCCCCCTTTTAACAGAACGGCATGGCACCCTAGCGCCAAGAGTCGTGGAGCATATTGATACATAGTCTCTAAAGACCATTGCACTTCACCTCCCAATAACAGTGCAGCTTCAGGCAAATTTGGCGTGATCAAAGTTGACATCGGCACAAGAACATCACGCATAATTTCAATAGTATCAGACTTTAAAAGAACATCACCACTTTTTGCAACCATAACCGGATCAAAAACAATGAAACGCGCTTTATGATAAGCAAGACGTTCTGCAATAGTCTGTGCAATCTGAGCATTTGCAACCATACCAATTTTAACGGCATCAACATGGATATCCTCAAAAACAGAATCAATTTGATCAGCAACAAAAGAAGCATCTAATGCCTGAAAAGAACGTACGCCCTGAGTATTTTGTGCAACAACAGCTGTAACCACACTCATCCCATAAGTTTTCATAGCTGAAAAAACCTTCAAATCCGCTTGCATTCCAGCGCCACCAGAAGGATCTGTTCCCGCAATAGATAAAATCCGTGGAATAAAAAGCTTCTCTTTCTGTAATTCCATCCAGCTCTTTCCTTATGTTTTTAAATATCGAAAAATAAATTACCGAAAAAAATAGATGCTTGAAAAAACATAAAGAAGATGTTTTCTCATGTAAATTATATTATATATGAAAGTTCTCTTATAGCTATAAAATGGAAAATGTAGTGCTTATCCTTCGTTCTGTTCTTTTTACGTTTGCTTTTTATACAACCACTTTCATACAAATGATTCTTTACGCTCCCGTTTATTTTTTAATGCCACGTAAAAAAGCATGGATTGTACCTAAAACATGGGCGCGCGTCACACTCTTTTTGCAAAAATATATCGCAGGCACAAGTTATGAGATTGAAGGTTTAGAAAATCTTCCCAAAGGAGCCTATATCATTGCTCCAAAGCATCAGTCAGCTTGGGAAACTTTCAGTCTTGTTCCCTATTTTGATGATCCCACTCTCATTTTAAAACGTGAATTGATGTGGATTCCATTGTTTGGCTGGTATATGGCAAAAACACAAATTATCCCCATTAACCGCACAACACCCATCAAAGCCCTGAAAATGGTTATACAAAAAGCAAAAGAAAAAGTAAAACAAGGGCGCCAAATCTTGATTTTTCCCGAAGGAACACGCCGACAACCCGGTCAAGAACCAGATTATAAGTCAGGAATTGTCGCGCTCTATAATGAACTGGGACTTCAAGTTGTCCCTATTGCACATAATGCGGGTTTATATTGGCCACGCAATAATTTTCGTCGTTATCCTGGAAAAATCCGCGTTCGCATTCTTCCTCCCATAGAAGTTGGTTTAAGCAAACGTGATTTTCTAGATCAACTTGTCCAAAAGACTGAAAAAGCCTGTGATGAACTGCTTCTCTTAGCAGCTCAAGATCCTACCCCTCCTCCTATGCCACCATCCGCTGTTAAAAAACTTCAAAAACTAAATCAAGACACTCATGAATTAGAATCAAGACACTCATGAATTAGAATAATGCATTGCTTTATATATTGAGCAAAATCTATGGAACAAAGATATAAGAAAAAAACTTAAAATTTCCTCATTCAAAATTATAAAAAACGATCAATGTATAAATTTTTTGAAAAAGAATTCTTCTTATCTTGAAAATCGTTTAAATAATAAACACAGCATTGACAGCAAATAATAAATGCCAACATCTTTCTCCATAAACATAAGGATGAGGTTTTCTGTAAGCTTCATGTGATACTAAGAGCGACACATTTTAAAAGAAACATAACGACTAATAAATATTTCTTTAAAACAGACACATGAATCGGCAACGCAACAGTGTTTTATTGTAAGCGTTTTGCCTTGCACAAGGAACGTATTCTCCTATTAAAGTAAATACATAAAGGAACCTCATAATAAGAACTTTATACTTATGCACAAACAATGCTCAAAATGTTTGACGGAGTGGAATTAGAAGAAAAATAAACAATATAGCATCGTATTATTTTTATGTATAAAATATTGATTTATAATGATAAATAACTTTTCATATTAAATAATAACTCCCAATATAGTAAAATCATCTCATTCTCCTCCTTCTCATATTGAATCTCATTAAATTTACTTCCTTGTCTGTCATAAGCAAGGTTCACGTATAGATAAAAAATACCTCATAGGCCATCTCAAGTGCCAAGAGTTGTCCTAACACAACCTAACAGAAGAGCAAGCAAAATGTATGATTATACCGGCTTATTCCTTCCTGCGAAACATCAATTCTCCCAAAAACCTGAAATCTTGCACAATCTTCATTATTTAAAAAGTATTTCTTGAGACACCTAAGCTATCAAACCAAATTCAAGGGGAAAATAAAGATGAGTGTTGGTCTTTATCTCTGAAACACAACTGATACAGCAATTAACCATCTGTCCTTTCAATCCTGGACTCAAAAGCTTTGTGTGTTACATTAAAATAATTCTAAATAACGAATAAAAAGGAACTCGATTTAAATTAATGAAACATCGCTTCTATAATTTATTTTTTTCTTTCGTTTTGAGTTTATCCAGCGCTTCTGTTCTAGCGCAGCCTTTTATTTCTGTTGATGTTACAACAGGACATATCTTAAAACATAATCAAGCTTTTGAACGTTGGTATCCAGCTTCCTTAACAAAATTAATGACCGCTTATGTTATTTTTCGTGCTATGAGCCAAGGTGAAATTTCACCAAACAAACCTATCACCATCAGCGAATATGCAGCAAAAGCTCCCTCATATCGTTCAGGCTATAAAGCCGGTTCTGTACTCACACTTGATACAGCCTTAAGTATCACCATGGTTAAATCTACCAATGATTTGGCTATTGCCATGAGTGAAGCCGTTGCAAATTCACAGAAAGATTTTGTACGTAAAATGAATAGCGAAGCTAAACGTTTAGGCATGTTTGGCACCCATTTTGCGAACGCAAGTGGTTTACCAGACCCTCAAAATTATTCCACAGCACGCGATATTGCTCTTTTAGCCGTTCAAATACGTCGAGAATTTCCACAATATGCTCATTATTTTTCTATTCCAGCCATTGATTTTGGTAAGAATCGAAAAATCCAGCATAACTCAAACAACCTGATTGGACGTTTTTATGGAATAGATGGTATGAAAACAGGCTTTATTTGTGCCTCTGGTTTTAATCTTGTTGCCTCAGCCACCCGCAATAAACGTACAATTATTGCTGTTATTCTAGGTGCTAACAACATAAGTGAAAGAGAAGAAAAAGCTGCACAACTTCTTGAAACAGGTTTTTTGCATCAAGGAACCCCTCAATTAACACTAGCAACATTAAAACCTTATGGTAGCAAGATAACACAAGCCAGCAATATGAGACAACAAACATGCACACCTGAAGCCATAAAAATGCATGCAAATTCATATGATGATCAAGGAAATATTATTCTCACCTCACCTTTTATTGCTGCTTCACCTTCTTTTTCTCATCCTTTAGTAGTACACCTCATTCGTACGCCACAGACACCCAAAATGACAGTAAAACCACTAAGAAAACCCCATAATCTGTCTAAAAGAAGTGAAAACTATTCTATAAAAAAGCCGTAAGCCATAATCTATAATTAATTATAATTCATTGATTTATAATAATAATTTTGCACCTTATGTCAGAAGAACAAATATCGTAAGGTTTCCTCATTTCAAATCTGTATCTGTCGAATCAATTAAAATCAGTTTCTTGCACACCACCAGTTGGATGAGCATAGAGATAAAATAATTAAAGCAGGAAATTAAAATTCCTCTTATAAGTCTTTTCAAGTACCAAAAGTTATCACAACATTGGCCACTGAGGAAGTGTAGTTAGTGCCTACGTGCACCTTTATAAGCATAAGAATAGTAGTATAATGGATTTATGGGGTGTTTACCATTATATCCCTCACAAGTACCATTATAAATGGGATTAAACATATTCAGATAGGTTTCTTTAAAACAACAAGATATTGATTTATAATGATAATTTAGCGTTATTCATATTGAATTGAGAGTCCCGAATAACGTAAAATTCTCTCATTTCAAATTTGTTTATCTTGAATCAATCAAAATCACTTACTTGCACGTCACAAGCGAGACTAGCCATATGGGTAAAAAACTATTAAGAAAGGATTAAAGTGGCTCTTATGAACCATCTTAAGTTCTAAGGGCTGTCGCGCAACATTGGAAGCCGGCAAATAGTGTTAATGCCGGCTTGCTTATCCACAAACGTAAAGCTGGTGGTGCTCAATGGCTTTATCGTTATACCATTCATCGTCGGCGCCATGAAATGAGATTGGGTGCTTTAAGAGATGTTTCTTTAAAACAAAACCACGGTTGATGATTAATATGAAAATAAAGCGCATTCCTCTCACGCTTATTACTGGTTTTTTAGGCTCTGGCAAAACAACTTTGCTCAACCGTATGCTAAAAAACCCTCTTCTAACAGAATGTGCTGTTATCATCAATGAATTCGGTGAAATCAGTATTGACCACCTTCTGGTTGAAAAGGCGACAGAAGGAATTATTGAGCTTGCCAATGGTTGCTTATGCTGCCATTTACGCAGTGATCTCATCGACACATTAACCGATTTAATCAATCGCATCCAAACAGGACAAATCAAACAACTCAATCACATTATCATTGAAACAACAGGGGTGGCTGATCCCGCTCCTATTTTACAAATACTTTTAAGCCACCCACTGTTTATTCAAACATTGTCCATAAATGCTGTTTTTGCAACATTTGATACATTAAGCACGCTTTCCATATGTGAGCACTATCCTGAAATATATAAACAATTAATCTTTGCTGATAAAATTATTCTCACCAAAACAGATCTCTCAGCCCCACAAATGCTTTCAAATACACTCCTTAACACACTTAAAGCCATTAATCCTACAGCACAAATAATTGATGCCCATTCTGAAGATTTCTGCTCAAATCTATTAATAAATAACACATTATGGAATGAAAAAGGAGAAAATACAAAACTTAAACAAAATCTTACGACTACCCCACATGATCATACCCCCCATAAAACCATTCGTACCTTTTCATTAAACTGTGAGGATCCTGTTGATTACGCTACAATTGAAGCTTTTTTAGATCTCCTACAAGACCGTTATGGTGCAAAGTTACTCCGTATTAAAGCAATTATCGCATTGCGTGATGACCCTTATCGCCCACTTGTATTACATGGCGTACAAACATTTTTTCATCCTCCCATAAGATTGCCAGCATGGCCAAAAGGAATAAAACAAACACGTTTTGTCATCATTGCCGATGGTGTTGAAAAAGAAGCGATAGAAAAACTTCTCAATGCTTTTTTTAATAAACCAGCAATAGATACTGCAGATAAAACGGCGCTTTTGGAAAACCCTCTGGTCATTCCAGGCGTAAAATTTTAATTCGCCTCCCTTCAATGATATAATGGTAAATTCTTTAGGACCACCATCTTTACGCTTTTGAAGGAGAAATCCAGCACCATCACATTATTTACCAACCTCCAATGTTGCACCACCCTTTACACTTGAGATTCATAAGAGGCGTTTTTTTCTTTAATGTTTTTAGCCACGCGGGCTTTTCCCATTTGTAATGTGCAAGCAAATAATTTTGATTGATTCATCATAAATAGATTTTCATATAAAAGAATCAGGTTGTGATTCAAACTGGAAAAATAATAAATTATCATTATAAATTAAATTGTTATCATAATTTTTTTTAATATTTACCAATTTGTAATCAGGGTATTTTTCTCGTCATGGGCTTCATCTACGAACCAGTTCAAATGATTCATTTCACAATCCCATTGAACAAATTCTTGGTTCTAAATATTCTACTCAACTTTATTTCTCCAGCAGATTGAAACAAAACCCTCTTAAATTGAAGCAAAAAAACTAAAATCAGACAGAACAATATCGTATTTTAAGATGTGTGACTGTATTTTATATAACAGCCTTACTTACATAACAGCCTTACAAGGAAAAATTTTATAGCATGAAAGAATAAAATCCTTTGAAAAAAAGTACATTTTTTGTTAGCTTACTCTCCACTAAAAATAAATATTGCTCCCTGTATCGGTCTGCAAACAATATAACTCCTCTAAACAAGTTCCTCTTGGCGTCCCACCCCATTTAATTTACTGACATAAAGCTCTATGAACAAGTTCAACGCTTTAAAACATTGACCCCTCACTTAAAAAAACACCTTATGCATAAAGTTATATATCCTATATCATCACCATAAGCGACAGTGTTTTACAGTACGCAGCAGGATAAAATAACACTCACTGCATCAGAGAAACTGAAGTTTTATCAATATCGCGATTAAAAACATAACGTTTTTCATAAACTTCAACGATTGGAGGTTTACGATTTTCTTCAAAAAAATCATAACCTTTCTTAAGCATAACCCAAAATTGATAATGAGGATCATTGCTATGACGTGACATATTATTCTCAGTCATGCGGAAAGGAAAAGCTTGTAACTGAAATGCTCTTTGCCCTCCTTTAAAAGCATCCCGTGCAAACGCATAAATTTGAGCCATATTTCTATCACTCATAGAATAACAACCAGCGGAAAAGCAAGAACCATGTACCATAAGATTGCTTCCTGTACGGCCATTTTCCTGATCATAAAGGTTCGGATATCCTATATTAAAAGAAAGATAATATTTTGAATAAGGATTCATTTGGTTTGCGCTAATCGTATAAAAGCCCTCTGGTGTCTGAAGATCCCCTTCCTTATATTTAGGACCAAGCTTACCAGACCATTTGCAAATGCCATAGCGCGCCACCAACACAAAAGATCCTGAACGAGATTGCTTCCAAATTTCAGCAACATTTTCTTCCTTAAAAAACCGCATCATAATCGGTGCATATGGGTCTATATTGTACAGAGCCATTCTATTTCGGATTTCCTGCGGAAGAGGTTGCTCAACTTTAGCCCGAATAGAAGCTGGTAATCTTCCTTCACATGCCGTCAATATTCCCATTACAAACACAACACACAGAGCGAGGAATCTGTTAAATATCATCGAATAAAACTCCAATTCAACACCCCTCACCAAAAATGACTTATACTAGTGAGCGACCAATTTGAAGGTATTTTTCCCTTCGCTCTTGTTTAAGCACTTGACCATCCTTTCCAGCCATCTCTTTTAAAGCCCCTGAAATAACATCACCCGTTGCATCAATGGCAATTTCTTTTCCACGATGTGCTCCTCCTAAAGGCTCCGAAATAATACCATCAATAATCTTTAAGCGATACAAATCTTGAGCAGTAATACGCATATTCATTGCAGCATCTTTTGCACGGGCTGGATCACGCCATAAAATAGAAGCTGCTCCTTCTGGAGAAATAACAGAGTAAATCGCATGTTCCAGCATATAAACTTTATTGGCAGCCGCAATTGCTATAGCTCCCCCAGAACCGCCTTCTCCAATAACAACGGATACAACAGGAACCTTTAGGCGCAAAGTTGCTGCTGTTGATTGAGCAATTGCTTCCGCTTGCCCACGTTCTTCAGCGCTTACTCCAGGATAAGCACCCGCTGTATCAATAAAAGTGAGGAGTGGCAAACTAAAGCGGTCAGCCATTTCCATAATACGTACCGCTTTACGATATCCTTCTGGACGTGCAGAACCAAAATTATAGCGCAAACGTGTTTGCGTATCGTGACCTTTCTCTTGACCAATGTAAGCAACGGCCTCCCCCTTAAAGCGAGCAAAACCGGCTTGAATAGCTTCATCTTCAGCAAATTTGCGATCTCCTGCCAAAGGTGTAACATCACTCAATAAGCGTTTAGAATAGTCCATAAAATGCGGACGATCAGGATGACGAGCGACTTGTGTTTTTTGCCACGGTGTCAATTTTTTATAAATATCATTCAATGCCGTTTGGGAACGCTTTTCAAGACGCGCAATCTCGTCGCTCATATCAAGACTGTCTTTTTCCTGAGAAATTTTTTTTAATTCAAGAATTTTCCCATCGAGATCAGCAACTGGTTTTTCAAAATCAAGATAATTATACATTGTACCAACTCACTCAGTGTCACTTATACACTTATAATTCGCTTTATAAAGTCTTTTTCAAAAACAACACCTTTTCTTTAACGAGCCTTTTGCTCATCGGCAAGTGGATGATGCTCATTGACTAAACGATAAAGTCCCTCTTCCAATACATGGGTATAAATCTGAGTAGTAGAAATATCAGAATGACCCAACAAATGTTGAACGGCACGCAAATCAGCACCATTTTGTAAAAGATGGCTAGCAAAAGCGTGGCGTAACACATGGGGAGAAAAGTGATTACTTTTTATTCCAGCTCTTTTAGCAAGATTTTTCAATTCCCGTGCAACAACTTGACGAGCAATATACCCTGTTTCTGAATGGGCCGGAAAAAGATAAAGGCTTGTTGCATCTTTTCCTTGATCACGCAAATTCAACCACTGCAACAGAACTTGATATGCTTTTTTTGATAACAACACCATTCGTTCTTTTTTTCCCTTACCGCAAACCAAAATACTGTATTCTTTCCCCCGAACAGCCTGCACTGGCAAACTCACCAACTCACTAATGCGTAATCCTGTTGCATAAAGCATTTCACTCAACAACTGAAGACGCAATGCCCGCAAATAATCCTTGGACCCATAAACTGCTTGATTAACCTCCAACTGCGCCAAATCAAGAAATTTTGTCACCACATCTTCACTGATAATTTTGGGCAAAGGGCGTCCTTGGCGAGGTGCATCAATATCATGGGAAGGATCATCTGCTCTTAATCCTTCTGCATAAAGAAACTGATAAAATTGACGCAACGTCGATAAACGACGCGCTTGTGAAGATGCAGCAAAACCAAACGTATGCATAAGCGACAAAAGACCAATCAAATCTTCTTTTTGTGCTGCAAAAAGCGAAACAGAATGGGAAGACAATTCATCTTGCGCCCACTGCAAATCATGTTGATAAGCCGCAAGCGTATGAACAGAAGCACCTCGTTCAGCACTCATCATTTCAAGAAAACGTTCTATCACAATGTTATTTTTCATTGATTCATTCTCAAGGAAAGACTCAATGAATCCAAAGGGACATCAACAGACATATCCACAGTTACAGGCTCAACAAAAACCACAAGAGTGATCATTATACTAAAAAGAATAATAAGCAAAATAAAAAGAATCATCAAAAATCTGGTCAATGTTGGCATAAAATAATAAACTTTTTCCAAAATATTCTATCTCTTATTCTATCTTATAAAGATTAACAGGAATTGACTTTCAAGCAGATAAATGCCGAAATAAGCTATGAAAAATAATCGACCCCAACATCCCTCCATGTCACAAGTAAAGAAACAACTCTTATCATCTCTCGATAACCAAGCTCTTGTATTTGTTGGTCTTATGGGGGCAGGAAAATCAGTCATCGGAAAACGTGTTGCTAACATGCTTGGTTTACCCTTTTATGATTCTGATCAAGAAGTCGAAAAAGCAGCACAAATGCCTATCACAGAAATTTTTAAAATCTACGGTGAAGCGGAATTTCGTACTCTTGAACAGCGTGTTATTCTCAATCTCATAAAAAAAAGCCCTCTTGTTTTAGCGACAGGTGGTGGCGCCTACATGAATCAAGATACACGAAAAGCCATCCATCAAAATGGAATATCCATCTGGCTGAAAGTAGATCTTGATATCCTTATGCAACGTGTTTCCAAGCGTCCAACACGACCACTTCTTCAAACAGCAAACCCTAAAGAAACGATGCAACAACTCATGGAACAGCGCTATCCTCTCTATGAAAAAGCAAATTTAACAATTAACAGTCATAAAGAAAGCCCCTACAGAGTAGCAAAAAATGTCATACGATCTATACAGCACTACCTCTATACAAAAAAATAACGATAGAAAGAACAAGCATGCAAGCCAAAACCGTCACCATTAAATTAGACAAGCACTGTTATGATATCATCATTGGTCCGGGTCTCATTACACAAGCTTCTTTACAGATTAAACATGCTCTTCAGCAAAAAGATTTTCATCAAACGCGTTTAGCAGTTGTTACAGATACAAATGTTGCATCCTTCCATTTGGATACATTACAAACAGAATTTAAAAAAAATAAAATTCATACTGTCCCTATTATTTTAGAAGCGGGAGAACAATCAAAATCATTTTCAACCCTGCAAGTTGTCATCGATCAAATTCTTGCTGCGCGTTTAGAAAGAGGCGACTGTGTTATTGCTTTTGGCGGTGGTGTCATTGGCGATCTAGCAGGATTTGCAGCAAGTATAATCCGCCGTGGTATGAACTTCATTCAAATGCCCACAACGCTTCTTGCACAAATTGATTCCTCTGTTGGTGGAAAAACGGGTATCAACAGCCGATATGGAAAAAATCTTATTGGTGCTTTTTATCAACCGCAATGCGTTATTGCTGACACATGTATCCTTGATACCCTACCACTACGTGAATTTCGTGCTGGTTACGCAGAAATAGTCAAGTATGGACTCATTAACCAACCTGATTTCTTTGAATGGCTTGAAAAAAATGGAGAAGAAATTTTTTCTAATGGCTCTATACGAACAGAGGCAATTGTTCGCTCATGCCAATTTAAAGCTGCCATTGTAGCACGTGATGAATATGAGAAAGGAGAGCGCGCACTCTTAAACCTCGGCCATACATTTGGACACATGCTTGAAACAGCAACCGCTTATGACTCAAAGCGTTTAATTCACGGTGAAGCTGTAGCAATTGGAATGGTTCTCGCGCATCAATTCTCTGCTCAACTGAATCTAATAGACTCCACGCTCATACACCGCATCGAAGCACACCTTAAAGCCATAGGATTGCCTACACAATTAAAAGATATTCCAGGATGTCTACCAAATGCTGAAACTCTAATGAATCTCATCGCCCAAGACAAAAAAGTTTCACAAAATAATTTGACTTTCATTTTGACACGCGGACTTGGCCAATCATTTATTGCAAAAAATGTTCCACCAGATGCAGTTTTGTCCTTTTTGGAACAAAAATTAACAGAAATTCGTTAATTCATATTGAATATAATTGATTCGTTTTTATACTTCTATTAAAGGAATAAAGATGATGATGTCTGCGTAGCTCAGTAGGATAGAGCACAGGATTCCTAAAGAAATTGGGCACTTTGAGGAGAAATCTTCAAAGTGGATCTGCTCAAATTCGGGGAAAGCTTCATGGGCGACTATATGCCAATCCCGAGCCAAGCCTCTCTTCATTATAAGAGGAAGGTGTAGAGACTGAACGGGCAGCACCTAAAAGGCGTAAGCTTCAAGGTGAAGAGACAGTCCAGACCACAAACAGCCGATAAGGCTGGCGGTGAAAATCGAAGTGGTATGAATCCTGGGGTCGCAGGTTCGAATCCTGCCGTAGACACCATCGTATAGGATAAATTACTTTTCATATAGGGAAGCATTATGAAAAAAACTCTACATATTTTAGGATTTTTTTCCTCTTTATTATTTTTCAATGTCAGCTGTGCCTTGGCTGTTTCTTTAATCATTGAGGTATCAGATAATCCAGAAAAACAAACTATGACCTATCAATGTAATATAGGAGGAAATAAAGAACGCGTTGAAGCAACCTATTACAACGCTGACAATATTTCATTAGTTGATTTCAAATGGAAAGGCGATCACATTATTGCTGCTAATGTTATTGCTGCTTCTGGAGCAAAGTATGTGGGGGAGCAATATATTTGGTGGGAAAAAAATAAAGAAGTAACACTTTATGATCTTATTCAAGATCCAGAAGAAAAAAATCCCATCCTCTGTAAGGATGAATCACTGTTATTATTTTAAATAACTGAGGAAATATCATGAAAAAAATTACTTTTATTGTAGGATTTTTTGCTGCTTTAAGTATGCCACTATTCGGTTCACTAAATGCCTTTGCTAGCTCTTTAGTTATTGAGGTACCGGATAATCCAGAACCAACAACAGAAGTTGCTACCTATCAATGCGATACAGGCACAAGTAAAGAGCGTGTTGAAGCAACCTATCTCAATGCTGGTAACATTTCACTTGTTGATTTCAAATGGAACGGAAAGCGTATCATCGCTTCCCGTAGCATAAGTGCTTCTGGAGCAAAATATATGGGAGGACCATATATATGGTGGACAAAAGGAAACGAAGCCATACTCTCTGATCTCATTAATGATCCAGAAAATAAAAACCCTATTCAGTGTGTAGAAGAACAAAAAACAGAATAAAAAAGCTTATTCATCTTAAAAATCGCTCTGGCTCGTATCACATGATATTTCTTCTGAAGCAGATGTTTGTTCTTCCATCTGACGTGATAAAAGAGCCAGCGGTTTTTTTAATTTATTTTTTGAATAGTGGCGATAAGCCGACGCTTGTGATACGAGCATAGAAGCGACAGGCATTGTTATAAATAAAAAAATCATCAACAAAAATTCATGAAAAACAAAATGATGATCTATAAAAATTGAATAAAGAAACGACGCAATAAGAATACTGCCAGCACCCCAACTTGTACTCAAAGAAAGCATATGTAAACGCTTATAAAACGTGGGAAGGCGCACCAATCCTATTGTTCCAATCAATGTGAGACCAGATCCTAATATCAAAAAAAATGTAACAGCAATAGAAACAACAAGCGATACATCCTTCATTCAATAATTTCTCCTCGCATGAGAAATTTTGCCAACGCAATACTTGATACAGGACCCAACAAGCCAATAATAAGTGCTGCAACAAAATAAATAGTTGTTCCTGAACGGATATCGAATGTAAGAAATAAAAGAATAGTGATTATATAAAGAGCATCCAACCCCACAATCCGATCTTGCGCCCGTGGCCCACGAATCAACCGAAATAGTGCAAGAATCATTGCCAAACTTAAAAAAAACTGCGAAAGATAAAGCCCCCAATAAAGGATCACCATACTCATTAAAAAATCTCCAAAAGTAATTGCTCATAGCGTTTTTTGATCAATTTTTGATAATCATATCCATTTTTAAAATTTAAAACATGAAGTAAAAGTTCACTATTTTTTCTATTATAGGCAATCCAAACAGTACCTGGAGTTGCTGAAAGAATACATGCCAAAACAGCTAAAGCTGTACGACTTTCGAGCGAAATGGACACCACAATAAAACCAGACTGATGTTTTCGAGATCTTTTGGTTAAAACGAAGCAAGCCACTGCAATATTTGAAACGATAGAATCGATAAACACACGAAAAGACAACTGAAAAACTGCCCGCCAACTTTTAATGGTTGTCTTTTCCGACTCAAGAAGCCGCATCATCCAGCCCCCAAACAACGCGATGATAACGCCTAAAAGCAATTGGCCGAAACTAAAGCCATTTAAGATCAGCCACATAAAAACAATTGCTACGCTAGAAAAAGGGAAAAAGTAACAATACTTCATTGATTCATCCCCCTATTTTCTAGAGAAAAATCATCCAAAACACTTCCAATATAGTTTTTAGGTTCATACAAAGTTCTGGCCGTTTCCAACATATAACGACTAACAGGACCAGCAACAATTGTAATAAGAAAACACAAAGCAAGGAGAACGGCAACAGAAGCAAATTCAATCACCTGAACCCTTGGAATTCTGCCCTCAAGAGAAATCCAAAAAGTTCGAATCCCCGTTCGTGTCATCGCAATTAAAGCAGCAAAACTAGATATGGTAACAAAAATCATAAAAAGCCAATCATGATAAACGGGCAGAGAGGTAGAAATATTTTCTTTACTATAGTTTAAGAGTGCCACGAACATCATAAATTTAGCAACAAAACCAGAAAAAGGTGGTAGACCAATAATCAAAAGTGCACAAAGCCCAAAACAAGCCCCAAGAATTGCCAAAGTTACCGGCAAATAGGTCCCCACTTCATCTTCTTCATCCTCTTCATCGTCACCATAAACTTCCATTGTAACCGTCAAAACATTGGCTGCCACATCTTGACAACGTTCAACCAACTCCACAACAAGAAAAAAAGCACCAAGTGCCAATGTTGAGGAAACAATATAAAAAAGTGCACCTGCAATCAATGCTGTGTTGCCAATCCCAATCGCTGTCAACAAAGTCCCAGAAGAAACCAAAACACTATAAGCTGCCAAACGTACTAAGACTTGGCTTGCCAACACCCCAATAAAACCAAAAGCCATAGTGGCAAGACCACCGTAAAATAAAACCGTTTGACCAAAATGGCTAAAATGTCCACTTTCAGGCCCAAACCATAACAATGTTAAACGTAAAATAATATAAATACCAACTTTGCTTAAAAGTGCAAAAGAAGCTCCAACGGGCACTACTGCTGCACTGTACGTTGGCATCAACCAAAAATTCAATGGCCACACTCCTGCTTTAAGCAAGAAAGCAACCCCCAAAAGCGCAGCTCCTATTTCGAATAAAATCATATCGCTAGAAGCTATATATTTTATTTTTACAGCCAAATCAGCCATATTGAGCGTACCCACGATTCCATAAATGAGCGCCGCGCCAACCAGAAAAAACAATGAAGCAACCAGATTAACCACGACATAATGCAACCCAGCACGCACACGTAACAGACCAGATCCATGCAAAGCAAGCCCATAAGAGGCTGTTAACATTACTTCGAAAAATACAAATAAATTAAATAAATCACCTGTCAAAAAAGCACCGTTTATTCCAACCATGAAAAATTGCATCAATGACTGAAAATGAGGACCCGCTTTATACCAATGTGCTCGTGCAAAAACCAATGCTGCAGCGGTCAACAGACTAGAAAGTAAAAGCATCATAGCACTTAAGCGATCAAGCACCAAAACAATACCGAAAGGGGAAGGCCAATTACCAAGCCGATAAACATCCAGGGCTGGTGCAACTTCAAGAGCACGCCTCACCAATAAAACAGCAACAACAATTAACAATACAGCGGAAAAAATACTTATAAGTGATTTCAGTTTTGAACGGCGTTCATCATAGAAAAGAAGAAGAGCTCCTGTAATTAACGGCAAAAGAATAGGCAAAATAAGAAGATAATGCACGCAAGCTCCCATCACTATACCTCACGTCCATCAACGTGATCTGAACCTGTTAAACCGCGTGAAACCAACAAGATAACCAAAAATAACGCTGTCGTTGCAAAACTGATCACAATCGCAGTTAAAACCAAAGCCTGAGGAAGAGGATCAACATAATTAGCTGGATTAATCACTGTAGTAGGATCAACAATTGGCGCCGCATTACTGCGGGGTCTACTCATTGCAAATATGAAAAGATTAACACCATGAGATATCAAAGACAACCCAAGAATGATTTGAAAAGTTCTAGGACGTAAAATGAGCCAAATCCCAGATCCAACAAGAACACCAATAGCCAAAGAAAGAATAATTTCCATCAATTTTCCTTCTCTTTCAAAGCAGGTTTTTTACCGATTCGGTAACTACGAATTGACTGATGTGCAAGTGCAATTAAAATGAGAACCGTTGCCCCCAACACAAGAGAAAACACACCAAAATCAAACAAAAAAGCAGATGCTATAGGAATCTTTCCAATTAACGGCACATGAATATATTGAAAAAATGATGTTAAAAAAGGATACCCAAAAAACAAAGCCCCTATTCCCGTTAGAGCCGATAGCAATAAACCGAAACCCATCCAGCGTAAAGGCAAGACTCTCAAATGGTTTTCTACCCAACGAATATCTTGTGCAAGGTATTGCAAAATAAAGCCTATCGCTAAAGTGACTCCACCAACAAATCCCCCTCCTGGAAGATCATGGCCTCGCACGAATAAATAAACAGCAAAAGCGATAATAACCGGAAAAAGCCACCCCATAATAACAGAAGGAATAACGAGATAATTCAACACTGTATCCCCCACATTCCGATCCGGCTGTGCCTTATCAAAAGCTTCCTGAACACGTTGTTGAAACGGTGCATCAATACTTTCAGGAGCAGGGCGGAATCGACGCAAAAGGGCAAAGACAGTCAGTGAAACAGCCCCCAAAACCACAATTTCTCCCATAGTATCAAAACCACGGAAATCAACCAATAACACATTCACAACATTTCGACCACCAGCACCAGAATGAGCATTCTTCAGAAAAAAATGAGAAACTGTTGTTCCTTGAGGACGTGTCATCACCGCAAAAGAGAGCCATGCAACACCAGCACCTCCCATAATTGCTATGACGAAATCACGAGCACGACGTACACGCACCCAAAAATGAACAGACGTTGGAGCAGGATTATGCACACGCTTAGGCAACCAGCGCAAACCAAGCAATAATAAAACAGCTGTCACGATTTCAACAACCAATTGCGTTATTGCCAAATCGGGCGCAGAAAGCCATAAAAAGGTTGCACAAGTCATTAGTCCTGCTCCCCCCAACAGCATGAGTGAAGCAAGACGGTGAAACTTTGCTTGCCAAGCCACTAAAAGAGCGCACAATCCACCGACTAACCAAAGAGCGAGAAAAGGAATATCAAGTGGAAAAAGTGGTAATTCTCCTGCTGCAATTAAACCATCACACCAAAGCAAAAGACCAACAAAAATAAAACACACACCAAAGATCCAATGCAACTGTATTTGCAAACGGCGTGTTGACAAAACAGATTCCACCGCACGTGCCCATTTCCAAGAAATAATCACAAGAATACGTTCAAAAATACGCGGTCCATTCAAATGACGAAAAAAAGGAGCCCCATCATCACAGGATAAAAAATAACGATGCCCGACAACATAAAGCAATCCGCCCCCTAATAAAGCCACTAAGCTCATCATTAATGGCGTATTAATCCCATGCCAAACAGCTAAGCTATAAGAGATCTTCATTGGTCCTAAAACAGACACAATAGCATTATCTAAAATAGGCCCGATTGTTAAATTAGGAAAAATACCAACTGCCAAACAAATAAACACCAAAAGTTCCATTGGTAAACGCATAAAATGCGGAGGTTCATGCGGAGTTTTGGGTAATTTATCCGGTTTTGGTCCCCAAAAGACACCATGAATAAAGCGTATAGAATAAGTCACACTAAACAAGCTAGCCAGCGTTGCTACATAAGGAGCAATCCAATCAAGCCATGATTCCATATGCGTTTCAACGGCCTCAGCAAAAAACATTTCTTTCGATAAAAAACCATTTAATAAAGGAACACCAGCCATCGCTGCACTTGCCACTAAAGCAAGAGTTGCTGTAACCGGCATAAAGCGATAAAGGCCTGTCAACTTACGCATATCACGTGTTCCGGTTTCATGATCAATAATACCAGCAGCCATAAATAAAGAAGCTTTAAAAGTAGCATGATTAGCCATATGAAAAATCGCTGCAACACATGCAAGGGGACTCCCAAGGCTTAAAAGCGTGGTAATCAATCCAAGATGACTAATAGTCGAATAAGCAAGCAGTCCTTTCAAATCTTGCTGAAACATAGAACAATAGGCACCTAGAAGAAGTGTCGAAAGTCCTGAAAAGCCAACCAGCCAAAACCAAAGCTCTGTCCCAGAAAGCACGGGCCATAAACGAACCAGCAAAAACAACCCTGCTTTCACCATCGTGGCCGAATGCAAATAAGCCGATACAGGTGTTGGAGCAGCCATCGCGTTGGGTAGCCAAAAATGAAAGGGAAACTGCGCGCTTTTTGTTAATCCTCCCAATAAAATACAAATAAGGACAGGACTATAAAGAGAACTTGACCGGATCACATCTCCAGACTGAAGAACCTTATCCAAATCAAAACTGCCAACAATGTACCCAATCAATAAAACCCCAATAAAAAGGGCAAAACCACCAAAACCTGTAATCGTTAAAGCCATACGTGCCCCTTCACGCGCACTAGCATTATGATACCAATAACCAATCAACAAAAAAGAAAAAATACTGGTAAGTTCCCAAAAAACAACCAAAAAAACGAGATTACCTGATAAAACAATCCCTGTCATCGAACCCATAAAGGCCAGAAAAAAGGAAAAAAATCGTGGTACAGAATCTGCCGGATCCATATAATAACGCGCATAAACAACGATAAGCAGCCCAATTCCTGTAATGAGCAAGCAAAAAAGCCACGATAGACCATCTATCCGAAGGACTAAATTCCCTCCCCATTCTGGAAGCCAAGAAATATCCAAACGTATAATATGATTTCCACAAACCGCAGGATAAAGCATGATTGTAAAAAAAAGACTAAAAAGAGCAATGCCTCCAGCAAACCATGCTTCGTTATTTTTCGCTGTCGAATGAAAAAAGCCAATAACAGCGCTTCCACCAAAGGGAAGCAAAACGAGCAATATCAACATTGCTTCCCGTGTTATCATTCTTTCAGCTCCATACTGCCCTTAAATATTTTGTCATTGACAAAACAAAGTTTATATTTCCCCCATCCACACTTAATGATAATAAGATTTAATAAAACTTAAAAGCATTTAAATTTTTTAACAACAATGCTTGCGTAAAAATACTGCGCACCATACAAGTTTTCTCCTTATTGTAAGAACAATAACGCCCACGACAAGAAGCAATTAAAATTTTATTTAATAATTTCTATCCTTTAAAAAAGTGCGATAAACACTGTTTACGAGATCCATGAAAAGGCTGGAAACTATTATTATTTTTATTATAAGAGCGATAACGCACACGGCAAGATTCAATATGTTGTTTAAGCATCCATGGCTCTTTTTTTTCTAATTTTTCTGAAGAAGAAGCTAAAAACTCTCTTTTAGTATCTGATACAACTTTTAATGATGCGCCTTTTGTGCTTAAGTGCGGAGATGTAACAAATGCCGCTTCAGGATACCACCAATTATCTTTATACTTAACATAACCACGTCTATAATCATGATACCCCTTAAAACCATTAAGTTCTCTACGCCCAGTAAAAATCAAAGATACCGAATCCTCTTGGACAGAGGCATTAGAAATCAGTTTGGCTTTAGCATCACTCCTATTTTGCACCAAATGAGTAAGAGTGGTTGTTATAATGAAAAAACTGCTAACAAATACAAAAGCTAAAGCATAATATAATTTTTTTTTCATACTCATAACGCAAAACTCAAAATAATAAACGACAGCAGTTACAGAAAGTCTTTCATTGCTAGACAGAAACAGTTTCTTCTCCTAAAATCCTTTTTTCTTGATACATTCTGTTACTCTTTATACTAAACGTTTATCTTGGCAATAAGATCCTTCAAAAAAGAATGAATAAATGATGATAAAAACCCCCTATTATCTTATAGACAAATCGAAACTCATCAAAAATATGCAAACGATTTCTCGCTTACGGGAAATATCCGGAGCAAAAGTTTTGCTTGCTTTGAAATGTTTTGCCACATGGAGTGTTTTTGATTTAATGTCTGAGTTTATGGATGGAACTACATCATCATCCCTTTATGAACTTCATTTAGGAAAAGAAAAGTTTGGCAAAGAAACGCATGCCTATTCAGTTGCTTGGGCCGATCATGAAATTGATGAAGCCTGTGGTTATGCAGATAAAATTATCTTTAACTCAATCCAACAACTTCAACGCTTTTCTAATGCAACAAAAACCATTCAACGAGGTCTAAGATTAAATCCAGGAATTAGTGCATCGAATTTTGATCTTGCCAATCCATCCCGCCCTTTTAGTCGCTTAGGAGAAACAAATCAAAGTGCTATTAAAGAAGTCCTGCCTCTCATCAACGGCTTGATGATCCATAATAATTGTGAAAATGCTGATTTTAATCTTTTTAATCAAATGCTTGGGTATATGGAAGAAAAGTTTTCAGAGCTTTTTTCTGCCGTTGACTGGATAAGCCTTGGCGGCGGAATCCATTTTACCGCTGAAAATTATCCTCTAGAAGCTTTCGCAGAACGCTTAAAGCACTTTTCCAAAACTCATGGTGTTACGCTTTTTCTAGAACCAGGAGAAGCCGCGATCACAAAAAGCACCACTCTAGAAGTCAGTGTTCTTGACACATTGTATAATCAAAAGAATCTTGCCATCGTCGACAGCTCAATTGAAGCACATATGCTTGACCTTCTCATTTATCGTGAAAATGCCAAATTAGAACCCAATCAAGGAGAACATGAAATTATGATCTGCGGAAAATCCTGCCTTGCCGGTGATGTTTTTGGAACTTTTCAGTTTCCAAAACCTCTTAAAATAGGGGATAGGCTGTCTTTTCAAGATGCAGCAGGGTATACAATGGTCAAGAAAAACTGGTTTAATGGTGTTACAATGCCTGCTATTGTTCTCAAAGAATGCGATGGCACATTAACACTGCAACGCCAGTTTAGCTATAACGACTATCAGGAAAGTCTTTCATAGAGATAACCATAAAAAACGTCATACAACAGTATTAAAAAGGAGATGAACCTACAATGAAGAAAAATGTTCTCATTATTGGTGCTGGAGGTGTTGCACAAGTTGTGGCGCACAAATGTGCTCAAAACAACGATATTCTTGGTGAAATTCACATTGCTTCACGAACGCTCAAAAAATGTGAAGCCATCATTGCTTCTATTAAAGAAAAAAACGCAATGAAAGAACAAAGTGTCTTCAAAAGCCATACACTCAATGCAATGAATGTAGAAGAAACTGTAAAGCTCATCCAAAAGACCAAATGCGAAATTGTCATTAATGTTGGTTCTGCCTTTCTCAATATGTCTATTCTTTCAGCTTGTATCGAAACCAAATGCGCTTATATCGATACTGCCATCCACGAAGATCCTCTTAAAATTTGTGAGACTCCTCCTTGGTATGGCAATTATGAATGGCCACGGCGTCAAGAATGTGAAAAAGCTGGTATCACCGCTATTTTGGGTGCGGGATTTGATCCCGGTGTCGTTAATGCTTACGCAGTATTAGCCCATAAATGTTATTTTGATAAAATCACAGACATCGATATTATCGATATTAATGCTGGGAATCATGGGCGTTGGTTTGCTACAAATTTTGATCCAGAAATTAACTTCCGTGAATTTACAGGACAAGTATGGTCATGGCAAAATAAAAAATGGACTTCCAATAAAATGTTTGAAGTCAGTCATGAATGGGATCTTCCAGTTGTCGGAAAACAAAAAGCCTATATGACAGGACATGATGAAATTCATTCACTTTCCAAAAATCTTGATGTTCAAAATGTCCGCTTCTGGATGGGATTTAGTGATCGTTATATCACTGTTTTTACCGTTTTGAAAAATCTTGGTCTCTTATCCGAACAGCCCATTAAAACAGCAGAAGGACAAGAAGTCGTTCCTTTAAAAGTTGTAAAAGCTGTCTTACCTGATCCTTCCTCTCTCGCCCCAGATTACACAGGAAAAACCTGTATTGGAGATCTTATTAAAGGTGAAAAAGATGGAAAACCAAAAGAAATTTTTATCTATAACATAGCCGATCATAAACAAGCTTTTCATGAAACTGGGGCACAAGGCATTTCCTATACGGCTGGCGTACCAGCAGCCGCAACAGCTCTTCTTATTGCCACAGGTGAATGGGATGTTAAAACTATGGTCAATGTGGAAGAGTTACCACCCCACCCTTTCCTTAAATATCTTGATCATATGGGGCTTCCCACTTTTATAAGAGAACAACAAGGGGATAAAAAATTACAATTTTAAATTTATCCCTATAGAGTGCATAAACTTAATTTTTCAAGTTATCACAAAACTGCCAAATAAAAACAAATTTAATATTCTTATGAAATTATATTTTAAATTTTAACTATGGATTATATTTTGGTAGCATTGGAATTTCTTAAAAACATTAAAGAAGATACAGATCATCTTTTTAAGACATAGCAAACCATGATAAAGAAAAATAGAATGGCAAAAAGAACTGATTTAATCACACTCTATGATCTGCCATTGTCATCAAAAAGATAGTGTTATCAACAAAAAGATATAAAAATACCGCTCTTAAAAAAAGAGCGGTATTTTGTAAAATATTTGACATCCATCTTCATCTTAAAGGATGAAAATTTTTAACCGGCGCCAATCATTAAACAATTCAATTCCTCTTAATTTCTCACTTCATATGATTCATCATAATATATAACATTTTGATTTATAATGATACAATTTTCGTTCTTAATTTGAATCATAACGCCGAATACTGTAAGATTTTCTCATCATAAACTCTCTCTTAATTGAATCAATTAAAATCTCTTGTCCGCACATCACAAACAAAGAAAACGTGTAAACAAAAAACGATAAAAGAAAATCTCCTCTTATGAAAACTCTCGAATAATAAAGAGCTTTAGCAATGTTGAGGAATGGAAAAACTTAGGATAGTGTCAGCGTACATTTTTACTAAACGTGAAGATGACGATGCATAATGAGTTTTATATAGTTCACAAGGAATTTTATAGTTATACTATTCACAAACACCATCGCGAAATAGCCTCTCGGAGCTTTGAAGAGATATTTCCTTAAAACAAAGCGGGCAAATAGGCCTCTACGCTCCATACCTTAGATATTTTATAACACTATAAAAAATACCTCATACGTAAACTTTTACGTAGACCAAATATCACCGCTCTAAACGATAAGATTTTACAGTACACCACGATAATCAATCAAAACAGCACAATCGAGCTCTAAAACAACAACTATTGAGCATATAACATTAAATGGAATCCCTCATTATTGGTTTTATTCCTTCTAAAGTGCTATTGTATGCTTCACAAGCATTTGCTGCCCCCCCTTGCTCTTTTTAAAATGTACCTTTTAAAAGATTTTTAAATATGAAGCGGTTTCGCAAATGTTGCTAAAGCTGCTTCACGCACTGCTTCCGATAAGGTAGGATGTGCATGACAACAGCGCCCTAGATCTTCTGATGAACCACTAAATTCCATTAAAACTGCAATTTCATGGATCATTTCACCAGCACCAAATCCAAGAATATGCCCCCCTAGCACCCGATCTGTTTTTTTATCAGAAAGGATTTTAACAAACCCATCACTCTTTTGCATCGCACGTGCACGACCATTAGCCATAAAAGGAAATTTGCCAACATTATACTCAATACCAGCAGTTTTTAATTCTTCTTCTGTTTTTCCTACACTCGCAATTTCCGGCTGAGTATAAACTACACTAGGAATAACATCAAAATTAACATGTCCTTTTTGACCTGCCAAAATTTCTGCCACAGCAACGCCTTCTTCCTCTGCTTTATGGGCTAACATTGGCCCTTTTACGACATCACCAATCGCATAAACTCCTGGAATATTCGTCTGCCAATGGGCATCAATTTCAACAAAACCACGTTCATCCAACTGAATACCGGCTTCTCTCAAGCCAAGCCCCTCTGTATAAGGAGAACGTCCAGTAGCAATAAGCACAACATCAGCCTCTAAAGTTTCAGCCTCCCCCCCTTTGACGGTTTCAAAGCTCACCTGAGCCGTTGAGCCAGATTGTGTAATGGCTGTTACCTTTGCACCAGTTTTATATTCAATTCCTTGTTTTTCCATTAACTTCTGAAATTGACGAGAAACTTCACCATCCATTGAACCCAAAATTTTATTATGATATTCAATAATGGTCACTTTAGCACCTAAACGGCTCCAAACTGATCCAAGTTCTGAACCAATAACACCAGCACCCACGACAATCATACGCGCAGGTACCTTTTCAAGTGAAAGCGCTCCCGTAGAAGAGACGATAGTCTTTTCATCAATTTTAACATTCACCCCTGGAATGCCCGAACTCTCAGAACCTGTCGCAATAATAATATTTTTTGTTTCAATCGTTTGTTTATTACCATCCTTGGCAACAACTTCCACATGACTCGCACTTAAAATTTTAGCTGTTCCCAAAAAAGTATCAACTTTATTTTTTTTCATCAAAAAAGAAACACCACTTGTATTGGCTGTCACTACAGCTTTCTTATGAACCATCATTTGTTCAAGATTAAGCTTAGGTTTCCCAATAGAAATACCAAGCGTTTCAAAACCATGCTGGGTTTCAGCAAACACTTCTGAAGCATGCAACAATGCTTTAGAAGGAATACAACCAACATTGAGGCATGTTCCCCCTAATGTTGTACGCTTTTCAATAATCGCTACTTTAAGTCCCAGTTGCGCCGCCTTTATTGCTGCTACATAACCACCTGGACCCGCTCCGATCACAGCCACATCATAAGACATCCGTTTCTCCTTTCATCCTGAAAACTGTATTTTACAAATCAAGAACAAGGCGTTCCGGATCTTCTAAGCTTTCCTTAACACGCACAAGGAAAGTTACAGCTTCTTGCCCATCCACAATACGGTGATCATAAGAAAGCGCTAAATACATCATGGGTCGGATTACCACTTGGCCCTCAACAACCATTGCTCGCTCTTTAATCGCATGCATTCCCAAAATACCAGATTGTGGTGCATTCAAAATCGGTGTCGACATTAACGACCCATACACACCACCATTGGTAATGGTAAAAGTTCCGCCTTGCATATCAGAAACAGCTAATTTTCCATCACGCGCAAGACGTCCCAAACGGCCAATTTCTTTTTCAATCTCTGCCAATGACATTTGATCTGCATCACGCACCACTGGAACGACAAGCCCTTTATCCGTTCCAACAGCAATTCCAACATTGACATAATTTTTGTAAACAATATCTGTTCCATCAATTTCTGCATTAACAGCAGGAAGTTCTTTCAATGCATGACAAACAGCCTTAGTAAAAAAACCCATAAAACCAAGTTTAACACCATGTTTCTTTTCAAAAAGGTCCTTATAACGCTTGCGCAAATCCATCACCGCTGACATATCAACCTCATTAAATGTGGTTAACATTGCTGCTACATTTTGCGCATCTTTAAGACGGCGCGCAATTGTTTGACGCAATTTCGTCATACGAACCCGCTCTTCACGTATTTCTTGGACGGGAATTACCGAAGAACTCGTCGCAGAAGAAGAAAGTGTAGAGGCGTTTGCTCTTTGTTCTAATCCACCAAGAACATCTTCTTTAAGAATTTGTCCACGTTTTCCAGAACCTGAAATATCGCTTTTTGCAACATTATTTTCAGCCATCAATTTTGCTGCCGAAGGTGAAGGAGGCATAGTACTACTGCTCGAAGCAGGCTTCTCTGATTCAGATGAAGCAACTGGAACAGGTGCAGTAGAAGACGAAAATGATTGGGAGACACCAGCTTCGCCAGCTTCCACCGCTCCTAAAAGAGCATTCACTTCAACCGTATCGCCTTCTTTTGCGATGATTTCAGATAACTTCCCCGCAACAGGAGAAGGAACTTCAACTGTTACCTTATCAGTTTCTAATTCAACCAAAGGCTCATCCATAGCGACAGCTTCGCCAAGTTTTTTAAACCATTTGCCAACCGTTGCTTCAGTAACCGATTCGCCTAAAGTAGGAACACGGATTTCAGTAGTCATAATATTCTTTCCATACATCAGAGTAATAATAAGTTAAGAACCTAACGCGTCTTTAAGAAACGCAGCCAGTTGCTCAAGGTGTTTCACCATCAACCCAGAGGCCGGTGATGCACTCGCAGGACGTCCAGCATAACGAGCACGTGAATATTGCGCATTAATATGTGTCAAAACCCATTCCAAATAAGGCTCAATAAATGACCACGCCCCCATGTTTTTTGGCTCCTCTTGGCACCAAAAAACTTCTGCCTGCAAAAAGCGCGATAACACATTCACCAAAACTTTTGCAGGAAAAGGATAAAGTTGTTCAACACGAAGGAGATAAACATCATCGATACCCTTTTTTTCACGTTCTTCATAAAGGTCGTAATAAACCTTGCCCGTACAAAGAACGATACGACGAATTTTATTATCCTTTTGCAATTTAACGACAGAATCTTTGAGACATTCTGCATCATCAAGCAACACACGACGGAAACTCGTTTCTGATCCCATTTCATCGAGAAAAGAAATAGCCCGCTTATGACGTAAAAGTGATTTTGGTGTCATTAAAATCAAAGGCTTACGGAAATCACGCTTAATTTGTCGACGCAAAATATGAAAATAATTTGCAGGAGTTGTACAATTAGCAACCTGCATATTATCTTCCGCACAAAGTTGAAGAAACCGTTCTAAACGTGCAGAAGAATGCTCCGGTCCTTGCCCTTCAAAACCATGAGGCAATAAGCACACAAGACCAGACATACGAAGCCACTTACCCTCTGCGGATGAAATAAATTGGTCAAAAATGACCTGTGCACCATTAGAGAAATCACCAAATTGTGCTTCCCAAAGTGTTAATCCTCGTGGTTCAGCAAGAGAGTATCCATATTCAAAACCAAGAACAGCTTCTTCAGAAAGCATAGAATTCACAACTTCATAAAGCGCTTGCCCCTTTTGCAAATGATTCAAAGGAATATAACGCGCTTCATTCTCTTGGTCATAAAGAACTGAATGACGTTGTGAAAAAGTTCCACGTTCAACATCCTCACCAGAAAGACGAACCCGCGCTCCTTCCAAACAAAGTGAACCAAAAGCTAAAGCCTCAGCGGTTGCCCAGTCAATTCCTTCACCGGTTTCAAACATTTTAGCACGGTTGCTTAAAAAACGTTGAATGGTTTTGTGAACATGAAAATTTGCTGGAATTTCGACAAGTTTCTGACCAATTTCTTTTAAAGTTTTTAATTCAACACCCGTTGTTTTAGAATTTTGCTCATCAGCATTACTAAAAGTTTTGATTCCCGTCCAACTTCCATCAAGCCAATCAGCCTTATTAGGCTTATAAGAAGCACTTGCTTCAAACTCACCTTCAAGCTTATCGCGCCATAATTTTTTTTGTCGCTCAATTTCTTCTGAAGTAACCACTCCTTCTGCAACCAATTGGTCACCATAGAGCTGAAGAGTTGTTTTATGATTACGGATTGCCTTATACATAAGTGGCTGCGTAAAGGAAGGTTCATCTCCTTCATTATGTCCATAACGGCGATAACAAAACATATCAATGACCACTGGTTTATGGAAAATTTGACGAAATTCTGTTGCTATTTTAGCAACAAAAATAACAGCCTCAGGATCATCGCCATTCACATGGAAAATTGGTGCATCAATCATTTTTGCGACATCTGATGGATAAGGCGAAGAACGTGAAAAACGTGGAGCTGTTGTAAAACCAATCTGATTATTGATAATAACATGAAGGGAACCTGCAACACGATAACCTTTAAGACCTGAAAGACCAAAAGTTTCTTGAATAACGCCTTGTCCTGCAAAAGCAGCATCACCATGAATAAGCAATGGCAACACTTTTGAGCGCTCACTTAATGGGAGCGAATCAGTATGCGTAGATCCCATAAGTTGATCTTGTTTAGCACGTGCTTTTCCCATAACAACCGGATCAACAATTTCAAGATGAGAAGGGTTAGGCAAAAGCGATAAATGAATTTTATTCCCATCAAAGTCTAAATCAGCGGTAGTTCCTAAATGATATTTAACATCACCTGATCCTTCTACATCATCAGGCTTATAAGATCCCCCTTTGAATTCATGAAAAATAGCCCTATGCGGTTTGGCAAGAACTTGTGAAAGAACATTTAAACGACCACGATGTGCCATTCCTAAAATAACTTCCCTAACCCCCAAAGCACTACCACATTTGATAATCTGTTCAAGAGCGGGAATCAGCGCCTCACCACCATCGAGTCCAAAACGCTTTGTACCTTTATATTTAGTATCTAAAAACTGTTCGAATCCCTCTGCCTGAATAAGCTTATTCAGAATAGCCTTCTTGTCTTGTTGTGTGAAAGCAATTTTATTATCTCGCCCTTCAATGCGCTCTTGAAGCCATGCTTTCTGAACCGGATCAGAAACATGCATATATTCCACACCGATTGTTGAACAATAGGTACGATTGAGGATCTCAAGCATTTGCGGAATAGTTGCATATTCCAACCCTAAAACATTATCAATAAAAATGGGACGCTCGTAATCAGCTGGAGTAAAACCATAAGCCTCTGGAGAAAGTTCCTTATAATCTTCCAATTTTTCTGCCAATTGAAGAGGATCAAGCCGCGCACGAAGATGCCCTCGTGCTCGAAACGCACGAATCATCATAATTGCATGAACAGAATCACGCGTTGCACGAATAATATCTTGTTCACTGGAAGTTTTTCCCTTTTGCGCAGCCCCTGTTATTGCTCTTTCCTTTAATTTATCGCCAAGATATTTTTCAAGAGAAGACCAATCACCATCAAGAGCAGAAACTAACTCCCCACTCGCCTTTAGTGGCCAATGATCACGTTGCCATGTCGCTCCTTCAGCATTTTTGAGAACATCTTCTTTGTTATCATGAAGGCCTTCAAAAAAAGCACGCCACTGTGAATCAACACTGGTGTGATCTTTTTCATATTGAGCATAAAGTTGATCTATATAATCCGCATTCCCACCATAAAGAAATGACGTCTGTGCAAAAAGACTATTTATCTCATCCTGCCTTGCCATATACCTCTCCGGAACATTTATTCCGTCTCCTTATATCTTTTTTCGACTTTTCAATGCTCACAAAGCAAGCGACGCTTTGAACATTCAAAAAAGTTTTACCTTTTTATACTCAAGTTTTTTCACCTGAATTAAGAATATATTCTTATTCAGGTGAAATTTTCTTTTAGCCTTTCAAAACTGACATCAAAGTCTTACCTATCTGTGATGGTGAAGGAGAAACACGAATCCCTGCGGATTCCATTGCCGCAATTTTATCTTCTGCTCCACCTTTACCACCAGAAATAACAGCGCCAGCATGTCCCATTGTACGTCCTGGAGGAGCCGTACGACCAGCAATAAAGCCAACAACTGGCTTTTTACGCCCTTTTCTTGCTTCATCTTGCAAAAACTGTGCGGCCTCTTCTTCAGCAGAACCACCAATTTCACCAATCATAACAATAGACTGGGTTTCATCATCCGCTAAAAACATTTCCAACACATCAATAAATTCAGTACCCTTAACAGGATCACCACCAATTCCTATAGCTGTCGTTTGTCCGAGACCTTCCTGACTCGTTTGAAAAACGGCTTCATAAGTCAAAGTTCCCGACCGTGAGACAACCCCAACAGAACCTTTTCTAAAAATAGAACCAGGCATAATACCGATTTTACATTCGTTTGGCGTGAGAATACCAGGACAATTAGGACCAATAAGACGAGATTTTGAGTTTTCTAATCGCGCCTTTACTTTCACCATATCTATAACAGGAATACCTTCCGTAATACAGATAATTAAACGAACTTCAGCTTCAATAGCTTCTATAATAGCTGCCGCAGCCCCTGCAGGAGGAACATAAATAACGGAAGCATCCGCGCCTGTTTTTTCTTTTGCTTCTGCAACATTAGCAAAGATAGGAAGAGTTTCGCCTTTTGAACCTTCCCATGTTTCTCCACCCTTTTTAGGATTAACGCCACCAACCATTTGCGTGCCATGATAAGCAAGCGCCTGTTCTGTATGAAATGTTCCTGTTTTTCCTGTAAGCCCTTGAACGAGAACTTTCGTCTCTTTATCCACCAGAATCGACATAACTTACGCTCCCTTCACGGCTGCAACAATTTTTTGAGCAGCATCATCTAAATCATCAGCAGGAATAACATTCAAACCACTCTCATTAATAATCGCTTTTCCCTGCTCAACATTAGTGCCTTCAAGACGAACAACCAAGGGAACCTTTAAACCAACCTCACGAACAGCAGCAACCACACCTTCAGCAATGACATCACAACGCATAATACCACCAAAAATGTTAACCAAAATGCCCTTAACATTTGGATCGGCCGTAATAATCTTAAAAGCAGCTGTCACTTTTTCTTTTGATGCTCCACCACCAACATCCAAAAAATTCGCCGGCTCTGCTCCATAAAGCTTAATGATATCCATTGTTGCCATAGCAAGACCAGCGCCATTGACCATACAACCAATTGTGCCCTCAAGAGCAACATAAGCAAGATCATGCTTTGAAGCTTCGATTTCTTTTGGATCTTCTTCTGAAAGATCGCGCAATTCTAAAATATCTGGATGACGAAACAGAGCATTATTATCAAAAGAAACTTTCGCATCAAGAACGCGCAAGCGACCATCTTTCATCACAATAAGCGGATTGATTTCTAAAAGGCTCATATCTTTTTCACAAAATGCCTTATAGAGAATCGGAAAAAGCTTTTCACCATCTTCCCGTGCACTATCGCGCAATTCCAATGCATCACAAAGCCTTGCACAATCATCAGAAGTAACACCCTCTACAGCATCAATAGGCAGCGTGAATATTTTTTCTGGTGTCTCTTCAGCAACTGTTTCAATATCCATTCCACCTTCTGTTGAAACAACAAAAGCAATCCGACCAACGCTACGATCAACCAAAAGTGAAAGATAAAGCTCCCGTTCAATATCGGCACCATCTTCAATATAAAGGCGATTGACCTGCTTACCCTCTGGACCAGTTTGTTTGGTTACCAACGTTTTCCCAAGCATTTCTTGAACATTTGCAACAACTTCTTCAACAGATTGTGCAAGCCGAACACCACCCTTTGCATCAGAACCAAGTTCTTTAAACTTACCCTTACCACGACCACCAGCGTGTATCTGACTTTTAACCACATAGAGAGGTCCGGGTAATTTTTTTGCCCATTTTTCAGCTTGCTCTACAGAATAAATAGCAACACCATTTGCAATTGGTGCTCCATATTCATGAAGCAGACGTTTGGCCTGATACTCATGGATATTCATGCATTTGTCCTTTTCTTTTATGGATTATTATTAATCCTAAAGTTATAATATTCTAAATACTTTAATTTAATGAACAAAATCCTGTTCAATTTACTTGAGACTAGGCACAAGAGCAATACAAGCTTCACAAAGCTTTTTAACCGCATTTACTGAATAATCAAAAGCATTTCTTTCCTCTTTATCAAGATCAATTTCAATGACCCGTTCAACACCACCCGCACCAAGTACAACAGGAACACCAACGTATGTATCGTTAACCCCATATTCCCCTGAAAGATAGGCTGCAACAGGCACAACACGCTTAGTATCCTTTAAATAGGCTTCAGCCATACAAACAGCAGAAGCTGCTGGTGCATAATAAGCAGAACCTGTTTTTAACAAACTAACAACCTCTGCACCACCATCACGGGTACGTTGAATAATTTGATCAATTCTCTCCTGTGTTGTCCAACCCATTTTAACAAGATCAGGCAAAGAAATACCACCAACTGTTGAATAACGCACCAAGGGCACCATTGAATCACCATGCCCACCTAAAACAAAAGCTGTCACATCTTTGACAGAGACTTTAAATTCTTCAGATAAAAAGTAACGAAAACGCGCTGAATCCAGAATACCAGCCATACCAACCACTTTATGCACCGGAAGACCTGAAAATTTCTGCAATGCCCATACCATTACATCAAGGGGATTTGTAACACAAATAACAAAAGCTGAAGGTGCATATTTTTTAATTCCAGCACCAACTTGTTCCATAACTTTTAGATTAACACCCAAAAGATCATCACGGCTCATACCAGGTTTCCGCGCAACCCCTGCTGTTACAATAACAACATCAACCCCTTCAATTGCATCATAAGCATTTGCCCCTTTTAAATGAACATCGAAACCATCAACAGGTGAAGACTCAGCAATATCAAGAGCTTTACCCTGTGGTACACCTTCTGCAATATCAAATAAGATAACATCACCAAGCTCTTTAAGCCCAATAATATGTGCCAAAGTACCACCAATCATACCTGAACCAATGAGAGCTATTTTTTTTCGTGCCATTTTATTTTTTCCTAACTTTTAGACAATTCAGCGCACACTCATTTGCGTCCGTATACTGAATATTTTTGACTTCAACCATATTTAAACAATATCATAAAAAGGAGTAAAGCAATGAAATTTACAAATTTCTCTCTTCACAAAAACAATAACCCTCCGCACAAACAACTATTAGAAAATTATCATGATGTATCGATAAAGTGAATTTTAAAAAAATACAACAGAATTATTGCATATCTTTAATTTCAAAGAGTTATTATTTTTACAGTTTACGTAAAGGTAATAGTATAATCAACGCTTCTTCTTCAAAAGAAAATGTTCTTCCCAAAGTTTCAAATAATCGTGACTTTGCATTTCAAAAAGACGTGACTGTGTTCTTTGAAACTCAAATGTTTCCGTGATCTGCGCATGCCCCTTATACAAATGCTCCACATCTGCTGCTGCAGACATAAATAACCGTATGTGGCGCTCATAAAGAATATCAATAAGCAAAATAAACCGTTTTGTTTCATTGCGACATGTATCATCCATAACCGGTACATTATCGATAAAAATCGTATGGTAACGCTCGCCTAATATCAAATACTCAGCTGCTGCCAAAGGCTGTACACACAAATCTCGATAATCAAAGCGCGCACATCCTGCACCAAAACGCGGAATAGGAATAAGGCGCCCCTTTATAGAAAGCCCATCAGATATCTCCTTATTTCCTTGCAATACAAGTGTCCATGCTTTATCCATGCATTCATCTGCTTTTTTCCCTAAAGGTGTTACATACACGGGCTGTAGATTTGATTTTTCAAGACGATAATCTGTTTTTGCATCAAGATTAACAACACGAACATATGCTTTCAAAACTTGAATAAAAGGCAAAAAGAGTTCGCGATTTAAACCGTTATAATAAAGGTTATCGGGCGCCACATTTGAAGTTGCAATAAAGAAAATTCCTTTATCAAATAAAGCAGAAATAAGCCGCCCCAACACCATAGCATCAGCGATATCTGTTACACTAAATTCATCAAAACAAAGCACCTTTGCTTCTCGTGCAAGATCTTCAGCAACAGCTAAAATAGGATTATCCTGTTTAGATTTTGTACGCCCAGATGCTTGACGATACAAATTAATGCGCTCATGCACATCAGCCATAAAGTCATTAAAGTGGGCGCGCTTTTTATGACCTTTCGGCAAACAAGAAAAGAACAAATCCATCAGCATGGTTTTGCCCCGCCCTACTTCACCATAAATATACAGCCCCTGAAAAGATCCATTTTCAGCCCCTTGTTTTGCAACACGAGCAATATTTTGTTTTTTCCTTTTAAGTATTCTTTTTAAAAAAGACAAAAATACCAAAAACCACGGACGAGAAACATTTTGTTCCTCAATTTTTTTTAATAAATGATCAAAATGCTCTGTTACAACTAATTGAGCTGGATCAAAACAAACTTCTCCTTCAGAGACCAACTCCTTATAGCGTGTTGAAACGAGAATCATCCAAACAACCTTTTTCAAACCGTTCTCAATGAAAAATACAAATTCTTTTCACGAATCTGTTTCTATAACTTACTTTTTCATAAACGGTCAAAAATGATCTAACGGCTTAAAACAACATGACGATCGTCAAGTGTACGTCCCTCAAAACGATCAACACTTGAAGAATAAAGAGCAACGATAACACGTCCAGAGTTATTATAAAAATATAATTTCTTTCCTTTAACCGCCCACGATCTTACTTGAGAAACAATCCCTGGACAGTGTAAAGGACCAGCACGGTACCCTTGTCCAAACTTTGTTTGTGGCGTTGCAATTCGGCAAACTTTACCCCCCATAGAAAGACTCCATACCCCAGCAATACTTGCAGGAAATAAATCAGTGGCATTGCTTGGCAATTCGAGACTAACCATTCGTCCATCACTCTGAGAATCTCCTTTTTCATACATCGGAGTGTTTGCATCTTCAGATATCGACGAAGAAGCAGACGACAGATCAGACGCTTCCAATATTGTCGTTTGTTGAGATGGATAAAAAACTTCTAATGCGTTACTATTGTCATTACTACCAAACCGCGCTGTTGAACATCCCTCTAAAAGCATTACAGTTGATAGTGCAACGAAAAACGAAACTTTTGAAAACACCATGTCTGTACTCTCTCCCACGACAATAAATAAGTTCACAAAAAAATTAAGCGAATATTTGTTATAATTACAAAGATAAATTAACAAATTAAAAAAAACAGGTTAAAATCACTTATTTTTAAAAGAAATAATTTATGTACCCAATTTTATATTTATTAAACACTAGAAATTTATAATATTTTCAGTCATATATCCCTTAATAAGTAATCATTAGAAATAGAGAAGTTTCATGAAAACGCCATTTAGCAAAATGGACGGTCTTGGAAATCAAATTATTGTTGCGGATATGCGTGAAAGCGCACATGCTTTTACACCACAAGCAATCCTTGCTTTATCGGTAGATCCCGAAATGCATTTTGATCAAATCATGGCTATCCACACACCAACCCAGAAAAAAGCCGACTTCCGCATCGAAATATGGAATTCTGATGGTTCAAAAGCTAAAGCTTGTGGCAATGGTACCCGCTGTGTTATTGCATGGCTCACAGACCATAATTTTGGTGAAAGTTTTCGTTTAGAAACTCCCGCTGGAGTTATTGAAGGAAAATACCAAACCGATAATCTCATTTCTGTTGATATGGGATGCCCAAATTTCAATGCAAAAGAGATGCCTGTTTCACGTGAAATAGTTGATACCAATCACGTAGAAATTATGGCTGGTCCCCTAAAAGACGCTTGTCTCATATCCATTGGCAATCTCCATGCTATCTTTTTTATTGAAAATGATATTCAACATTTTCCTTTAGAAAAATATGGACCAAAACTTGAACATGACCCCCTGTTTCCAGAACGGTGTAATATTTCCATTGCTTGCATAACGTCAAAGAAAAGTCTAAATTTACGCACATGGGAGAGAGGGGTAGGATTAACACAAGCATGTGGGAGTGCTGCTTGTGCAAGTGCAGTAGCTGCTTATCGTCGTGGATTTACAGAGCGCCATGTTGATGTGAATTTACCAAAGGGAGCTCTTAATATTTTTTACCGAGAAGACGATCATATTATCATGACAGGACCAATAAAATATCAATTTAGTGGTTTTTTAAGCCCTTTAACAGGGTGCTACAAAAAGGATCACTCCTGATGGCAGTAGAAATTGTAACTTTTGGTTGTCGACTCAATAGCTACGAATCGGAAATAATTCGCAAAGAAAGCACTTCTTCAGGGCTAGACCAGCTTAAAGATGGTGCTATTATTTTTAATACCTGCGCTGTCACTGCCGAAGCCGTACGACAAGCAAAACAAGCTATCCGCAAAGCGCGCCGTGAAAATCCTCATGCGCGCATCATTGTAACAGGATGTGCAGCCCAAACAGAAGCACAAAATTTTGCCTCAATGACAGAAGTGGATCTCGTTTTAGGAAACGAAGATAAACTTCACGCCCATTCTTATCGTCAACTTCCTGATTTTGGTATTAACCATACCGAAAAGGTGCGTATCAATGATATCATGGAAGTGAAAAAAATTGCTCCACATATGGTTAGTGCAATGCAAGAACGTACCCGCGCTTTTGTACAGGTACAAAACGGATGCGATCACCGCTGTACATTTTGCATTATTCCTTATGGACGTGGACCATCTCGTTCAGTTCCCATGGGTGCTGTCATAGAACAAATTAAAAAGCTGACAGATGTGGGTATTCAAGAAGTGGTCCTTACAGGTGTTGACCTTACAAGTTATGGCCACGATCTTCCTGGAAAAGCTACTCTAGGAAAATTAACTTCAGCTATTTTGCATCATATTCCTGACTTAGCGCGATTACGCATCTCATCTATTGACTCTATTGAAGCAGATGAAGAACTCATAAATCTTTTAGCCTATGAAAAAAGAATCATGCCCCATTTGCATTTATCTTTGCAAGCAGGTGATAATATGATTTTAAAACGGATGAAACGACGGCATTTGCGTGAACATGCCATTCAATTTTGCCAAGAATTGCATGCCAAACGTCCTACAATGGTTTATGGTGCCGACTTAATTGCTGGTTTTCCTACCGAAACAGAAGAGATGTTTCAAAACAGTCTTGCTTTGATTAAAGAGTGTAATTTAACCCACCTACATGTCTTTCCCTTTAGTCCAAGAGAAGGAACACCTGCCGCACGTATGCCACAAATCAACCGTAGAATAGTGAAAATGCGTGCTGAAAGACTACGTAAAGCAGGTGAGGAAGCTTACCAAAAGCATCTTGCTCATTTAAAAAACAGTCAACAAACAATTCTCGTTGAAAGAGATGAAATCGGACGAACGGAAGATTATACTCTTGTACAAATTAAAGGTGTAAAAGCAGGAACAATTGTTCAAGCCCTTATCATTGACCATGATGGCGATAAATTAATTGCTGTCCTTCCAAAATTAAACGCTGCTTGAACAGGAAATTTCTTATGACAAAATCTTTTATAAAAAAAATATTTTCTTTTAACAAATTTAAAGAGCAGGAAATGGAACAAATTTCTATTCCTGATAAAAGCGATATCATAGAAAAAAAGAAGGACAAAAATGAAAGAACAAAAAATAAAAAGTCAACACCTACAAAGTGTGATGAAAAATCTCCACCTTTAGAATCTCATTCTGATAAAGCTTCCCTTTCTGTTAAAATTCCCCCTTATGGAAAAATTATTGTCACAAACACCATCCGTGAAAAAAAGGATGAAGAAATTTTGTCTGAATCCTTTGTTGAACAAAAAAAGACAGCGTGGTTTGGACGCCTTAAAAAAGGTCTATCGCTTTCTTCACAACGCCTAAGCGGATCAATTAGTGACCTCTTTGTTAAAAGAAAACTTGATGAAGCTACACTGCAAGAGCTCGAAGATATTCTGATTCAAGCTGACCTCGGTGTAAAAACGGCAACGCGCATCACGAATACTTTAGCTTCCAGTCGTTATGGAAAAGACCTCTCTCCAGATGACATTCATACTATTGTAGCTGATGAGATCAAAAAAGTTCTGGAACCTGTTGCAATACCATTAGAACTTGATCTCAGCCATAAGCCTCATGTTATTTTGCTAGTAGGTGTAAATGGCACTGGAAAAACGACAACTATTGGAAAACTTGCAGCCAAATTAACAGCAGGGGGATTAAAAGTTATGCTTGCAGCCGGTGACACTTTCCGAGCCGCAGCTATTGAGCAACTGCATATTTGGGGTGAACGTACTGATTCTCCTGTTATTTCTACAAAATTAGGTGCAGATGCTGCAAGTTTAGCCTTTGATGCTTTTGAGAAAGCAAAAAAAGCAAACAGTGATGTATTAATTATTGATACAGCAGGACGTTTACAAAATAAATCTGAATTGATGGATGAGTTAGCAAAAATTATTCGTGTTTTAAGAAAACACACCCCCCAAGCGCCCCATACAATCCTTCAAACACTTGATGCAACGACCGGACAAAATGCACTCAACCAAGTGGACATTTTCCGTGATATTGCTGGTGTTAATGGTTTGGTCATGACAAAGCTGGATGGAACAGCACGAGGAGGAATTCTTGTCGCTATCGCAGCAAAATATAAATTACCCGTTTATTTTATCGGTATAGGAGAGAATATTGAAGACCTTCAACCCTTTTCTGCTTCTGACTTTGCCGAAACTATCGCAGGAAAACATGCATGAAACAGCCTTTATCTAACTCTAATTCACATAATAATTCTGAAAAAAATGTGAATAACAATAAAAAAACGCCCCTTTCACCAACACTTAAGTTTCTTTTAGAAATGGGACCATTGGTCGCCTTCTTTTTTGCCAATTATAAAGGAGAATGGTTGATAAAAAACATTGAATTTTTTCAAAATTTTAGCAAGCCTATTTTCCCTGCAACAGCTATTTTTATGGTAGCAATTATTATTTCTCTAAGCTTATCATGGATCCTTGCAAAACAAATTCCTATTATGCCTCTTATTTCGGGAATATTTGTTTTAGTTTTTGGTTTTTTAACTCTCTGGCTTCATAATGAAACTTTCATAAAAATGAAACCAACAATCATTAATAGCTTATTTGCTTTGATACTTTTTGGTGGAATGTTTTTTAAAAAACCGCTTTTGCGTTATGCTCTTGATTCTACCTTAAAACTTGATGATTTAGGCTGGCAAAAATTGACCTGTCGTTGGGCGTTTTTTTTCATTTTTCTTGCTCTTTTGAATGAAATTATTTGGCGCAATTTTAGCGATAATTTTTGGACGAATTTCAAAGTTTTTGGCGTCATGCCTATAACAGTCCTTTTCATGCTTACCCAAATGCCTATCATTATAAAACATTCAAAAGGACTTTTTACAGAAGAGGACAAATCTGATTCTTAAAAAACTTACCATCACAAATTATTTTATAGATTCATTGCGAAACACTGTTCAGGAGAAAAAACATGTTGATTGAACAGTTTATCTGTCGAGAAGATAATTTTGGTGTGCTCATTCATGATGAAAAAAGTGGTATGACAGCCGCAATAGATGCTCCAGAAAGCAAAGCGATTCATAACGCTTTAAAGCGCCGTAATTGGACACTTAACACTATTTTTGTGACTCACCATCATCACGACCATGTAGAAGCCCTAGCAGAATTAAAACAAGTTTACAATGCTATAATTATTGGACCAGAAGCAGAAAAAGAAAAGATTCATCATCTTGATCAAACACTTCACCATGATGAGAAACTTTTTTTTGGTTCTCACACACTTTTAGCTCTATCAACACCTGGCCATACGCTAGGAGCGCTATCTTACTATTTTTCTGAAAAAAAATTACTGTTTGCTGGAGACACACTTTTTTCACTTGGTTGTGGACGTCTTTTTGAAGGAACAGCTGCACAAATGCTAAATTCTTTAAAAAAACTTCGTAAACTTCCCGATGAAACACTCCTCTATTGTGGACACGAGTACACAAAAAATAACGCTCTTTTCGCGCTAACAATTGACCCACATAATAAAAAACTCCAGCAAAGAGTAGAAGATGTTTTTTTACTGCGCGCAAAAAATGCCATGACTCTTCCTGTCACTTTAGGGCAAGAAAAAACAACAAATCCCTTTCTCCGCTGGGATGATAGTGTGTTGCGAAGAAACCTTGTAATGGAAGAAGAAACAGATGAAGAAGTCTTTGCTGAAATTCGAAGAAGAAAGGATAATTTTTAATCATGCTTAAGTTCGTATTACGTTTGTTCCTCCTTTTTCTTTTCGTGATACATATTCAACTAACAAGGGCAGAGGAAAAGGAAACAGATAATTCTTCTCTTATATCATCTCTCATCGCAAATTATCCCTTAACAGAAGATTTTTTTTAAAGCTGGAAAAAATTGAAAAAGAATGTAAAAATTTACTTCCAGAAACAAAAAATAATCTTATAAGTTATGATTCTAGTATCCATTCTAGTATTGAAAATTACACTACCTATATTTCTAGTAAACCAAAACTTGTAAATATTTTAAAAGAAAATAATATAACACCGAAAGATTTTGCTTCAGGAACCTTAGCTCTTAAAGAAATATCAACGCTTCTCATATTTGTACCTGAAAAGGAATATTCTACTGAGAAAAATACTATATTTCTAAACAATCTTGAATTTGTTAAAAAACATTTTTTTAAAGCGACAATTCTTTTAGATAGCTGTGAAAAACTCATTTTGAGCAACTAATCAGCTATGAGACATTAAAAAATATCATCCCATTAATCTAATAAAAAAGTCCGTGCATTAAAAAATCACCGTGTTTTTATCATTCCTAATAATTGTGTTTATTTCGATTACATTTAACAAATGTTTTTCTAAAAATAAAGAATAACAGACGAAAAAATATTTATTGAAATTCAAAAAAGAAAGGATAATTTTAGTCATGTTTAAACTTCTATTGTGCTTTTTCTTCATTTTTCCTTTTGCATCATACGCTCAAGAAAAAAAACAAGAAATAGATGAGCTTTCTTTTATATCGCCTTTCATTGCAAATTATCCCTTAACAGAAGATCTTCTTTTAAAGCTGGAAAAAATCAAAATAGAATGTAAAAATTTATATTCAAAACCAGAACAAACGAATAAAAAAAGTGATTTAAATACTTATAATGATAATATTGAAAAATACGCTGCCTATATTTCTAATAATCCAAAACTTGTGAATATTTTAAAAGAAAATAATATAACACCGAAAGATTTTGTTGTTGCTCACCTAGCACTTCAAGCGACATTGTATGTACTTACTAATGAAGAAAATTCTACTTATGAAAAAAACTTTTTACCTTCAAGCAATATAGAATTTGCTAAAGAGCATATGTATAGAATAATAAAAATTTTAAAAGATAACTGTTAAAAAACATTTTTAGAACAATTGATTAACTTTGTAAACGCCGACAAATTTCATCTAATTGTTCTAATGAAGAGTAATGTATTTTTAAATCTCCACCTTTTTTACCATGTTGAATAATAACTTTCATTCCTATCACATCTGCAAGTAATTTTTCTAAAGATTTTGTTTCAGCATCTTTCTCCGAATTGGTACGTTTTTTAGTTTTAGGATTAGCTTGCTCATATGCAAGTATTTCTGTTTGACGTACAGAAAGCCCTTCACGAATAATTTTCTCAGCTAAATATTGTGGATTATCAACGGTTATAAGACAACGTGCATGACCTGCGGAAAGTTGTCCATCAGTTAAGAATTGTTGTACTTTTTCTGGAAGTTTTAACAAACGAAGCGTATTTGCAACATGACTACGACTTTTTCCTATAACTTGCGCTAAATCTACTTGCGTATAATCATGTTCATTTAGAAGCATCTCATATCCCTTTGCTTCTTCGATAGGATTAAGATCTGCACGTTGAACATTTTCAATAATTGCCAATTCCAAAGCCGTTTTATCATCTACATCGCGAATAATAACTGGCAATTGGTTTAAATTTGCACGTTGTGCTGCACGCCAGCGCCGTTCACCAGCAATCAATTCAAACCGATGAGGATGATCTCTTAAAGGCCTTACAATAATCGGTTGAACCACACCGTGTTGACGAATTGATTGTGTCAAATTATCAAGCTCTGTTTCAGTAAAATGACGCCGAGGATTATGAGGATTACATGAAATAGATTCAATTGGAATAAATTGCTCAGAAAGACTACCGGATTCATTTAATTTATCAAAGCTTGATGAACGTGCAATATTATTGTTTAAATTGATATCTCCAATCAATGCCGCTAATCCACGTCCTAGTCTTTTTTTTGAGAGATCATCATTCATAATTTTTCTCTTTGAATTTTTAGATTATTTTTTTATATTTCTAAGCAGCAGCGCGTGCTTGTTTTTCACGTTGAATCACTTCTGATGCTAGACGCAAATAAGCTTGACTTCCAGCACATTTGAGATCGTAAAGCAATACAGGTTTACCAAAAGAGGGCGCTTCTGATACTCTTACATTTCGTGGAATAACAGTACGATAAACTTTATCTCCCATAAAAGAGCGTACATCTTCAACAACTTGATTTGAAAGATTATTACGTCCATCATACATTGTTAGAACAATACCTTGGATCTCTAAAGATGGATTAAGTACGGATCGCACTTGTTTTACTGTTTCAAGTAATTGACTTAAACCTTCAAGTGCTAAAAATTCACACTGCATAGGCACTAAAACAGAATCCGCAGCCCCCATAGCATTAAGTGTTAAAAGATTAAGGGAAGGAGGACAATCAATTAAAACATAATTGAATTTTTTTTCCATTTCCGGATCATCATAGAGAGCTTTACGTAAGCGTTGTATGCGATCTTTTGATGAAGAAATTTCCATTTCCACTCCTAAGAGATCAAGTGTAGAGGGAACTATATAAAGATTGGGTACGGCTGTTTTTAAAGCCGCCTGTGTAATTGAAACGCCCGAAACCAAAACATCATAAGAAGATAAAGGACGGCTATTACGATCAATCCCTAAACCTGTACTAGCATTACCTTGTGGATCAACATCCATAATAAGGACATTTTCACCAATAGCCGCTAAAGCTGTAGCAAGATTAATTGCTGTGGTTGTTTTTCCGACTCCACCCTTTTGGTTTGCAATAGCGATAATTCGTGTTTCGCTCATTTTGCTCTACCCTCTATATGATCGAATATGAGAAATTTCCAAAATAACAGAATTTTCATCAACTTTACTTTTATGTTTTAACAGATCAAAGTGCCAATTGGCAGAGGCATTTTTTATTTCTGTAGCGTAATCCCGACCTTTTTGCAAAAGAGCTATTGTTTTTTCTGTTAATAAAGGAAAAATGAGTTGTAAAAGAGTATCAAGCGGCGCTAATCCTCGTGCCGTTATAATATCAGATATGGGAATTTTTTGATATATATCTTCAATTCTAGCGTGATAAACCGTTGCTGGAAGATTAAGTTGAGCAATAACTGTTCGCAAAAAAGCAACTTTTTTCCCATTACTTTCAACAAGATTAATATGTCCTGCTTTTTTTTCTTTCAAAAAGATAGCAATCACAATTGCAGGAAAACCTCCTCCTGATCCTAAATCACACCAATGTAAAGAATGAGCATACAAAGGAAAAATTTGTGCTGAATCTAAAATATGTCGTGTCCATAGATCTGGTATAGTTGTAGCAGATATCAAATTAATATGTGCATTCCACTGAAGTATTAAAGACTCAAACTGAATTAAATTTTTCATCGTTTCACGTGAAACAGAAGGAACAATATTTAATAATTGTTGATATTTTTTTTCTGTAGAAAAATCCATTAAGCTGTTTTAGCCTTTTCACGCCGTTGACGTTGAATATATGTAATAATAAGTGATAATGCGGCAGGAGTCATGCCATCAATTTTTTGTGCATCAGCAATTGAACGAGGCGATACTTCTTGAATTTTTGATTTAAGTTCATTTGAAAGACCCGAAATTGCCTCAATATTAAGAGAAGAAGGAATTTCTAAACGTTCATCTCTTTGAAGAGAGGCAATATCTTGTGCTTGTTTATCTAAATAAACCGCATATTGTGCTTCAATTTCTAAAGCTTCAACTGTTTTAGAATCAATTTCTTGTAATTGTGGCCATAAATGTGAAAGACGCTCTACAGTCATATGAGGATATGCAAGAAAATCATAAGCCGAACGCCGAATCCCATCATGGTTAACGTGTAATCCATGAGCAGAAGCTTCATTAGGTGTTAAAAAGAGATTTTGACATATCGATCGTGCTTGATCAAGCCGTTGTTGCTTTTTCTGATAATAATCCCAACGTACTTTACTCACAATACCCCATTCTTTTGCCAAAGGTGTTAAACGCGTATCAGCATTATCAGATCTTAAAGATAAACGAAATTCAGCACGTGATGTAAACATTCTATAAGGTTCACAAACACCACGTGAAACCAAATCATCAACCATAACACCAATATAAGCAGTAGAACGACTTATAAGTATTTCATCTAATTTACCTACCTTGCATGCAGCATTTAATCCAGCTAAAAGACCTTGTGCTGCCGCTTCCTCGTATCCTGTTGTGCCATTAATTTGGCCCGCTAAAAACAAACCTGGTAAAGAGCGTACTTCCAAACTTTTCGTTAATTGTTGAGGATTAACAAAATCATATTCAATAGCATAGCCAGGTTGCAAAACTGTAGCATTTTCCAATCCTTCAATGGTTTTCAATAAAGAAATTTGTACATCTTCAGGAAGAGACGTAGAAAGACCATTTGGATAAACAGTATCATCATTTAATCCTTCTGGCTCTAGAAAAATCTGATGTCCATCACGTTCTCCAAATTTAACGATTTTATCTTCAATTGAAGGACAATAACGTGGTCCTAATCCTTCAATATTTCCAGAATATAAAGCAGAACTATAGATATTTTCGCGAATAATTTTATGTGTTTGTGCATTTGTACGCGTTATTGCACATTCAATTTGTGGCTGTTCAATTTTCTCTGTTAAAAGAGAAAAGGGAACGGGATTTTCATCTGCTTGTTGTTTTTGGAGAGTTTCCCAAGCAATTGTTTTTTTACTCAGACGAGCAGGGGTTCCTGTTTTTAATCGTCCAAGTTTTATATGATATTTTTTCAAATGTTCAGCAAGTTTCACACTTGACTGATCTCCCATACGGCCAGCAGCCCATGTTTTATTACCAATATGAATAAAGCCATTTAAAAATGTACCTGTTGTTAAAACAACAGCGCCAGAAAAAAATGCTCCTTGTTTTTTTAAAATTACACCTGATACACAATTATCTTTAACAACCAAATCAAGTACTTCATCCTCAATAAGAATAAGATTTTCTTGTTCTTTTAATAATTTTTGAATTGCTTCTCTATAAAGTTGTCGATCTGCTTGTGTCCGTGGTCCTCTTACTGCCGGTCCTTTACGTCTATTAAGAAGTCTAAACTGAATTCCAGCAGCATCTGCTGCTCTTCCCATGAGACCATCTAACGCATCTATTTCACGAACCAGATGCCCTTTTCCAAGACCACCAATAGCAGGATTACACGACATTGTTCCCAGTGCTGATATTTTATGTGTAACAAGCGCTGTTTTGGCTCCTACACGTGCTGAAGCTGAAGCCGCTTCACAGCCAGCATGACCACCACCAACAATAATAACATCATATGATCGCATTTAATTCATTCCGTAGAAAATTTCTAAGGTTTCACGTGAAACAGGATATAAATTACATAATCTTTATAATCTGTCTATGAAATAATCAATGTTTCACGTGAATCATTATTTACCAACACAAAACTCTGAAAAAATGATATCAAGCAAATCTTCAACATCAATATCTCCCGTAATTTTTCCAAGAAAATCACTTGCACGACGGAGATGTTCTGCACGTAAACTAAGATCAAAAAAATGATAATTGAGAGCAAACTCAATCTCTTTAACAGCTTCTTTTAATAATTGAAGTTGCCTTTTACGTGCTGGAACAATATTTCCAATTTCAGAAGCACGATGATGACAAAATAATTCAAGTTCTTTGATAAAAGAATCAAAATTTAAACCAGTTAATGCGGAAAATTGTATAGACCAACGCTGATCATTTTTTTCATAAAGATCAAGCTTATTACCAATACACCATATTTCAGCCGATGTTTCTGGTAAATCAACTTGCTTAGGATTTCCTATATCATAAACCAAAATAACCAAATCAGCTTCTCTAACATGCTGTTTAGCAACTTCTATTCCCATCTGTTCTATTTTATTTTCTGTTTTTCTAAAACCAGCAGTATCGGTTAAAAAAACAGGTAAACCACCAAGAATAATTCTCATTTCTAAAGCATCACGGGTTGTTCCTGCTTCTTCCGTTACAATAGCAACAGATCTTCCTGAAAGACGATTCATAATGCTTGATTTTCCAGAATTTGGAGCACCAGCAATAACAATTTTTAATCCATCACGTAAAATACTCGCACGTTCTCCTTCAGTAATATATTCCCTAATAGAAGTACAAAGATCCTCAACATCTTTCCAAACTTTATCAGATATTGCGTTGGGAATATCTGCTTCATCAACAAAATCAAGTTCTGCCTCAATAAAAGCACGCGCCTTCATAAGCTTATGACGCCAATCACGATAAAGCGTCGTTAAATGTCCACTTGTACCCATAACAGCTAAACGCCGTTGGCTTTCCGTTTCTGCTTCTATTAAATCAGCAAGACCTTCTGCTTGAACAAGATCTAATTTTCCTTCCATAAAAGCGCGACGTGAAAATTCACCTGCCTCTGCAATACGGCATCCAGAAAATGTTGACAATTCATCGAGAAAACGATTAACGACTGCTTTTCCTCCATGTAAATGGAATTCTGCACAATCCTCCCCCGTAAAACTATGAGGAGCAGGAAAAAAAACAGTTAAACCAGAATCTAAAAAACTACCATCACGAGCAGTAAGATTTCCATAATGCATAAAACGTGCTTTAGGTAAACGACCACAAAGCGTTTTAACTATATCCACAACATGAGGACCAGAAAGCCGAATGACTGCAACCCCTGAAGGTAACAATCCACTCGAAACAGCAAAGATTGTATCCACAGGTTTTATCCTAATAAAAACTTTAATGACTCTACGTATTCATTGAATCAAAAAATTCACTATTATTTTTTGTTTGCTTTAATTTATCAATCAAAAATTCAATTGCATCAGTTACATTCATAGATGCTAAAATACGACGAAGAACAAAAATTTTGTGTAAATCTTGTCGTTCTACCAGAAGTTCTTCCTTACGCGTTCCTGACTTTAAAATATCCATAGCAGGGAAAATACGTTTATCAGCAACTTTACGATCAAGAACAATTTCCGAATTACCTGTTCCTTTGAATTCTTCAAAAATAACCTCATCCATACGACTTCCTGTATCAATCAAAGCCGTTGCAATAATGGTCAAAGATCCGCCTTCTTCAATATTACGTGCTGCACCAAAAAAACGTTTTGGACGCTGTAGGGCATTTGCATCCACACCCCCTGTTAAAACTTTACCCGAAGAAGGAACAACTGTATTATATGCACGCCCAAGACGTGTAATAGAATCGAGGAGAATAACAACATCACGGCCATATTCAACGAGACGTTTGGCTTTTTCAATGACCATTTCTGCCACTTGTACGTGACGTATTGCAGGTTCATCAAAAGTAGAAGAAACCACTTCTCCTTTTACTGAACGCTGCATATCAGTAACCTCTTCTGGTCGTTCATCAATTAAAAGAACAATGAGATAACATTCAGGATGATTAGTGGTAATAGAATGAGCAATATTTTGAAGTAAAACTGTTTTTCCCGTCCGTGGTGGTGCGACAATTAGTCCCCTCTGTCCTTTTCCCAATGGAGATATCAAATCAATCACACGTGATGACATATCTTTCTCTGTAGGATCTTGTATTTCCATTTGAAAACGTTCATTTGAATAGAGGGGAGTAAGATTATCAAAGTGAATTTTATAACGGATTTTTTCAGGTTTTTCAAAATTAATTGTATTAATTTTAAGGAGAGCAAAATAACGTTCTCCCTCTTTTGGACTACGTATGGGGCCTTCAATTGTATCGCCTGTTTTTAAAGAAAACGACTGTATTTGTGCAGGTGAAAGATAGATATCATCAGGTCCAGGAAGATAATTAGCATCAGCAGAGCGCAAGAATCCAAATCCATCTTGTAAAACTTCGACAACACCTTCTCCTATAATTTCTACATCTTGTAGGGCTAGTTTTTTCAAGATTGCAAACATTAATTCTTGTTTACGCATAAGAGAAGCATTTTCAACTTCTAAAGTTTCAGCAAAAGAAACAAGTTCGACTGGTTTTTTGCTTTTAAGTTCTTGTAGTTTCATTTTTTGCATGAAATATGCTCTTTTAATTAGGAAGAGGATTACCCTGAATAATTTATGGAGATTTTATGAATGAAATATTCTTTAAGAAAAAATTATTTTACACTCAATTTTTTAAATCTGCAAGTACCATTTATAGGAAATTTATTTGTGTAATATCAAGTAATTGTATAAAAATTTAAAAAAACATAAAATCCGAACAGTATTTAATTATTTTGTAAAAAAAATATGAATAAAATCTATATCACTAATGAAATGTTATTCAAAAGTATTTTTTACAGAATTTTTTATTAATAAATTTATATTTAAAAGAGGATTCTTATTATTAAAAGCTGTGTTTAATGTGAATTATTATTTATACTGTATTTATCCTCAATTTTATCCACATAATAAAAAAAAAAAAGAATATAAATAACACTATCTTAAAGGTATTATCCCCTCTTTTTTTTATAATAGGTGTTTGGTTATCACAAGCGTTTGATTTGTGCATAATAATGGATAATTTTTTCTAAATTTTAGTTTTATAAAAAGCGGTGAGGATATATACACATGTCTTAACAAGGAGTTAAAATTTTTGTGACAAAAGAAAAAAAATTCTTTCATTTACACATGCTTTCTGATGCAACGGGGGAGACATTAATTTCTGTTGGAAGAGCTGTAGCATCCCAATATGCAATGTGTCAGGCAACAGAGCATATCTATCCTATGATTCGTAATAAAATACAGTTACAAAAAGTTCTTGATGAAATACAACAAGAGCCAGGTATTGTTCTTTACACAATGATTGATGAAGAACTTAAACTACTCCTTCAAAAAAAATGCAAAAAAATAGAAGTTCCCTGTATTGATATATTGTATCCTGTTCTAAATGTTTTTCAGTCTTACCTTGGAATGCCAACTCATTTACGTGTTAGTGCACAACATGATCTTAATGCAGATTATTTTCGTCGTATTGAGGCACTGGATTTTACAATAGAGCATGATGATGGACAGTCTTCCAGTAGCTTATCTGAAGCGGATGTAATTCTTGTAGGAATTTCAAGAACCTCTAAAACGCCAACAAGCATCTATTTAGCAAATCGTGGAATCAAAACGGCTAATGTTCCTCTTATTCCAGGAATTGATTTGCCAGAATCTCTTTTAGAGGTAAAAAATTCTTTAATTATTGGTTTAATTGCTTCAGCTGAAAGAATCTCACATATTCGTCAAAATAGAGATTTAGGAGAAGGTTTTGCTCTTGATAATTATACTAATCGTATCAGCATAGCTGAAGAATTAATCCATGCAAAACGCATTTGCGAACGTTTTGGTTGGCCTATTATTGATGTCACGAGGCGCTCTATTGAAGAAACTGCTGCTGCAATATTTGAACTTTTATCACGATTTCGTGAAGGAAAGTGAGAGAAAATCCTCATGGACGCAGATACGTTAATATTAGCATCTCTTAGTTTTTATCGTGCACAGTTGTTGAAAAAGGCAGGTTTAAATTTTTTAATTGAAGGCGCTTCTTTTGATGAGAGAGAAGTAGAAAAAACAACAAAAGAAAAAACACCTAAAGAACTTAGCTGTTTTCTTGCAAGTGCAAAAGCAAAAAATGTTTCAGATCGTTTTCCTGATGCTTTCGTTATTGGTTGTGATCAAGTTCTTGATTTGGAAGGTAAAGTTTTTCATAAAGCAAGAAATATTAAGGAAGCACATCAACGTTTATGTGAGTTATCAGGAAAAACCCATTCTCTTCATAGTGCGGTAGCTTTATTTAAAAATGGTCAAAAAATTTGGGTTGAAGCTTTTAGTGCACATATGTCTGTACGTTTACTCTCGTTAGAATTTATTGAACGTTATTTAGCACGCGTAGGAAAAGATGTTCTAAACAGCGTAGGAGTATATCAAATTGAAGGAGAAGGGATTCATCTCTTTGAAAAAATTGAAGGAGATTTTTTTACCATTGTTGGTTTACCTTTGCTGCCTCTACTCATAAAATTGCGCCACTTAGGAATTATTGATGGTTAACTTAATAATAAAAAAGACAAATTATCCGCGTGCTTTTGTTGTTGGTTCTCCTATTCATCATTCAAAATCGCCAAGAATTCACAATTTTTGGCTTAAACAATATAGTTTACAAGGAGAATACCTTGCACAGGAAGTAACATCCGAAGAATTTAGTCATTTTATTGTTTCTTTACAAAAAATGGGCTTTTGTGGAGGAAATGTTACTTTGCCTCATAAACAAGAAGCCTTTCGTTTAGCAGATTATAAAGATGAGAGAGCAACAATGATTGGTGCTGCTAATACACTTTGGTATGAAGGAGATAAGCTTTGTGCCACGAATAGCGATGCCTATGGTTTTAGCGCTAATCTTGATGATTTTGCATCTGATTGGGGAGGGGAAACAGCTCTTGTTTTTGGGGCTGGGGGCGCTGCACGCGCTATCCTATATGCTTTAAAAAAACGCGGATTTGAACAAATTTATTTAATTAACCGTACAAAACAACGCGCTGATAATTTAGCTCAGCATTTTGGAAAGATCATTAAAGTTTACGATTGGCATAAAATCCATGAAATACTTCATCAAGCTGATTTGATTGTTAATACAACCTCTATAGGCATAAAAAGTCCAGAAGAAAAAAGTGATTCTTTTTTTTGTGATTTTCATAAAGCAAAAACAACGGCATTAGTAACAGATATTGTTTATACACCATTGATAACTCCTTTTTTACAACAGGCAAAGGCTTGTGATCTCAAAACGGTTGATGGGCTTGGGATGCTTCTACATCAGGCTGTTATAGGATTTGAACGGTGGTTTGGAATAAAACCACAGGTAACAAAAGCGTTAAGGACAGCCATTTTAGAGGATATGAGTGAAGAAAGAGAATGAAAATTATAGGATTAACCGGATCAATAGCTATGGGAAAATCAACAGTTGCTGATTTTTTCAGACAAGCGGGTATTTCTGTTTTTAGTGCTGATGAGGCGGTACAACAACTCTATAAAAGTGAGCCAGTTTTGTCACTCATAGAGCGTATTTTTCCTAGTGTTGTTGAAAACGATGAAGTTAACCGTTTGAAACTTTCTGAAATTTTGATTGATGATAAGGAAAAATTACAAACATTAGAAAAAATAATTCATCCTTTGGTGCAAGAAAAAGAAAAAGAATTTATTGATACAGCGCGCAAACAAGGGGAAAAATTAGTTATTCTTGATATTCCACTTCTGTTTGAAACAAATGGTGAAAATCGTGTAGATAGCGTTATTGTTGTTTCTGCTCCACCAGAAATACAAAAAGAACGTGTAATGATTCGCCAAGGTATGAATGAGAAAAAATTTGCCTTTATCAATGCCCAACAAATGCCAGATGAAAAAAAACGAGAACGTGCTGATTTTATTATTGATACAGGGAAAGATTTAGAAAATACCCGTCAACAGGTTTTTGATGTGATAAAAAAATTGCTAAAGAATTAAAATCATGCGTGAAATTATTTTTGATACAGAAACAACAGGTTTAGATAAAGAGAAAGATCGCATAATCGAAATTGGTTGTGTAGAAATGGTTGATCGTTATCTTACAGGGCGCCAATTTCATGTTTATTTAAACCCTGAAGGCGTTATTATTCCTGATGAAGTTGTAGCAATTCACGGATTAACCAATGAACGCCTAAAAAACGAGAAAAGTTTTAGTGATATTGTTGATGAATTTTTGGAATTTATTAATGGCGCTATAATGATTGCGCATAATGCGAGTTTTGATATTGGTTTTATTAATGCAGAATTAAAACGCGTCAATAAGCCGCTCATCAGTGTTGATAATATTCTTGATACATTGGCTATGGCACGGCGTAAATTCCCTATGGGTCCTAATTCTCTTGATATTTTATGCAAACGTTTTGGAATTGATAACAGCCATCGTGTTCTTCATGGTGCTTTACTTGATGCAGAGATTTTGGCCGATGTTTATATTGAATTGATTGGTGGAAAGCAGGGCATATTGGGTTTTGATAACAGAAAGAGTGTTGATGAACATACTCAAAGTGACAAAGATATGCCTTATGCAGTTAAATTTCGCCCACAGGCTTTACCTTCAAGATTGAGTGCGCAAGAAAAAAGATTGCATGCTGATTTTATCAATAAAATGGGTGAAAAAGCTCTGTGGAATAACTTCAAAGTTTATGAATAATATTCTTATCTTTTCTCTAAACAAGCTATTTAAGGTTAAAAATATAAAATATGGATACCAAAAAAAACGGTCGTTGTGGGGAGGGGAACACCACAACGACCTTGTCGTTACATTGTACCTCAGCTATCATAGGAGGAGCAAAATGAAAGCTATTAATCCTGTAACAGCAAAGAAAAGCTCTAGGTACTTAATATAAGTGCAACGACTTCATGTCTTATGGAAAGAAAAAATGGCTTTTTAGAGGCAAAGTAAAAAAATAAAATAAAAATGAAAAAAATATATACAGGTAATTTGTTTTTTAGCTGAAATGGAGAAATAAAATTATCATGAAAGCAACAGATCATCTTTTGTTGGTTGACGGATCAGGCTACATTTTTCGTGCTTACTATGCTTTGCCGCCTTTAAGACGTAAAAAGGATGGACTCCCTGTAGGAGCGGTAGCTGGTTTTTGTAATATGTTATGGAAATTACTTTGTGATGCTCGTAATACAGCTATGGGTATTATTCCAACACATTTTGCTGTTATTTTTGATTATTCATCTGATACTTTTCGGAAACAAATTTATCCTCAATATAAAGCGAATCGCGCTGAACCTCCTGAAGATCTAATTCCTCAATTTTCTCTGATACGCCAAGCAACAAAAGCTTTTAATTTGCCTTGTATTGAAAAGGAAGGTTTTGAAGCGGATGATTTAATTGCTACTTATGCAAAATTGGCAACGAAGGTTGGGGCAAAGACAACCATTATCTCTTCTGATAAGGATCTTATGCAACTCGTAAATACGCATGTGTCCTTGTATGATGGAATGAAAGACAAGCATATAGGTATTTCAGAAGTTATAGAAAAATGGGGTGTTACACCTGAAAAAATGATTGATTTACAAGCTTTGATTGGAGATTCAACGGATAATATACCGGGTATTCCAGGCATTGGTCCCAAAACTGCAGCCCAGTTGTTAAATGAATTTGGTTCTCTTGATCTTTTATTGCAACGCGTAACAGAAATTAAACAAACAAAACGGCGTGAAAACATTCAAGCTTATAGAGAACAAGTTAAAATGTCTCGTGAGCTTGTTAGGCTTAAAACAGATGTCCCTATAGACAGTGATTTAGATGATTTTATTTTGGAGCCACAAAATGGTCCGCGTTTAATTGCTTTTTTGAAAGCGATGGAATTTTCAACATTAACGCGTCGCGTGGCAGAGGCAACGTCATGCGATGCAGCTGTTATTGATGCACTTGATATAGATGTTGAATGGGAAAAACTAAGCTATGGACATGATTTAGATATAAAAAATACTGAACGTGCATCTTTTCATAATTTTTCTGAAAATTCTCCACAAGTTTTTGCACAAAAACGTAAAGATCAAGCACTGTCTCAAAAAATTACAAGAGATACTTACACAACGATTCTTGAGGAGGAAACTTTAAAAGAATGGTTATGGCAAGCACAAGAACAGGGCTTTTTTGCTTTTGATACTGAAACAACCTCTCTTGATCCGATGCAAGCAAAGCTTGTTGGTTTTTCACTCGCATTACAACCAGGAAAAGCAGCCTATATACCACTTGAACATTTTGAGGAAAAAGAGGACCTTTTAAGGGATGGGCGTATTGCCTCGCAGATTGAGATCCAAAAAGCTTTGGCACTATTAAAACCGCTATTAGAAGATTCAGCGGTGTTAAAAATTGGTCAGAATATAAAATATGATTGGTTGGTGATGAAGCAATACGACATTGTTATACGTTCTTTTGATGACACTATGCTTTTGTCATATGCTTTTGATGCTGGAACTTTAACCCATAATATGGATGATTTGTCTGAACGTTGGCTTGGACATAAACCAATTGCCTATAAGGATTTAACGCATAAAGGAAAAAAAATTACTTCTTTTGCACAAGTAGATTTAAAACAAGCTACCCTTTATGCGGCGGAAGATGCCGATATAACGCTACGCCTTTGGCAAGTTTTGAAACCGCAACTTGTTGCTCAAAAAATGGCAAAAATTTATGATCGCCTTGATCGACCACTCGTAGAAGTTCTTGCAAGAATGGAAGAACGTGGGATTCTTGTTGATAGGCAGATTTTATTGCGCCTTTCAGGAGAATTGGCGCAAGCTACTTTGATTCTAGAAGAGGAAATTTACAAACAAGCTGGTGAAAAGTTTAATCTTGCTTCGCCAAAGCAATTGGGGGATATCCTTTTTAGCAAAATGGGATTACCTGGAGGTGCTAAAACCAAGGGTGGACAATGGTCAACTTCTGCACAGACCTTAGAAGAGTTGTCTGCTGAAGGTCATCTATTACCGCGTAAAATTATTGAGTGGCGTCAACTTGCAAAGCTAAAATCTACCTATGCCGATGCTTTGCCTTCTTATATTTTACCAAAAACAGGGCGTGTTCATACGAATTATTCTTTGGCAATAACATCAACAGGGCGATTGTCATCATCAGAGCCAAATTTGCAAAATATTCCAGTACGAACTGCTGAAGGACGTAAAATTCGAACAGCTTTTATTGCTCCCAAAGGGCACGTGTTGCTTTCTGCTGATTATAGTCAGATTGAATTACGCATTCTTGCACATATTGCGGATATAAAAGCATTAAAAGAAGCTTTTGCTAAAGGACACGATATTCACGCTATAACGGCGTCACAAATGTTTGGCGTTGCAATAGAGGGAATGCATTCAGATATACGACGGCGTGCAAAAGCGATTAATTTTGGTATCATTTATGGTATTTCAGCTTTTGGCTTAGCCAATCAATTAGGAATTTCACGCCAAGAAGCGGGTCGTTATATTCAATTGTATTTTGAAAGGTTTCCAGGAATTAAAGATTATATGGAAAAGACAAAAAACTTTGCACGTGAAAATGGTTATGTAGAAACAATTTTTGGACGTCGTATCCATTATCCAGAAATAAAAGCAAAGAATGTAAAAATTCGTTCCCTTAATGAACGGGCAGCTATTAATGCCCCGATTCAAGGCTCTGCTGCAGATATTATTCGCCGCGCTATGATACAGATGGAAGATGTTTTAAAAGGAGAAAATCTATCAGCAAAAATGTTGCTGCAAGTACATGATGAACTGATTTTTGAAGTACCAAAAGAAGAGAGTAAAAAAACCATGGACGTTGTTAAAAATGTTATGGAAAATGCTACAATGCCGGTTTTATCTTTATCTGTACCCCTTGAAGTAAAAGTCATGACAGCTCAAAATTGGGATGAGGCACATTAACTTTTTTTATTTCTTTTATGTTCAAGAACGTTCATGGCGTTGGCAAGATTAAGGTAGGCTTTTATAGGCAAATGATCTGAGGCAATACGTGCAAGTGGTGAATGATGATTTTCAATATTTGTTACCAATTGATGGGGAAAAGCAAAAACGCGATCAAGGGCTAAAAGAGGAAAACGCGAAGGAAAGCTTGGCACAACTTCAAGTGTGTTATCAAAATAGGGAGAAAAATGGTTCAAAGATGAGCCTTTTCCTATCCGCCATTCATTAAAATCTCCAATGAGGAGTGTAGGCATAAGGGAGCCTTTTTGCAAAATTGCAAGGAGCATTTTTGTTTGTTGTTTACGAGAATAACGTAATAAGCCAAAATGAGCCGCAATAATACGAATAGGGCCTGCTTGCATTTCCAATTCTACAATTACAGCCCCACGTGGTTCAATACCAGGAAGAGTGACTTGTAAAGTTTCACGTACATATCCCTTTCGCAAAAAAAGAGCGTTCCCATGCCAACCATGACCATGAGGTGACATGGTATTGAGAGGCACAGGAATCAAGCCAGTTTCAGCTTTTAATAGCTGAAGATTAATCAAGCCAACGCGCTCTCCAAAACGTTTATCTGCTTCTTGAAGAGCAAGGATATCAACTTGTAATTCATTAATAACACGTACAATACGTGTAGGATTAAAAATTTTATCAATACCTACACATTTATGCACATTATAGGAAGCAACGGTTAGATCATAATTATCATTTGGCTTGATGATGTTTGGTTGATGATGAGAGCGGCTATAGATTGCCTTTAAAAGAGAATTATGGAGCTTTTGTTGGATAAAACCAGTAAACCAAGGAAACTTTTGCTTGTAAGGTATTTTTGTCATTTTGCGAAAAGAATATAATCTCTAAGAGGCAAAGGGTAAAAACTTACACTAAAAACAAAAGAACCTTGTTTCTTTTGGAAACAAGGTTCTTCCATTAAGCGATGATCTTTTAAAATCAATCACGGTTTGAACCAAGAAATTGTAGCAAGAAGACAAACATATTGATGAAATCAAGATAAAGATTCAATGCACCCATAATAACTTTACGTCCTCTTGTGTCACCTTCATCTCCTTCGTAATACATCAACTTAATGTTTTGAGTATCGTAAGCTGTTAAACCAGCAAAGATAAAAACACCAATAACGGAGATAGCAAATTGCAAAGCACTTGATCCAAGAAAAATGTTCACAATCATAGAAAGTAACAAACCAATCAATCCCATAAATAAGAATGAACCGATTGCTGTAAGATCACGCTTTGTTGTGTATCCATAAAGTGAAAGAGCTCCAAAAGTTGCAGCGGAAATAACAAAGGTTTGTACAATACTTTCTGTCGTATAACGCAAAACGATTGAAGATAGTGAAAGACCAACCAGAGCAGCATAACCAAAAAAGAGGCTACGAGCAGCATTTGTGCTCAGTGTATTAATTTTAAAACTGAGAAATAAGACCGCTATGAGTGGTGCAAACATAACAATATAAGAGAATGGTGATGTATAAAATGTTACTCCAAAAGATGTTAAATAAACACTGCTATTGATTTGAGCTGCTGCTTGACTCATATCTGTTGTCGTTGCTAATGATACAATTGCATAAGCGGCAGCAGCTGTAATAAGCAAACCAATGGCCATTGTATTGTAGACACCCAACATATAGTCGCGCAATCCCAGATCAATTGATGCATCGGCATGAGAAGCAGGCGCCGAACGTAAATTTTTAAAATTAGCCATAATATAAAATCCTTTAGCATATGTTCCGTCAGATATTGGGGTTTAAAAGTACCTCTGTCATTACAGATACACACTTCGTATAAGCCTTAAATTGGCTAACACAAAAACCCTAAGAATCACTGGCGGAATTCCAGCATATCTGCTCTTATTATGGAGATTTATTTAAAAATTACAAGAGATTTATCTGAAGAAGGAACCTTACAAATTGGTAAGGAAATAGTTTATTTTGATTAAATAATATTTCCATTTTTTGCCATATTTTTGCAAGATAAAAAGACTATACTTAAAATTTTTTTACTGTTCATAGAAATTGTGTAATATAATTCTCTTTAAGGTATCAACGGTTTTTGCTTTGATGAAGAGAGAGGCAAGTGTCGTTGCACTGTTTTTCAACTTACAATATTGCATCTGCTCTATACGGTTAGAAGACCTATTGAATTGAATCTTTTTATATAAAAACTGATATATAATAATAAATTATCGTTTTGTATGCTAAATTCTTCTCCGAATATCGTAAGATTCTCTGATGAAAAATTTTCTTATATTAAATCAATCAAGGTTATTTATTTGCTTGCTCCACACAAGCAAGATTGGTGTGTAAAAGACATGGTTTTAATTAATTCAACATGCGAAAGTTCGAAATAAAAGAAATTTAGGGTTCTCATTCAATATACAAAATGGTAAACTATCATTATATATCAATATGTTGTATTATCAATAAAACATTGAAAATAGTTAAAGGATATTGCTTATTAAGCAATATAAATAAAAGAGGGGTGTTTTTACACGAAGCGCTTAAGAAAAACACTGTAAAAATGACGCCTGTAAAAACTAAAAAACATATGAAAAGCAATTGTTTTAAGCAAATGAACAGAATTTAAATGCTGTAAAATATTTCCTCTCAGAATGGGATATAGGACATATGAATAAAAAATTATTGGTTTCTATTTGAGTTCATTCCTTTTACACGGATCAAGTATATAAAGATCAAGTGAAAGTAAGGTCTTATAATTCCATGAAAAGAAACACATGAAATTATTAGAAACAAGAATTGATTGAGAAAAATCAATTTGTAATCAGACTTGTGATGATTAATAACCTCTGGTTTTTAAGGCGCTGAACATATCAATGAGAAGATGTGCTGTTGGAATGACGTTTTGCCTTCATCCAAGTACGCAATTCTTCAATAAGGATGGCAATAACACCAAGAGTGATAAAACTATCTGCAAGGTTGAAAATAGCAAAATGAAAGATATCATCAATATGAAAAAGGATATAATCAGTGACATGATGAAAGCGAATACGATCAATAAGATTGCCGATTGCTCCCCCAATAATAAGGATAAGACCAAAGCGCATAAAAGATTTATTATATTCAGTATTTTTCCATAACCATAGAAGAAAGATAATCACAATGATCGTGATGGCGATGATTCCCCAGTGAGAAAAGGAAGAAAAAAATGAAAATGCAATGCCAGAATTGCGCACATGATAAAGGGAAAGAAAAGGAATAAGCGAAATTTCTGTTCCTAAAGGCATATTGTGCATAATCCAGTATTTGACAGCTTGATCAAGTACTACTGTAAAAGCCAAGCCCAAGAGAAGAAAAGGGAGTGATTTACGAATCATGTTTTTCCTCACATGGTTCCAGTATTAAATAAGGGCGACGGATTTCATAAAGCATAACAGCTGTTGCTACTGCTAGATTAAGCGAATCAGCACGTCCACTTTGTGGAATACGCGCGAGTTTATTACACCGCCTTGTAAGAATATCTGATAATCCCTGTTTTTCATTTCCCATTAAAAGGATAACAGGACCATTTTTGAAATCAAGTGTCCGATAATCCAGAGATCCTTTAAGATGCGTGCCAACGATCATGCCTTTAAAGTGAGCAGACCAGTTTAAAAAGGCGCTTTCATCAAAACGATAAAGCGGTATAGAGAAAATTGATCCCATAGTTGCACGAACTGTTTCAGGCGAGAAAGGGTCTGTTGTTTCGCCAATTAAAATAACACCTTTAGCACCTACGGCATCGGCAGTTCGGATAATGGTACCAAGATTTCCAGGATCACGCACACGATCAAGCGCGATATAAACATCTTTAGTCTGTTCAGTTATCATTTCAAGAGGTTGCCATTTTTGTTTAAAAATACCAATAACTGTTTGTGGATTATCGCGTCGGGTAAGTGATTCCATAACCTTTTGTGAAGCTTTAATCACAAAACCACCATTGGCTACAACGCGTGCAGCAATATTTTCGATAGCAGCATTACCGATTTTGCTTTTAGAAAAAATAAGCGTCTGTATTGTCCAGCCGAGATCGAGAGCATCAATGACCAACTTCAATCCCTCTGCCATGAAAAGACCTTCTTTATTACGATTTTTCTTTTGGCTGAGCGCTTTAAGATCTTTTATAATGGGGTTGCTAAGAGAAGTAATTTCTTTCACTTTGCCAGTTTTAGGTCTAAACATATTCAAGCAATCCAACGGCTAAAAAGGGAAGTAGAAAGAGCGCGTCCTGCAACTTCTTCACGCAAAATAAGTTCTCCTGATTCGACCTTACCACCAAGATTTACAAATGCATCACGCATTAAAGCATGAAGTGCAAAGAAGGAAGCACGAATAGAGTAAGCTGTAAGCACAACAGAGAGCGGTTTATCAGAGAGAAGTTTACGACAATTTGTGATCATATCTGGTAAATGATCAAACAGTTGCCAAACTTCACCATGGGGTCCACGCCCATAAGCAGGGGGATCAAGGAGAATCATATCATAGCTTTTCTTACGACGCAGTTCACGCTCGACAAATTTCATAGCATCATCGCAAATCCAGCGAATAGAATGATCTGGTAATCCTGCTCTTTCTTGATTAGCTTTTGCCCACGCAATGGCTTTTTTAGAAGCATCAACATGGGTAACATTCGCACCCGCTCGTGCTCCAATCAAAGAGGCAATACCTGTATAGCCAAAAAGATTCAACAATTTTATAGGGCGTTCGGCTTTAACAATTTGTTCTTCCATAGAGCGCCAATGGGCATCTTGTTCAGGAAAAACTCCCACATGACGAAAAGAAGTAAAACGGCCTAGAAAAGACAGTCCATTCCAAGAAAGTGGCCATGTCTCATTAAGTGGCTTTTTAGGAAAATGCCAACGACCAACCCCTTCTTCATCACGATTTCCCGTGAAAATAGCGTCCACATCAGCCCATTGTTTCTGTGATAAAGCGGGTTTCCATAGTGCTTGACCTTCTGGTCGAATAATGCGGTAAGCTCCATAACGTTCTAATTTTTGTCCATGACCAGAATCAATGAGAGCATAGTTTTCGCTTATACCCGTTTCTAAAATAAGGGGCAGCTTTTCCTGCGGATATCTATTATTATGGGAGGATTGAAAGCATTGTGGGGGCATGTTTTGTATCACGGTATATGAGGTATAAAAATATATTATAAAGCTCTTAAATGTTTCGTAAAAGTGCAAAAAAGCTAAAGTCAATTAAAACATGTATAAAATAAAGAAAAAGAGCACTTTTAAACTCCGTATTAATATAAAATACAGAGAGAAAAAGATTTCATTAAAATACCATTATACCAGATTTGATATAGTCGTTTTCAATTTCTCTATCTCGGCTTTACTTTTTTTGAGAGCTTTTTTACATTTGTGATAGGAAAACCAACGGATCAAATTTCCTAATAAGATACCAAAACCAAAGAAAATAAAGAGCCATATAAAGAGGGGAGCATGATAAGTAAAACTTTCAGAATTTGCTCGAAAAGGATCAAGGTTTAACGGAACCATTTGACGATTAGCTACGATAAAAACAATCAAAAACGCAGCGAGAATCACACTGATACTTGTTAGAAGAATACGTTTAATAATCATAAGTTTCTCATTGATTAAGACGGTCACGTAAATCCTTGCCAGTTTTAAAAAAGGGAATCCACTTTTCATCAACAGTAACGGCTTCACCTGTTCGTGGATTACGTCCATTACGAGCTGAACGGCTCTTTACAGAAAAAGCTCCAAATCCACGAAGTTCAACGCGATTGCCATTTGCAAGTGCTGTTGAAATTTCCTCAAAAATAGCGTTCACAATATTTTCCACATCTCTTTGAAAAAGATGTGGGTTATGACGAGCAATAATTTGCACAAGCTCTGATTTAACCACAATAGCCTCACTTTCACACAAAAAACTTTTTTATAATTGTGCACTCCATGCATATTACAATATATAAGCGGATAAAAGCAAAATAAAACAAAGAAAAAACAAATTGCAAGAAACAAAATTTTAAAATACCTCTTATAAAGGTTATACAGATTAAAAATGCGGAACATTTAAGAGATTAGGAGAATATGTTCGTACACAAACCTTATGAAGTCTTTTCCACGCGATCATCTTTTGGAGATGTTTTTAAAAAAGCTTCCCGTCATTCGCGTCGCATTAGCATATTAAAAATTTTTTTACCTTTCTTAGCGTTGGTTTCAGCGTTGGTTTTTTGCTGGTTTACGTTTTTCTCAGTTCCTGTTACTTCTAATTCTATGCCTTTGAATAGCGAAGAGAGTGAAGTGATGAATTTGACGATACTCAATCCAAAATTAGAAGGGTATACGCGTGCTCATGAACCTTATTGGCTTAAAGCAGAAAAGGCATTTCAAGATCATACACACTCTGGAATAATTAGGTTGCAAAACATTACGGCTAAAGCGTTTATGGGCCAACAAAGACAGGTTTTTCTCGCAGCACAAGGGGGAGTTTATGATAACATTAATGGTTTTTTACAGTTGGATAAGCCATTCACTGTTACAACAAATGATGGGATGATGGCACAATTTATATCCGCTAGTATTAATTTATCTGAGGGGCAGTTAAAAACAGATCAACGTGTTAATATTCAGCGAGCAGGTTTGCATCTTGCAGCAAATGCTTTGCAAATTCGAGAAAAAGGAAAAAACATGTATTTTCATGGTGGTGTGCATTTAGTGCTGCAAAAGCAATGACGAAATATCAATACGAATCTTTAAAGTGGATATTTGTAAAGAAAAGTATGTGTATATATAAACATGAAGAATTGAAATCATGAGATCATACAAAAGATGGATAGGTATGGCATTAGCTTTTAGCATGGGAATGTTAGAAGGAGGGATGGTTTTAGGATATGCTGAAGGGACTCATTTTGGAATAAGTCTATCAAATGACAAAGAACCGGTAGAACTTTATGCAGATTCTTTAGAAATACGTGATAAAGAGGGGATAGCGCTTTTTCAGGGTGATGTTTCAGTAGTACAAGGTGAACGTCTTTTACGAACGGCAAAATTAGTTGTTTACTACGATAAAGCCTATAAAAAAACGGATAGAAACAAAGAATATACAAAGGCATCACCTGTTTCTTTATTGGGTTCGTCAAGCATAAAAAAAATGGAAGCTTTAGGAAAGGTCTATATAAAAATTGCTACGCAAATTGCTACAGGTGATAAAGGCGTTTTTGATGGAAAGTCAAAAATGATGAGTTTGACTGGGAAGCATGTTGTGTTAACTGATGGTGATAATGTGGCAACGGGGTGCAAACTAACGGCAAATATGGAAAGCGGAAAGGCTTTTTTAGAAGGTTGTGAGACGCCTGAGAAAAAAGGCCGTGTTTCTATTATTTTTAAACAAAATCAAAAGAATGGCCATTAAGATTTCATGTTTGGAATCAAAAGAAAAAAACAGACAGATAGGTATGACCTTGCAAGTGAAGCTTCAAAAAAGCGCTTAAAGGGGACCTTGATTGCCAGTCATTTAGTTAAAGTTTATAGAGGAAGACGAACTGTTAATGGTGTTTCTTTTGGCATTCGTACAGGAGAAGCTGTTGGTATTTTAGGGCCTAATGGGGCAGGTAAAACAACTTGTTTTTATATGGTTATGGGGCTCATAAAATCTGATGGAGGCTCCATTAAGATTGATGGATTTGATATTACACATTTTCCGATGTATCGACGTGCACGTTTAGGTATTGGATATCTTCCGCAGGAGGCCTCTATTTTTCGTGGCCTTTCAGTAGAAAATAATATTAAAGCTGTTTTAGAGGTCGTTGAAAAAGATCGCCTTAAACAACGTGAAGAGTTAGATAGCCTATTACATGAATTTAAAATTGATCATTTACGTAAAATGCCTGCACTTTCTTTATCTGGGGGTGAGCGTCGGCGACTTGAAATTGCGCGCGCTTTAGCGTCTCGTCCCAATTTTATGTTACTTGATGAACCATTTGCAGGAATTGATCCTATCGCTATTTTCGATATTCAACAACTTATTCGTCATTTAACGAGGCGTGGCATTGGTGTTTTAATAACGGATCATAATGTGCGTGAGACATTAGGACTTGTCGACCGCGCTTATATTATTCACACAGGTAAGGTGTTAGTTCACGGTTGTCCTAATGATATTATCAACAACGTTGATGTACGCAGAATTTATTTGGGAAATCAGTTTTCTCTTTGATTTTACAATTTTCACGAGTTTCCATTTAAGTTTAACCGAACATTATTACTGAAAATCTCCTTATTTATGCCAAAACTTCTTTTATGACTATAATCTTAAAATGTTTTTATGGAGTGGTGCAGAAAGCTTCATCACTATAAGGTGAATTTGTTGTTTTATTAGTTTAGATTACACATGATTGTATCGTAGAAAAGATATCATTAGATTAACGTGATAATGAGTGATAAATGAGGCTGTAAATAAATGTATGTATTATTGAAAGGTAAGAGATATTCACCATATTTTTTCTGTCGAATCAAATAACATATCGATAATGCTGTTTCGGGTATTTTGATGGGAGCACCAATTATATATTGCGGTTATTCAAGAGGGATTGTCGTGTTTTATTGGTTTGTATGGCATATTTCAAAATAGGAGCTCGTCTATAGATATCAGAATAGATCTATAAATCTTTTAAAAAAGTCATTAAATCTCTAGAAGCCTTTAGATTGTTGTTATAAGGCAGTGTTAAGCTATACCGTAATTGTATAAAGTAAAGGTCTATTTCGCTCAGTATGTTTCCCCATGTTATTAAGAGCTCGTTAAAAAAAAGAAAAAATTTAATTGGGAATTGTGCATTAACTCTTGTGATAAGTCTAATAAATTTTATCAATAATGACCTTTTCTATTGTCTTAAGGAAATTAATTTTATGAACAATTTCATTTCTTTTTTTTCTCATGCTGTTAATGAGGAGCTAAATATTATTTATTGTTGTGTTAAAAGTGATATGACATGTATTAAACCATCACCCGTTATAAATTGAAAAATAAAAACACATGCAATGATGCATGAAAGTGAAAGAACTTTAAATATCTATACCGTTTATAGGTTTATTGATTGAGCATTTGAGCGTATAAGAGGAAAATTAAAGGATGAATTTGAGTGAGTTAATAGCACCGGAAGCGATCATTCCGGCTCTTAAGGCTAATTCGAAAAAACAAGTTCTACAAATTTTAGCCGAAAAAGCGTCTCAGCTGACAGGTCTTAGTGAGCATGTGATTTTTGATGTTGTTTTGCAACGCGAGAAGCTTGGTTCAACGGGGCTGGGTGGTGGTATTGCAATTCCTCATGGGAAATTACCGGATATTAATCGGATTATTGGTATATTTGCACGTCTTGAAAGTCCTGTTGATTTTGAAGCTCTCGATGACGAACCTATAGATCTCGTTTTTCTCCTTTTGGCACCTGAAAATGCTGGTGCAGATCACTTAAAAGCTTTATCACAGATTGCACGTGTTTTGCGTCATGCTGATGTTGTGCAAAAATTGCGCAATACGCATAATGCCAATGCACTTTATGCTTTATTGATTCAAACTTCAGAATCAAATGCAGCTTAAAAGGTATTATGAGCGTGTAGTTGCGAGGTATGCGCTACAGAGCGTAGGAAATAATATAATTTGCATCTTAAGACTAATAACACAAGGTTGTGTCATGAGATTTAAGAAAATCACTTCTAAGTGAACCTTCTTTTTAAAGAGCAAGCAACAAAAACGAAGGGCTTGTCCTTTCTTGTTCTCGTATATTAAAGCATCTAATTATTATGTTCGTGGATTTTTTCGTCCTATTATACTATAAAAACACTATCATTTCAGATGTGGTAAAATAAAGTATGTAAGTTTCTTTAATATACTAAGTGCTTTTAGAATGTGTGGTAAATATTCTTAAAGCAGGATTTGCTTGTAGAGCCTTGAGTTAACTTAATTTCATGAGTGGGAAAACAAGAGGAGCTGCGCTCGACAAGAATCTAAACTGTTTATAAGCCAAATTGGATTAAGAGTTTTCGTCCTTTGAGGGCGGGGAAGAAATCAGCGGGAAAGTTTATTTGTGCATTGAATTTTTTCGTAAGTTAATTTTGAGTATCTATGGATAATATTATTAAGGTTCAAGCTGAAATAAGGGATATTGCGTCCTTTGTATGAGAGAGGAGAGAGATCAACTATTTTAATAGATATGGTTTAGATGCCAGCTCATACTAAACAATAATTTTGCACGGTAAGAATGAAAATTATAGCTTTGGGTTGAGTGAAAGAGTTTTTGTGTATGGGAAGATTTATTTAAGTGTCTTTAATTGATTGAAATGTTGTGTAAAAAATAATAAGGTTAGAACTGCTGTAGAAAAAAGTTTTATATTTCTTTTTATAAATTACTTAGAAATAAGATAAGGAGACTTACCAAAAGAATTCTTAAGGCGTTTTTTGGTAACAAGCGGAAGAATATTATCTAATATATTAAAATAATACGATTAAGCTATTATAAGCTACTAAAATCATTTTAGAAATTAATAATTGGAGATGAAATATATAGGGAAATAAGATCAAAAGAAACAAAGTTGTATGTGATTATTGAGATAGAATCTAAATTCTTTATGTTTTATTATTAATATCTTGATAATATTTTATTATTTTTACAAGGTCTTTTGAAGGTTGAGAAAAAGTGTTATCGGGACGATATTGAATACGAAATATGAATGCACTATAATGAGTAAAAGGTGGAGTATTTTGCGAACATAAATGTATTGAATGCATAAAGTCGAGAAGTGATATTCGTAAGGCGATTAAGCTTTTTTGCGGGGAGTCCGGGGTATATTTTCAAAATTTTGCATCAGATTGCTTGTGATATAAAGAGTATGGTTTATTTCTTAATAGTGTGATGGTATGTTTTCATCTCGTTTTGAGGTTCTATAGCTTAAAGAAATCGTTTTTTATACAAAAACGAAATAAGTAGCGTAAAATGAAGATGTTATTTTTTAATGTGGTTATTGAATAAGAAGTTTATTTTTTGGTAACTATTAAAAGGTCATAATGAAACGTAGAAATCTATTTTGATTAGTTTGAAAATATTTCGCTTATTGAAGGAATTAGGACAATAACACATGAATATCGAGGAGTTTTTGTTGAATTTTTCCAATGAAGAAAATCTTGTTAGAGACTAAAGAAGTGAGCTAAATGAAGATGTTTGAAAAGACTGTTATTGCTGCATCTGTAATGGTTCTTGTTACAGCAGGAGTGGCATATGCACAAACGCCAAGCCGTTTAAATCAATTTGAAGCGTGGGGAGCCTATTCTTATAAATCGCCCAAAAATACGATTTGCTATGTGTTATCGGTACCTTTGAAGGCTCTTCCAACGACAGTTAATCATGGTGATAACTTTTTCTTGGTTACCAAGCGTTCTCATTCACCTATTTCGTTTGAACCGCAGTTTATGGCTGGTTATTCCCTTCAAGAAGGGTCGAGAGTGACAGTGACCATTGGAGGTAAGGATTTTGATTTTTTCACTAAAGATTCCTCAGCTTGGTTGGCGTCATCAGAGCTAGAAAAGCAGCTTGTTTCTGCTATGCGTGCTGGAAGCAATATGACAGTGAAAGCGATATCAAAACGAGGAACGCATACCACTTATACTTATTCCTTAAAAGGGGTCACTGCTGCATTAAATGCAACTCAAAAGTGCCATTAAGGTTTCGATAACTTCTAAAATAGTGATGTGAATTAGAAAGCAATGGCCATTTCCTATGACCTTAGACCAGTTGGTTCATGTTTTGCACGAAAAACAGATAATGTGGTCGTGAAGGAGAGTTCTAAGCTCTCTTTAATTGGTTTGTCGCAAGACGAAATGATGCAAGCTTTAAAGACAGTTGGTGTACCAGAGCATCAAACGCGTATGCGTGTGCGTCAGCTTTGGCATTGGCTTTATGTACGTGGTGTTTCAAATTTTGATGAGATGCTGAATATTTCTAAAGCAATGCAAGAAACACTTAAGTGTCATTTCTCCATTGCGCGCCCAGAAATTGTTGGAGAACAAATATCAAAAGATGGTACGCGTAAATGGCTCTTACGTTTTCCTGCACGTGGAGCTGGAAGGCCTGTTGAAATTGAAACGGTTTATATTCCTGAAGAAGGGCGTGGTACTTTATGTCTTTCATCGCAAGTAGGGTGTACGTTAACCTGCTCCTTTTGCCATACAGGAACACAGATGCTTGTTCGCAATCTGACTGCAGAAGAAATTTTGGCACAGTTATTGGTTGCACGTGATTGTTTGGGTGATTTTCCTGATAAGAATACTCCTGATGGGGCAATTGTTCCCATTGAAGGGCGCAAAATTACCAATATTGTTATGATGGGAATGGGAGAACCTCTTTATAATTTTGAAGCTGTTAAAAAAGCTTTATTGATTGCTTCTGATGGCGATGGACTTTCTTTATCAAAACGTCGAATTACGCTTTCAACTAGTGGGGTTGTTCCTGGAATTATCCGAACCGGAGAAGAAATAGGTGTTATGTTGGCGATTTCACTCCACGCAGTACACGATACATTAAGGGATATGCTTGTTCCCATTAATAAAAAATATCCGCTTTCTTTACTAATGGATGCTTGCCGTAATTATCCTGGTCTTTCTAATGCAAAGCGAATCACATTTGAATATGTTATGCTAAAAGATATCAATGATAGTTTAGATGATGCAAAGCGATTGATTCAGCTATTGAAAGGGATTCCTGCTAAGATCAATTTAATTCCTTTTAATCCGTGGCCAGGGAGTAACTATCAGTGTTCTGATTGGGATCAAATCGAGCGTTTTGCTGATGTCGTTAATCAAGCGGGTTATGCTTCTCCTATTCGGATACCGCGTGGACGCGATATTTTAGCTGCATGTGGACAGCTTAAATCGGCTTCAGAGCGCTTACGGAAATCTGAACGTTTGCGACTTGAAAATGCTGTTGGTCATTAGTTAATACAATTTTCAGCTATATAGCGAAGCGATATAAAGTCTGTGCTTTTTTGTTTGTAAATTAATATCCAAACCTCGTGCGATAGCATATGTGAGACAGAGATTAAGATTGGATAAGTGCTAGACGAACAGTTTCAGCGTTTATATGCTAAATGGGGTAAGAGATTGTCTATAGTCTGTTTGCATAATCTCTGAAATAAGAAGGAAGCCTAATTTAGAGGGAATATGAAGTCTTAAGGATTGTAACTAATTTCTACCTTATTATCATACTCATTAATTAGGTTTTGTGTCTTTTAAAAGCATCTACGGTAATACCTTTTAAAAAGTGGAGATTGTGCAGTGCCTCATGCTTTTGTTTATTATTCTTCTTAAATAAGATCACGCATCACAAGCAAAACAGAGGATCTAAAATATAAATACCATTGAGTTATCCATTGATATGTTTTTTAAGTATCTCTTAGTGCACTCTTCATATCACGATAATGCTTGTGAGGAGTATAACAAAAAGCTTCTGTGAAATGTATCATACTCCTACACCTTTATGTTTAATAAAGGTGTAAATTGGTACCACCATTCTATTTTTTAGCTCCCAATGTTGTAACAGCTTTTAGTACTTGAGATGGTTTATAAGAGGTGTTTTTATTCTTTTCTTAGATAGTTTTTATCCATACAAAAACTCCAGCTTCTCTTGTGATGTACAAAGGAAAGGTATTGTTTTATTCAAAATAAACAGGTTTGAAATGAAAAAATCTTATAATATTTGTTTTTTTATTTAAATTAAAAGCGATACATTACACTTATAAATCAATGTTTTGTAACCACAAGGAGATGGAGGGCAAAGCTGGTAAAAGTACCTGCAATAAGCCAATCGAGAAAGCGAAGATAAAGAGGGTTCTGTTTAAGGATTTTGGTAAGTTTATGCGCTGTAAAAACGACTGAAATTGTAATGGGGAAAGAAATAGGAATATAAGAGAGTCCTAAAAAGAGCAGCTTTTGTGTTGCCATAGGATCATTTGCATTGATAAATTGTGGTAAGAATGTTGCGTTAAAGAGTATGACTTTAGGATTGAGAAGATTAATTCCAATACCAGCAAGATAGTTACGTTTAGAGCTTTGAGGTTTAGAAGATGTTGGTTCAAAGGAAAGTGTCGGGTTTCTCCTTAATGCTTGAAAGGCAAACCATAAAAGATAAAAGGCGCCAACAATTTTCAGAAAAACAAAAGCGTGTGGCGCAGCAAAAATAAGCGCTGATAAACCAAGTGCTACAGCTGTAACCTGAATGGCAAATCCTGTTGCACTTCCCAAGGCGCACATAATTCCAGCTTTTTTGCTTTGTGTAATGGTTCGTCCTACAGAAAGCATCATATCAGGTCCTGGAATAAGTGCTAAAATCAACGATGCTAAAGCAAATTGTACAACAATAGACCACTCCGGTAGAAATGACACGTCAATCTCCTCTTATTTTTAAGTAATGTTCATTATTTATACTTTGAGGCGTCTTTATTTATGCTTTTTGAGTCTTTTTAATGTTGTTTAAAGAGAATTTATTTTTATATTTCTTGTGTCGTTTTAATTTTTTAGAAAAAAAGAACAATTCGTATAGAGCTTTAGAATGAAAAAGTGGAAAAGTATTAGAAAAGTTGTTTTGGCTTATTCGGGGGGATTGGATACGTCAATTATTCTCAAATGGTTACAAAGTACGCTAGGCGTTGAAGTTGTGACTTTTACAGCAGATTTGGGGCAGGGGGAAGAATTAGAGCTTGCTCGTCGTAAAGCTGAAATGCTAGGTGTTAAAGAAATCTACATTGAAGATTTGCGTGAAGAATTTGTGCGTGATTTTGTTTTTCCGATGTTTCGAGCCAATACCGTTTATGAAGGGACTTATCTTTTAGGAACATCAATTGCACGTCCACTTATTTCAAAACGTCTTATTGAAATTGCTAAGGAAACAGGGGCAGATGCCATTGCTCATGGAGCAACGGGCAAAGGCAATGATCAGGTACGCTTTGAACTTTCTGCTTATGCACTTAATCCTAATATAAAGATTATTGCTCCGTGGCGTGATTGGGATTTTAAGAGTCGGACAGATCTGTTTGAATTTGCGCGTATGCATCAAATTCCTGTAGAAAAAGATAAGCAAGGCGAAGCTCCTTTTTCAGTGGATGCAAATTTATTACATTCTTCATCAGAAGGAAAGATTTTAGAAAATCCAGCACTTCCTGCTCCTGAATATGTCCATATGCGTACTCTTTCGGTGGAAGATGCTCCAGATAAAGCAACCAGAATCACTCTTGGCTTTAAAAAAGGTGATGCTGTTTCAATCAATGGAAAAAATTTATCTCCTGCAACTTTACTTGCAGAACTAAATCATTATGGGCGGGATAATGGTATTGGTCGGTTGGATCTGGTAGAAAATCGCTTTGTAGGTATGAAATCGCGGGGTATTTATGAAACACCAGGGGGGACCATTCTTTTAACGGCTCACAGAGCTATAGAATCTTTAACGTTAGATCGTGGCGCAGCTCATTTAAAAGATGAATTGATGCCACGTTATGCAGAACTCATTTATTATGGATTTTGGTTTTCGCCGGAACGTAAGATGTTGCAGGCAGCGATTGATTTATCTCAAGAACATGTTGAAGGTGAAGTCACGTTAAAGCTTTATAAGGGGAATGTGATTGTTGAAGGGCGCCAAAGTAAAAAATCACTTTATTCCAGTGAGTTGGTAACTTTCGAGGATGATCAAGGTGTTTATGATCAAAGAGATGCGACTGGTTTTATTAAATTAAATGCTCTACGTTTGCGTACATTAGCAAGGCATCATCAAGATGATAAAGAAAAGAAATAGAAAGTTACAGTGACAAGTGTAATGTGGATTAGTGCTTTTGTATGAAATGCCTAGTTTAAGCATTTTTTTGTTGGTTTTTACCGTTCTTTCGTTCAATACTAGAAGCTTATCTTCTGCGCTAATAAATATAATAAGCAAAACCCATGATAATAATAGCAATGAAGGCTTCGATAATCAAAACAAGTCAATTTTGCTTTATAATATTGAATGTTTTTGATTTTTATCAGAACAAAATATGTTTACAGTGAGGGTGGTTTTTGTATTGTGACTTAAGAGTATAAAGAAATTTACATCTTTTTGCTTGCTATTATTGACGAATAAATTCAAGAACCATACACCCTATTTTGGAAGATTATAATTTTTAGGATAAATAATGATGCGTAATCAGTGTGATGCCCTTAGCCTTACGCCTGAATTAAAGGATGCGGCTGCTCAATCGAGAACTTGGCCATTTGAAGAAGCACGTAAGATTATCAAACGGTATGAAAAGACGGGTTACCCAGACAGTATAATATTTGAGACCGGTTATGGACCTTCTGGTTTACCGCATATTGGAACTTTTGGGGAAGTTGCACGTACAACCATGGTGCGTCATGCATTTCATATTCTCACAGAGAATAAAGTAAAAACAAAATTACTTTGTTTTTCTGATGATATGGATGGTTTGCGCAAGGTTCCTGAGAATGTGCCAGATCGCGAGAGGATGGAACATTATCTTGGTCAACCGTTGAGCCGTGTACCTGATCCTTTTGGAGATGATTATCCTTCTTTTGGAGCGGCAAATAATGCGCGGTTACGGGCTTTCCTTGATCGTTTTGGTTTTGATTATGAATTTGCAAGTGCTACGGATTATTACAATTCTGGTCGTTTTGATGAAACACTTTTAAAAATTCTTGCTTGTTATGACAAGGTGATGGCAATTATTTTACCAACATTAGGTGAAGAGCGACAGGCGACCTATTCTCTTTTTTTACCGATTTCTCCTTTTTCTGGAAAAGTATTACAAGTACCAATGATTGCGCGTAATGTTGAAAAAGGGACAGTTACTTATATTGAACCTGAAACAGGAGAAACCATAGAAACAGAGGTTACAGGGGGTAAAGTTAAGTGTCAGTGGAAGGTCGATTGGGCTATGCGTTGGGCAGCGCTTGGCATTGATTATGAAATGGCAGGAAAAGATCTTATCGATTCCACAAATCTTTCTTCTAAAATTTGTAAAGTACTGGGTGGAAAGCCTCCAGAGGGATTTAACTATGAACTCTTTTTAGATGATAAAGGGCAAAAAATTTCCAAATCCAAGGGAAATGGCTTAACCATTGATGAATGGCTTACATATGCTCCAACAGAGAGCTTAGGGCTTTATATGTTTTCAAAGCCCAAGACAGCAAAACGGCTTTATTTTGATGTTATTCCCAAAGCTGTGGATGAATATTATGCGCATCTTTCTGCCTATGGTCGTCAAAGTTGGCAAGAACGGCTCAATAATCCTGTATGGCATATTCATAATGGTTGTCCACCGCAGGTTGATTTACCTGTACCTTTTGCGATGCTTTTAAATTTGGTAAGTGCTTCAAATGCAGAGAATGCAGGGGTTCTTTGGGGTTTTATTTCTCGTTACGCTAAGGGAGCAAATGCGCAAACTTGTCCAGAACTTGATCAATTGGTGAAATTTGCCATTAAATATTTTGATGTTTTTGTTAAACCAAACAAAAAATTTCGTATACCAGATGACAGCGAACGAGCAACATTAGCACAAATTGATGCAAAATTAGCCAATTTGCCTGAAACTGTTGATGGCAACACACTACAAAATACACTTCTTGATGTTGCGCGGTTAACGGAACGCTATCAAGATCATAGCAAAAAAAGCCCTGAAGGTGGGCCTGGCGTTTCCAATGTTTTTTTTCAAATGTTGTATGAGGTCCTTTTAGGACAAGAGAGAGGTCCACGATGGGGATCATTTATAGCGCTTTATGGGATTAATGAAATGCGTGCACTGATTGCTGAAGCACTTGCACGACCTATGGAGGAATAATGGAACGAAGAGTACAGGAAGTAAAGCGGCGCCGTACATTTGCAATTATTGCTCACCCAGATGCTGGGAAAACAACATTGACGGAAAAGCTTTTATTGTTTGGTGGTGCTATTCAACTTGCAGGAGAAGTAAAAGCCAAAAAAGATCGTATTCAAACTCGTTCTGACTGGATGAATATTGAGCGTGATCGTGGTATTTCCGTTGTGACTTCTGTGATGACGTTTGAATATGAAAATCATATTTTTAATCTCCTAGATACCCCAGGCCATGAAGATTTTGCAGACGATACTTATCGCACGCTTACAGCGGTTGACAGTGCTATCATGGTATTGGATGGGGCCCGCGGGATTGAGCCTAGAACACTAAAACTATTTGAAGTGTGTCGGATGCGGGATATTCCTATTGTTACTTTTATCAATAAAATGGATCGTGAGGCGCGTGATCCTATAGAGCTTTTAGATGAAATTGAAGAAAAGCTTGCTCTTGATACCGCCCCCATAACATGGCCCATTGGGACGGGTAAAGATTTCGTTGGGACTTTTGATCTTCATCATAACCGTTTTCGCCAAAAAGATGATGAGATAACCCAGCGGATCGTTTCAAATCCCAGTGAGGTTGTCCATTTACTTCCCCAATATCAACGTTCCACTTTTCTTGAAGGAGTAGAACTCGCTCAAAGTGTTTGCAAGAATTTTGATCTTCAAGCTTTCCGTGAAGGTCATATGACTCCGGTTTATTTTGGTTCAGCTTTACGAAATTTTGGTGTTCGTGATTTGATCAATGCGCTTATTGATTTTGGTCAAAGTCCTCGTGATCAAAGTGCAGATCAGCGCAATATCATAGCAACTGAACCTAAAATGACGGGATTTGTTTTTAAAATTCAAGCGAATATGGACCCTAATCATCGTGATCGTATTGCATTTTTTCGGGTATGTTCGGGAACACTTGAACGTGGTATGAAGACAAAATTGGTCAGAACAGGAAAACCGATGACACTTTCTGCTCCACAATTTTTCTTTGCGCGTTCGCGCCAAATTGCTGATCAAGCCTATGCTGGTGATATCGTAGGGATTCCTAATCATGGAACATTGCGTATTGGTGATACTTTGACTGAAGGAGAAGATATTCTTTTTAAGGGAGTACCCAATTTTGCACCAGAGATTTTGCGTCGTGTTTGTTTGGGTGATCCAATGAAAGCAAAAAAGCTCAGAGAAGCTTTGCAACAAATGGCTGAAGAAGGGGTTGTGCAATTGTTTATTCCTGATGATGGGTCGCCTTCTCTCATTGGTGTTATTGGTGCTTTGCAAATTGATGTTTTAAAAGAGCGATTAAAAATAGAATATTCTTTGCCAGTGAATTTTGAGTCTGCACGCTTTAATTTATGCCGTTGGATTTCAGCGCAGAGCAAAGATGAGTTGCAAAAGTTTCTCAACAATCATCGCTCTGCTCTTGCGTATGATTTAGAAGGTGATCCAGTTTTTTTAGCGGAGAACCATTTTTCATTAAATTATGAAGCAGAAAGAGCTCCTAAGATAAAATTTTCTACTTTTAAAGATTATCAAGTAAGCTCTTAATGTAAAGAAGAATTTTTTATGTAACAATTTGGTTGATAATGATTTTTCATATCGAGTTAGGGATCTGAATATTGTTATTTTTTCTGAAAACAAAAGGAGTATGTAAAGAACACTTTCAGGTTGTATTATATAAAGAAAGAAGTAAATTTATTTATAATATTCAATAAGTTATAATATATTTGTAATTGTAACGTCTTTTAAAATTTTGATATATTTTTTCACAATAGCTTAAGACAAGGTCATATATTTAAGTATTTTGAATGTCAGTTAAAAATCTCCTGTATAAATAGAGCTTTTCAGTTTTTTCTTGTATGAAAATTGTATACAGTCAAAATAAAGCAAATAATCAATAAGATGAAATTTGTTATTCCCAATATGAGATCATATGACTTATAAGCCACGTGTCTTTTCTATATCTTCTGGAACGGCTTTTTTGCCTCACTTTGTTGATGCACTGCTCTCTGGTACCCTTATTGATAATTTTGCTCCCAATGGAGACATTCAAACTGCTCTTGCTGATAGCCTTATTTATGTTCCGACACGTCGTGCTGCGCGCGCTTTGCGTTTAGCTTTTGTTGAAAGAAGTAATACACACTCAACCTTTTTACCAACTATTCGTGCTCTAGGAGATGTCGATGAAGACAGTTTCCTTTTTGTTGAAAATCATACTAGCGCTTTAAATCCGCCTATTGGAGAAAGTGAACGCCTACTGCTTTTAGCGCGCCTTATTCGTCCATGGCGTGAAAATTTACCTGCGCATCTGCGTGCCATGTTTGGTACAGAAGATGTGCTTATTCCAGCTCATAGTGCTGATGCAATTTGGCTTGCTCAAGATTTAGCACACTTGATGGACGAAATTGAAACAGAAGGAGCAGATTGGTCGAAACTTAAAGATATTGCCCCTGACATGGTCGCTGAATGGTGGCAGATAACGCTCGATTTTCTGACTATTGTTACGCAAAATTGGCCACAAATCTTGACAGAAAGACAACGAAGTAATCCCGCTGAATGGCGTAATCAAGCACTCACAATGCATGCAGAGAATTTACGACGTACGCAGCCTGATAAACCGATCATTGCAGCTGGTGTGTCAGGTTCTATTCCTGCAGTTTCTCATCTTTTAAAGGTTATAGCTTCTCTGCCAAAAGGGGCTGTTGTTCTTCCTGGCCTTGATTTTTATATGGATGAAGAACAATGGAATGCATTAAGCACAAGCAATAAAGAAAAAACAGCTTGCGATTTTTTTGATCCTGCAGAAAATATTTTTAGCCATCCTCAATATCATTTAAAAAAACTTCTTTCTCTCATGGGGTGTCAACGTCGCCATGTTTGCGAAATTGGCCAACAAAGTAGCACAAAGAAAAGACGAATGGCTCTTTTATCGGAAGCATTGCGACCTGCTTCTACGACAGATAAATGGATACAAATTGTCCGTGATGATTATGAGGCTCTTTGTGCAGACTGGTCATTTATTGAAGCTATCAATGAACGTGAAGAAGCTCTCGCTATTGCTGTTGCTTTACGCAAAGCTATTGAAGAACCCCAAAAAACCGCAGCTCTTATTACAAATGACCGTAATTTAGCACGCCGTGTTACTGCGGAATTACAACGATTTGGAATTGAAGCAAATGATTCAGGGGGAATACCACTTGCCCAAACATTGCCTGTAACGCTTTTGCGGCTTATCTTAGAAAATGTATTACAACCTGATGATCCCATTGCTTTTCTTTCTCTTCTTAAACATCCCCTTACAACACTCCAACAAAACCGTCATCGTTTACGGGAAATGGCAGAAAATTTTGAACTTTTTGTTCTTCGAGGGAATACAGGGCGCATCAATCTTTGCGAATGTGATCAATTTCTTGAAAAATGGATTGAAACATCTTTTCATAATAGTTCTGAAATCAACGCTCTTGATCAGCAGAAATGTGAAGAAGCACGTTTCCTTTGTCATCTTTTGAGGACAGCTGTTGAACCTTTAACATCTCTTATGAAACAAGAGAAAGAGTGCACCATCAACGAAGCTGCGATAGCAACTGTTGAAGTTTTTGAAAATTTTGGTCGCGATGAGGATAACTCTCTTGCACATCTTTATCAACACGAAGCAGGACAAGCCTTATCAAAGTTCTTACGTGAATTGGTCAGTGATCAATCAGGATTAACATTTCATCTTTGCGAATGGCCTGCTATGTTTTCTGCATTGATCGCAATGCGTTCCGTTACACCTTCTCCTGGAGGACATCCACGTTTATTCATCTGGGGTACTTTGGAATCGCGTTTGCAAACGGTTGATACAGTGGTCATCGGCGGTCTTAATGAAGGGTCATGGCCGATATCAACCCGAAATGATGCTTTTTTATCGCGACCGATGAAAATGATGTTAACTCTGGAGCCACCAGAGCAGCATATTGGTCTTTCCGCGCATGATTTTCAATGGGCGATGGGAATGGATAAAGTGGTGATGAGTCGCGCATTGCGCGTTAATCATACGCCTTCCATTCCTTCACGTTGGCTACAACGCTTAGAAACCGTCGTAGGACAACAAGTTTGGAAACAAATCCGTGCACGAGGTGAAATACTCCTTCATTGGGCAAAGATGCTTGATCATACAAACATGATTTCTGAGGTGAAGCGTCCCTGCCCTGTACCACCTCTTGATATGCGTCCACGTCATTTTTCAGTTACTGAAATAGAAATATTACGGTATGATCCTTATGCCATTTATGCTAAAAAAATCTTAAGGCTCAAACCACTTAAAGCCCTTATTCATAATTCTAGCGCTCCTGAACGTGGAACACTTTATCACGCTATTCTTGCAGATTTTTGCACACAAATAAAAAATCTAAATGCTGCAAATGCATTAGATGTGTTGCTTGCTATTGGACGTAAAGAGTTTGATAAATTCAATTTTCCACCGGATATTGAAGTAATTTGGTGGGATAGTTTTGAAAATCTTGCTCCACGTTTTATTCAATGGGAACAAAGTTTAGGACTGCGAGAGCGATATTCGGAAGTGGTATCACAAAAAATCCCTATAGGAACAACAGGGGTAACCCTTTCAGGACGTGCTGATCGTCTTGATGTTTTGCCAGATAAAACGGTTGAAATTCTAGATTTCAAAACCGGAACCCCTCCTTCATCAAAACAAGTTCGTGAATTATTATTTCCGCAATTGGCTTTAGAAACAGCTTTACTCATACAAGGGGGATTCCCAGATTTTCAAGATTTTACCCCCTCAAATTTATTTTACATTCCTCTTAACAAAAAAGGTGAAATTAAATCCCAATCAATTCTTTTAAAGAAAAAAGACGGAAAAACTCATCTAAATGCTGTTGATCTTGCTAACAATGCATGGGAAAATCTTATCGCACTCATAACTTATTATCAAAATCCACAACAAGGCTATCTTTCACACGCAGTCCCTATGTTAAAACAATATGAAAGTGACTATGATCATCTGGCACGCTTATGGGAATGGTCAAGTGGTTTTCATAAAGAAGAGTAATCATGACGTTTTTTTCTATTCCTGAGGCCGCTCTTGATGCACAAGCAACAGCAACACATCCCCAAAAAAACGTGTGGGTTTCTGCAAATGCAGGATCTGGAAAAACCCATGTTCTAACCGAACGTGTTATCCGTTTGCTTTTAAACGGTACACCTCCAGCACGTATTTTATGCCTTACTTACACGAGAGCCGCCGCTGCTGTTATGCAATCACGAATTTTTCGCACACTCTCCAGCTGGAATGAACTCGATGATGCACAGCTGCAAGAAACCTTAACACGGTTTGAAAATAAACCCGTCAATGCGCAAAAATTAACTTATGCACGACAACTCTTCGCGCGTGCTCTCGAAACACCTGGTGGCTTAAAAATCCAAACGATTCATGCTTTTTGTGAATCTCTTTTGCATCAATTTATGTTAGAAGCCAATATTGCAGGGCATTTTGAACTTCCCGATGATATCAGTCGAAAAAAATTAATACAAGAATCGCGTCGTCAACTTTTAGCGCATCATGATGTGCAACCCGCTTTACAACAGCTGCTTAAGGTTATCAGTGAACATACTTTTAACCAATTGCTGTATGAAGCAGCTGAAAAGCAACATAAACTGTCTGATTTTTTGTCTTCTCTTCTGTCTGAAAATGGAGAAGAAAAATTGCGTGCGCTTTTTAACTTAGCGCCCGATGAAACAACCCAATACCTATTGGAACAAATGCAACAGATTGCGCGCCTTCCTGTTTATGCTCTTAATCATTGTGAAATCAATGGCAGTCAAAGCTTCAAGGATATGGTGGCAAAACTTTCCCAATTAGAAGAGGTACATGATGAGACAAATATTCTCAATAGTATTTCTGATATTTATTTTACAACAAAAGGTGAGCCACGGAATTTCTCAAATTTATCTCGTAAAAAATCAGACGAAATTTGGCCTTTTATTCAACAAATGCTTGAAGATAAACAAAGCGAGCTTTCTATTCTTTTAGAGAAATATCAATGCGCAAAAGTTGCGACCCTCAATATGGCTGCTTTTCAGCTCTGTGCCGTTTATCTCAAAATATATACGAATCTAAAAAAGGCTAATAGCTTCTTAGATTTTGACGACCTTATTGAGCGTACGCTTCATTTGTTACAGCGCAAAGGTGCAAGTCAATGGGTGCATTATAAACTTGATCGTGGGCTTGATCACATTTTACTTGATGAAGCACAAGACACCAACCCCGAGCAATGGCAAATTATTCAATTGTTGGTACAAGAATTTTTTACAGGTCATAGTCAACGTGACAATATACGTACTCTTTTTGCTGTTGGAGATGAAAAACAGTCTATTTATTCCTTTCAGGGCGCTGCACCAGAAAATTTTGCTGCAAATGGGAAAATTATTCAAAAAAAAGCACAACAAGCAAAGCAGAAATTCGAAAAAATACAACTGCATTACTCTTTTCGCTCTACAGCAGATGTTCTTAAAAGCGTTGATCTTGTTTTTGAAACACCAGAAAATTATAAAGGGCTTTCGGCAGAAAATACAAAAACCATACACGAAGCTATCCGTACTCACAGTCCAGGTGAAGTTATTTTATGGGATGCTATTTCTAAAGAAAAAGACGAATTTCCTGATGATTGGCATGTAACTGTTGATCATTTAGATACACCAGCAGTACGTTTGGCAGAAAAAGTTGCTGAAACTATTGCAGGCTGGTTACAAAAAGGAGAAATGCTTCCAGCAAAAGGGCGGTTATTGCGTGCTAGTGATATTATGGTTTTGGTTCGTAAGCGTGATCAATTTGCCCTAGCGCTTTCTCGTGCCCTTAAACAACGCAATATACCTGTTGCTGGTGCAGACCGTTTACAACTTACTAAACATATTAGTATCCGTGATTTAATGGCACTTGCGCGTTTTGTTTTGCAGCCACAAGATGATCTTTCTCTTGCTTGTGTTTTAAAAAGTCCCCTTTTTGCTCTTAGTGAAGAGGAACTCTATCTGCTTGCCGCACACCGCACTGGCTCTCTTTGGCAAAGTTTGTGTACGCATACATCATCGCGGGTATCTTTTAAAGATGCTTTTGAAAAGCTGAACCATTATCGTACTTTAGTGGATAAAATACCAGTCTTCGAATTCTATAGCCATATTCTGAATAATGATAAGGGAAGACAAAAAATTCTGTCTCGTTTAGGATCTGAAGCAAATGACGTGCTCGATGCTTTTATGGATTATACGCTCACTATTCAAAAGACCGGATTACCAGGATTACAAGCTTTTTTAGAAACATTAAGTGCAAGCGAACCAGAAATTAAACGTGAATTTGAACAAAATAATGAAGAAATTCGTATTATGACTGTTCACGCCGCAAAAGGACTAGAGGCTGCTGTTGTGTTTTTAGTTGATCCCGGTAGTGCGATTTGGCACCCTCAGCATGCCCCTCACTTGCTTAAAGTTCCTTTAGATAAGGCACAAGTGAATGGACAACAAGCCTTTATTTGGCGCCCCAATGAAAAGTTTGATACAAAACTTTCTAAACAAGCAATTTCACATTTAAAAGAGCGTGCAGAAGAAGAATATAGGCGCCTTCTTTATGTAGGAATGACACGCGCTGAAGATCGCTTGTTTATTTGTGGATATAAAAGTCAGAAAACGCCATCTCATACATGGTTACAATTGGTAAAAAAAGCTCTTGAACCTCATGCGGTTTCTATAAAAGGCCCTGCGGAAGATATTGCAGCTTGGCGTTATTGCATTACACCGCCTTCTTCTACTTCTATAATCCCCGAAATCGCCTGTTCTGAATGCCAAACTTTACCGCCTTTGCCTGCTTTTTTCTCTCATAAAGTACCAGCAGAACCAATTCTCCCAAAACCGTTAAAACCCTCAGTAGCGAGCCTTTCTATTGAAGCTGATACAGAACCTTCCTCAAGTCCAAAACAATTTACTATTTCACCTGTTTTAGGAGAAACGAACACAAACAGAGCTTTTTCCATTGAATACGGTAATCTCATTCACCGATTGTTACAATATTTACCCGATTGTCCCCCACAAAAACGTCGAGATTATGCTCAAAACTATCTCAATATCAAAGCCTCTCATTGGCATGAGAGCCAAAGAGAAGATGCTCTTTGCCATATTTGGAAAATATTAGATCATGTTTATCTCAACCCCCTTTTTTCTGAGCATTCACGTGCTGAGGTTTCCTTAATGGGCATTGTAAAAATTCGTGGAAAAGAACAAGTAATCTCTGGTCAAATTGACCGTCTCTACATCACGCAAAACAGCATTATCTTTGCCGATTTTAAAACGGGAACCCCACCAGAAAATGAAGCCGCTATTGCTTCCCATCATTGGTTGCAAATGGCTCTTTATCGAAAATTATTGCAAGCTATTCATCCCGATAAAGATATACAAGCTCTGCTTATCTATAGTAAAGAAGCCAAAATTTTCAAACTTTCTCCAGAAAAACTTGAGGCATTTCTTAGTGAAGTTGCCTTATAAGTTAGTCTTTTCCTTGCAAAGCATTTTTACACTTTATTTACTTTCATAAAATCGCTCAAACAAACACAACGCACAATCTCTGATGTAAAAAAGTCCTTTAATAATTTATCTTTGCAATAACTTGATATGAATTGTTATTATACCAATCTGTAAAAAGTGAATATAAAGGATAAATCAATGACGTGTATAAAAGTTGATAAGGATAATTTCGAAAGTGAAGTTCTAACCTCTTCCACCCCTGTTGTGGTTGATTTTTGGGCAGAATGGTGTGGCCCTTGCAAAGTGATTGCTCCAATTTTGGATGAAATTTCAATAGAAATGCAAAATCAAGTTAAAATTGCTAAGGTAAATATTGATGAAAATCCGGAACTGGCTACCCAATACGGAGTACGTTCTATCCCTACATTACTAATGTTTAAAAATGGAAATATTTCATCGAATATGGTTGGCGCTACCTCTAAAGGACGTCTTTCTGAGTGGATAAAAAATGGCCTTAGTTAATGCCATACACAGTAACGATAAAGGAGAGAAATTTTAGTCTCTCCTTTTGATTTTTTTACATTCCTTTTCTGTAATACATTGTAATAGCAATTCAATTAAATCAAAAATTCAAATGATTTTAAGAATCCACACTGTTATACGTAATTCAATAGATCATTTTTTATCAAAAAATTGTCCTGTATGAACAATGTAGGCAATTCCTTGTTTATATGCGTGCCAACGAATATTTAAGTGAATGATATTTTCTTCTTAGATAAGACTATTGAGATAGATAGTGCTTTCAACACATAAAAGGAGATTTTAAGCAAAAACTTTGCAAATTACTTTTTTGAAGCTCACAATTTTTAAGCAGAAAGAAACAAGCAATTCACTACAGGTTATATAATGCTCTTCTAAAGGGTTACCACTTCAATTTAAAATTCTCTTATACTATTCTCTAAAATCAAAATTGTAGGTATCAGATTCTCTAAAATAAATTGATGAATTCCTATAAATTAACGACTGTTCTTTGCAATTTATGTCATTGTTATATGAAAGAGTCAGCATTTCACTTCATCTTCCATGGTTGGTGCCTCCATTGAAGCCTTCTTTATGTTGTCCATCATCTCAAATTTCATAGGTAGTACTGAGGTATTATCAAATTAAAAATGATGATGTCCATGTTTTTTTTAAAATGTACGAATTGCGAAAGACTGTTGCAAACATTCAATGGAATGTTGCGCTGATTTAACTGTTACATGACGCCCATGTTCTTTATAATGTAAGGTGAGTGCAAAAGTGGCAAGCTCTAAAAGAGCTGTATTTCTTTCTGGCCATTCAACAAGTAAAATATTTTTCTCACGAGTTTCATGAAGCCCTAATTCATCAATTTCTTCTGCCATAGAAAGGCGATAAAGATCAGCATGAATAATTTCAAACTTTGGAAGTTGATAGCTTTGCACAAGAGTAAAAGTAGGGCTTGGAACATCCATAGTGTTATCGTTCGCAAGTGTTTGAATGATTGTACGTGCAATGGTTGACTTTCCAGTTCCAAGATCTCCTTGCAGCGTTACAAGATCTCCTGGCTTTAAAGAAAGAGCTAAATTTTGTGAAAAAAGCTTTGTTGCCTCTTCATTTTCAAGAAAAAAACTAAAATTCATTAAAAGTTCCATGAAATGGATGAAAAATTTTTGTTATCATAAAGGTTAAAATTAAAAAATCGTATCTCCTTTGGAGAGTGGGAAAAAACATTTAACTGTTGTTCCTTTTCCAGAACCGGTAAGAATTTCAACATGTCCACCGTGTAGTTCAACGAAACTTTTTACAAGGGAAAGGCCAAGACCCGCTCCCGCACGCCCACCATGGTGTGAATGGGAAGAAAAACGTTTAAAAATACGATCAAGGACATCTTCTGGGATGTCAGAGCCCTGATTGTGAACGCTAAAGACAATGTTATCATCTTGTTCATCAACGCAAAATTCAATAGTACTCGCCTCCGTTGCAAAATTAATAGCATTACTCAGGACATTCACAAAAATTTGATGCAAGCGCTTTTCATCAGCAGAAATAGAATTTAAGGAAGGAGAAATTTGTTGTAAAAGCGTAATATGACGTCCATTAAGGCGATCTTCTACACGTGCTACTGCTTGTATCATAGCATCGGCAATGTTAACCGATTTTATGTCCAACTCCATAATGCCTGCATCAAGGGTAGCAAGATCAAGAATATCGTTAACAATATTTAAAAGAGTTCCTGATTCTGAATGAATGTGTTCAAGATATTCTTGTTGACGTTCATTGATAGAACCGAAAATTTGATCACGTAAAATATCGGAAAATCCAATAATATTGGTGAGAGGTGTGCGTAATTCATAAGAAACATGTTGGACAAATTCATTACGCAAACGATCAGCACTTTCTAATGCTTCATTTTTTTCTTGAAGAGCACGCGCAATATGGACAGTGTCCGTAACATTCACAAAAGTAAGCATCGTTTGTCCATTAGGAAGAGGGACCAGAGTATAGTCAATAATCATATCATTTTTAAGATCTATACGACCTGAAAATGTTTCACGTTTTTCAGCAAAACCGGTAATGAACTTGGTAAATTGATCCCATTCTTGCCCCAAGGTTAAGGCTGAACAATGGCTTTGTAACTGTGTAATATGGGTTCCTTCTACCAGTAAATTATAAGGAAGAGACCACAATTTCGACAAGGCAGGATTCGATAAGCGAAGGCGTCCATCAGTACCAAAAACGACCACACCTTCAGAAAGTTTATCAAGTGTTTCACCTTGTATTTTAATAAGTGTATTATAACGGCGCTCAAGATCAATTTTTTCGGTAAGGTTTTCGTAAAGCCAAGTGACACCTCCTTGTGGATGAGGGTTCGAGACAACACGCACCGTACGCCCATCTGGAAGATTCCAAATTTGTTGGTTCGATTCTGTTTGCCAATAGGCTTTTAAAAGTTCTTCTTTCCATGCGCGCCAATCAGGGTGTTCAGCAATGAGCCCCTTTTCACGTAAACGTTCAAGAAACAATGTATGGCTTGGTTCACTTTCTAAAAAAGAACTCTCCAACGGCCATAAAATTTTGAAAGCGTGATTACAGAATTTTAATTTTTGGTTTGTATCAAAAATGGCTACAGCTGTTGAAATTTGGTCAAGTGTTTCACAATGACTTTGAAGAACATATCTTAATTCATGAGCAAGATTTTCATAGGCGCTGTCATCACGTGCAAAAGCTGCCATCCCTTCAGCTGTTGTAATACGTGTGAGATGAAAACGGTGCCGTTCTCCACCAATAACCGTATGAACATGTTCTTGAAAAATTGTTTCTGTTTCATCTGTTTTGCGTTGTGTATTTTCATTGAAAAGATCCCCCACGTCATCACTGTCTTCACGAAAGTCTGTCATTTCTCTAAAGGCGCGATTGATAAAACAAACTTTTCCTTCACAATCTTTTATCCATACGGGCTCTTGAATAAGATCAAGAAGATTACGCTGCATTCTCAGTTCAGTAAGAAGGCGGGCGATATCTTTCTGTAAACGAGCATTTTCACTCTGTTGTTTTGAGATATCTTGAAAACGAGCAATGGCGACTGTTCCTGCGATGACTCCTGTAACTTGTAGCAGTACATTGTTTGTGGTGGTGATAGAAAGATCAAAAGGGTGACATTTACAACGGAGTTGAGTCAATGCATAATCAAGTTCTCGCAGAGAATTTTCTTCAACCCAGAGCTCAAAACGCTGAAAATCTTTCTGATCGATTCCTATTTTTTGCAATGTGGAAAGAGCACCAACAACATGGGGTAAGGTTGTTGGATTTTCCCAAATAAGAAGGAATTGCTCGGTTTCTTCCAGAAGCCATTCATAATATTTAAGTTTTTCAGAAAAATTTGCCTGAATTATCTTCAAAGGCTTCTGTGCAGTTTTTTTTGCACGCACGGTAACAGCTATACATGAGAGAAGTGAAGCACAAGAAATTCCTCCACACAGCGCTAAAAGCAGCCATGGACCATTCGGCAAAGTGAAGAAAAATGGTAAATAACCTTCCAATGACTGAGAAAAAGCGCATGTTGGAGAAAAAAAGAAAAAAAGGCAAAGTATATACGTATAGATTCGGATCTCTTTTTGAGTTTTTTCTTTGGGGTTATAGTCACCAAAGCTGAGCACGACATCTTTCCCTTTTTTAACCCAAGGAAACGTATTAGTAACGGTAATGGTTTGGTTTATAAGGTCCTTGTGGTGAGACTCCAATATAAGCGGCTTGTTCTTCTGATAAAACACTTAATTTTATTCCTAACCGATCCAGATGTAGACGTGCAACCTTTTCATCAAGATGTTTAGGCAAAACAGTGACTTCATTTGTATAGTGTTCTGTACGGGTAAAAAGTTCAATTTGCGCTAAAACTTGATTGGTAAACGAAGCTGACATGACAAAAGAAGGATGCCCCGTCGCATTGCCGAGGTTTAACAATCGTCCTTCAGAGAGCAAAATGATGCGTTTTCCATCGGGAAAGGTGATCATATCAACTTGTGGTTTAATATTCGTCCATGGCAAATTTCTAAGGGCAGCGACTTGGATTTCGTTATCAAAATGACCAATATTTCCAAGAATACACATATCCTTTACTTGTCGCATATGATCTAAACGAACAACATCTTTATTGCCTGTTGTCGTGATGATAATATCAGCACTGGAAGCAGCATCATCCAAATTAACAACTTCATAGCCATCCATAGCGGCTTGAAGAGCGCAGATAGGATCAATTTCTGTTACTTTAACACGAGCCCCAGCACCAGAAAGAGATGCTGCTGAACCTTTTCCTACATCACCATAACCACAGACAATGGCAGTTTTACCAGCGATCATCACATCTGTTCCACGTCGAATACCATCGACCAATGATTCTTTACATCCATATTTATTATCAAACTTTGATTTAGTGACGCTATCATTAACATTAATAGCAGGAAAAGGTAGAAGTCCTTCTTTTTGTAACTGATAAAGACGGTTTACACCTGTTGTGGTTTCTTCGCTTACACCTTTAATTGCTGCGCGCTGTTGTGTAAAAAAACCTGGCGTTGCATCCATACGCTTTTGTATTTGTTTGAAAAAAATTTCTTCTTCTTCTGTTTTGGGATGCGATAAAATATCTTTATTTTGTTCTGCACGACTTCCCATTAAAATATAGTTTGTGGCGTCAGCTCCATCATCTAAAATAAGATTGGAAGGATTACCATCTGGCCATTGGAAGATTGCATCTATATAAGTCCAATATTCTTCCAATGTTTCACCCTTAACGGCAAATACAGGAATGCCAGTTGCGGCGATAGCTGCTGCTGCATGGTCTTGCGTAGAAAAAATATTGCTAGAGCTCCATCGTATATCGGCGCCAATTGCTTTTAATGTTTCAATTAAAACAGCTGTTTGAATTGTCATATGCAATGAGCCAGAAATACGCGCTCCGCGCAAAGGTTGGCTGGAAGAAAACTCCTTACGACAAGCCATCAAACCAGGCATTTCAGTTTCAGCAATATCAAGTTCTTTACGACCATAAGCGGCAAGTGCAATATCTTTGACAACAAAATCTTGAGCTGCCATTCTTCATTCCTTTAAAATAATTTTTTCCAAGACGGTAGGAGAAATTAAAAAAAAATGCAAGACAAGAAGAGGACTTCTTTATGTGAAAAAGCTCTTTTAAAATCTCCATAAATTTGTGCAACAAATATGCATTTATGGATCTGAGTAGTGATGTTACTGACAGAGTAGGAGATCTTCATGATAAGTTTTATTATATAAACAAAATTCTATCCTTTTCACGTAACTTTAAAGCTTTTAAAAGTTTCCAGAGGGAATACCTTTTAAATAATAAAAATGGTGCATTGCTTTACAGTTTTTATATCGATTTTTATGGGATAATATCGAAAGTAGTATACTCGTATTCTACTCACTTATGCGGTTTTTGAAAAAGGAAGAATTACTTTAATCTCATTATTAAGCTTTTTGGCAAAATAATATAAATGCAAAGCCATAGATTATCATGTTTATGGATAGGCAGTTCAGGATCGGTTCTTTAGGATTCCAATGTTGCACCTGCTCTTGGATAAAGACAGTTTGTAAGAAGTGCTTTTCTCCTGTTTCCAACAGTTTTTATCAAAATACTATAGATGTGCGAGGAAACATGTTTTGTGATACTAAATGGAGCAATTAAAAATGCAAAAACATCACTCTATTGAACACTCTGATTTTAAAACCGCTAACAACGCGCTATGAATTATAAATCAAATAATTAACTCAGTTTTAGAAGAATTTATTCTAGACGAGTAGGTTTTGGGAAAATTGACCATGTGGACGAAATCGCCAGAGATAACTTGGCAAGAATGCAGTCATTGCTCTAGGAGTAATTCCTACTCCTTCTAGAGTATATCCATTCTCTATAGCTTCTTTAGAAACAATGTTATCCATTTGCAAAAAGCGTATTTGATTGGCTGTTACGAGCGTTGGCACAAGAGGCAACTTACCAATCGTTCCTAAAACTCCTCCAATCAATAGACCGACAGAAAGAGGCATAGATAGGATTGTTTTTTTACGACGAATGATTTTAAGTATATTTTCAAGAGCATTTTGGAGGGTGATAATCTGGGGACCACCAAGATCATATTTTTTTCCCCAAGCTATCTGTCCATCTAAAGCACGTGCGATAAACTCAGCAACGTCACCAACATATACGGGTTGCAATTTGCTTTTCCCACCTCCAAAAAGAGGCATAATTGGTAAAAAACGTGACAAATCTGCTAAGGTATTAAAGAAACAATCTTCTGGTCCAAAGATAATGGATGGACGTATAATAATTGCCTGAGGATTCTTGTTATGAATGATTTGTTCACCCATAAACTTAACACGTGCATAAAGACATGCAGTGTTTTCGCTAGCCACAAGAGTCGACATATAGATGAGAGGAATACCAGCTTCTACTGTTAATTCAGAAACATTGTAAGCACCATCAATTTGTGTGCTTTTAAAATTCGATTGATTTGCTTGTTTTAAGCTACCGGGTAAAAATATTGCTGCATCAGCTCCAAGCAATGCGCGTGCAACAGAGGCACGATGCTTGATATCTGTTTTAAGCATTTGGGTTTGTCCTACTTCTCCTATTTGTAGCATGTAATAAGCTTTTTGTGGACAACGAACAGCGATGCGAACGCGATATCCCCGCTTAGTCAAAGTTTCAACGACATGTCGTCCTACAAAACCGGATCCGCCAAAAACAGTAATGAGTTTAGGATGTTGATAAAGTGCACAATCAAGTTGCATGATTAAAAGGTCTATCTTTCAAAGCTTTAAAAATAGCTAATTATCTAGCACGGTGGTGTTTTATTGTCACGCAAAATATCACCCGCAAGATAAAGAGAACCACTAATAAGGACAATAGCCTCTTTATATTCCATTTTAATTTTATGCAAAGCATCTTGTAGATGTGCTTGTGGAGTAGCAAAGATTCCTGCTTTTTGGGCTGATTCAGCTAAGTTTATTGGAGAGAGACTGGCGTCATTGTTAATAAGCGGTATCGTATATACTTTATCGACAAGGTTTGCTAAAGGACGAAAATAACCGACAGCATCTTTGGTATTAAGCATGCCAGCAATCATAATAATGGGACGATCTGTTTTTTTTCTCCATTGTGTAAGTTCTGCCGCAATAACTTTTCCTGCAGCAGGATTGTGACCACCATCTAACCATAAATCAATATCAGGAGATAGTTGATCAACCAAAAGCCCTTGGGTAAGACGCTGCATTCGTGCGGGCCAATAAATATTCTTCAAAGCGTCATTTATGGTTTGTTCTGAAAGTTGAAAACCCGCTTGATAAACTGCTTCAAGAGATGCACCAGCATTAGCAATTTGGTGGTCTCCAATAAGGTTAGGAAGAGGAAGGTCCATGAGACCTTGATGGTTTTGAAAAACCATACGTCCATGTTCTTTATAGCTTTGATAATCTTGATCAAAGAGAGCATAAGATGCTTTATTTTTATCGGCAAGGGGTATTAAAGTAGCAAGAGTTTCTTCATAATTCTGCTTTCCGATGACCACTGGAACGTTTGGTTTTATAATCCCCCCTTTTTGAAAAGCGATTTGAGCAATTGTGTTTCCAAGAAAATTCTCATGATCATAATCAATGGGCATAATAAGCGATACAGCTGTTTTGTTAACGACATTGGTAGCATCAAAACGTCCTCCCAATCCAACTTCTAAAATAACAACATCAGCTGGATGTATACTAAACAGCATAAAGGCAGCGGCTGTAAAAATTTCAAAAATAGTAATCGGCTCTTGACGATTTACTTTTATAATTTCACGGATTGTCTCAGCCAATTGGTTTTCTGCAACAAGTTGACCACCTCCTTTTTGACCTAACCGGCAGCGTTCATTCCAGTTGACGAGATGAGGTGAGCTATAAACATGAACGCAGTATCCTTCACTTTCCAAAAGAGCACGACAAATTGCGGAGGCAGATCCTTTGCCATTTGTTCCAGCGATGTGAATAACAGGTGGAAGTTTTAAATGTGGATTACCAAGACGCTCTAAAAGGTGAACAATACGCTCTAAAGAAAGATCAAATTTTTTCGGATAATTTTTTAGTAAATCATCCACCACCCTTTGTATTTGACTTTGTTGCATAAACTTAAGCTGCTTTTGTCCTAGAAAGCGATGTTTGAGAGTCTGTTGGGGATGGATCGGAAGGGTTAAAAACAGCAGGGCGTTTCATCATCAAGCGTAAAATACGCGCAATTGTTGTTTTCATTTCTAAACGCGATACAACCATATCAATCATACCATGTTCAAGCAGATATTCACTACTTTGAAACCCTTCTGGTAGGGTTTCACGTATCGTTTGTTGAATCACACGTGGACCAGCAAAACCAATCATAGCGCCAGGTTCGGCAATGTGAATATCACCAAGCATGGCGTAAGAAGCAGTAACACCACCGGTGGTTGGATTAGTCAGCACAACAATATAGGGAAGTTTTGCTTCTTTCAACATTTCAATCGCTACTGTTGTACGGGGCATTTGCATCAATGAGAGTGTTCCTTCTTGCATGCGTGCACCACCAGAAGCAGTAAAAAGAACCAAAGGGCATCTTTCGGCAATGGCAGTATCAAAAGCTTTGATAATAGCTTCTCCTGAGGCCATACCGAGTGATCCCCCCATAAAGGCGAAATCTTGAACGGTTGCAATAATTGGCAAACCCTCAATCGTACCGCGTGCACTCAAAATATTGTCCTCAACACCGAGTTTAGAACGGTACTCTTTTAACCGATCAATATAGCGTTTTTCGTCGCGAAACTTTAAAGGGTCTGTCACAACTTTTGGATTTTCAAGAGCTGTATAAACACCATCATCAAAAAAATGCATGAGACGATTTTTGGCACTGATACGCATATGATAGCCAGAATTAGGAGCCACAAATTGATTGGCTTCCAAATCTTTATGGAAGATCATTTCACCACTGGTAGGATCTTTAATCCATAGATTTTCTGGAATTTCACGGCGTCCCAATATAGAATTAATTTTAGGGCGAACATAATTTGTAATCCAGTTCATCTTTATAACCTTCCTTTAAAATATTATACACCTTTTGCATGATTTGAAAGAATATAGAATTTAAGCAGTCACATTTGCTTTGCCGGCTGACCAAACGAGTCTATTTAATACTTTTATCAGTATACGTATAGCTCTCACTCCACTGTTTTTTAATTTTTCCAATTTTACAACAATCATATGCATGAAGAGTATTTCCTATAACAAACTTCTCAGAAGTTTTAAGAACTTACATGTTTTTATTTTTACTTTGGTATTAAAATTTACTCCTTGCGATAGTTAACAAACGCCTTATTTTTTAATAAAAATGGATATCCAATTAATCATTCGTATCAACAATTTTTAAATCAAGAAACCTTATAATATAAGCCACACTCATTCATTAAAGATAATGACTATGATAATGTTATGTTAGCGAAACGCCAACACCAGAGCAATATTTTTTCAGAATGGTTTTTCAAAGCGCACGCTTTTCACATAAAATAGAACGTCAAAAACAAAATATTGTTCTTGTTATGTATTCACGCGTTGCTAGATTTAACAGTCTCAATATTCCCAAAACTCTCTTATGACGGTACCCATGAAGAGTATAATAATCATTTCTCTATGAAGGGTATAAAATACATTATGCTCTCCATTTTTACTGAAATATAAGGTACAAAGCGGCACCATCATACTCTTTTTCAGTTTTCAATGCGACGATAATGTTTGCATTGAGAGGATTCATATAAAGATATTTCACGCCTTTTTGAAAGTACTTTTATCCGCATACCACCTTCATTTATGATACATAAACAAACGATTTCAATTGATCCAATATGAATAGGATTAAAATGAGAAACCCTCATGATATTTAGGTTTTTCACTCATATTGTGAAACAATAAATTATCATTATAAATCAATATATTGCTTTAATAAAAGAGAAAGCATAAAATTTTATATTATGCTTTCTTTGGCTGGCAAGTTTTATTAACCTTAAAGTCAAGGAAACTATTTTTGTGTAATGCGTGCCATGGTCTTTTGGGAAAGCATTTTGTGTAAATATGTCATAAAGGCGGCTGCAAAAAGCGGTGTTGCTAAATTAAGAATTGGAATCGAAACAAAAAGCGCTATCAATAATCCTGCACCAAAAACCGTTGTGTAATGAGTATGTAAAAAAGTACGTGCATCTTGCTCTGTTCGAAAACGATAAGCAGCAAACAAGAAATATTCATGACCGAGCAAATAACCATTAATAAGATAAAAAGCAATTAAATTAATACCTGGTATGAAGAATAAAATAAAAGCAATTCCATTACCAAGAAGGCTTAAAATAACAAATTTAAAGGAAATGATAAGAGAACGCTGAAACGGCAAAGCTTGTCCAATAGGCTCATTTGGGTAATCCTCTTTTTCAATGATTTCAGCAGCAGAATCAATGAAAAAACCACCAATCATAGCGGTGATTGGTGCAATCAAAAAAGCTAACAAAAGAGCCAAACCAAGATTAAAAATGATAAGCATGCTAAAACCAATCCATCCCGCCCAACTAGGGAGTCCAGGAAGAAATTGAGCAATCCAGGGCCAAAAGTAAGACACAAAAAGTTGGTGCACACATAACCATAAAATGGTGAGAATGAAAAAAGTAACCCCCAATGCTTTCAGTATCATAATACGATATTGCGAGGTCAGAAGACGTTGTAAAGCACGATAAGCAGCAGTAAAAATCATAGATTAATAAACTAAGGAAAGAAGCAAAAAAAACAAGAAATATATTTAAAGTATGTACAGTGTAATTTTTTCTTTCTTTGAATTACAAGATTTTTTTCAAAAACATTATAAAAAACGGATAAGGCTCCTTTATTTAAAATAAAGTTTGAATAAATAGAAATTTTGATTTTTAAAACAAAGAAGAATTTAAAAAGCAGCTGTTGTAGAAGAAGTTTTTATTATTTTTGTACATAGTGTAGATTATTGCGTTTATATGATATATGTAAAAAATTAAGGAATAAGAACTTTGGAGAGGAAAGTTATTTACTTCTATTTATTCAGTAGATTTATCTAACTTAGTTTATTTAAGTGCTTAATTGTTTTACACAATTCCTAAAATTCTGTACTTTTCTACTATTTGGCAGCATGCTTTTGCCTCTCGCTTTCAAAAAAATATTGAGTTCAATGGAATAGGGGTAACGTAGTAGCTCCGTAGATATTCTAATTTTGGGCAACAGAATGATTAATATGATAGAAGTGGAAAAAATAAGCTTAGGCGATTGACCGTCCGATTCCATGGAAGAGCAGTTTTTTGAGAAGAAGCAAAGAAAGGGAGATGTCACTGATGCTTAAAAATGATGAGATTTTGAATTTTAAAAGCCATAAGTGCAATGAAGTAAGAATTCATTGAAGCACTTTTCATACAAGTGGTGCACTGTATCAAATAATTTTTAGATAATAACACCATTAATTTATGAAGAGAATTGATCATTTTCAACTTGAATAAGAATCCAAAATATAGAAATATTCTTTAATTTCAAAGTCTCTATTCAACATCAAAAAATTATTTACGTGCACATTATAGGCGAGACCAATGTATGGGTACAAAGCTTTCGATAAAAGAATAAAAATGCTTCTCATGAATCGTCACAATGTGAGGATATCATGGATAAAATTCTAGTCTTTGTGGTCTTGGTATGCTGGAGAGAGGAGACAGACATTTAATCTTAAAGACCGATCACTGAGGAAAATAATAAAAGCGTCAGTTTCATAAACTTATAGACAGTGGTACAATGAATTTTGTCTACACTCTTTATGAGCGTCAGTGTGAGGTATGCTTAAAATTGCATTGAGATATTATAATATATTAATTTATACATCATTTTCATAGTGAATAAGAGCTTCAAATAAAGTTGTCATATTTTCTCATGAGCTGTTCTCATTATGAAACAATCAAAATCATTTATTCGTATATCATAAATAGGACCAATATGGGGATAAAAACATTGAAGAGAGAAAATGCTTTTTATAAATTTTATCCAGTGCAAGAGCTTTCTCAAAATTAATGTTAGGCAAAGTGAATGATAGCTTGTTTTTTTATAAGCTGGGGAGACAGTAGTGCAATAGATCCTACTTTTATGAAGGCTAGAGTGAGATGTGATTTTTTTAAAAAATATTTTCCAACGCTTGTCACACCCATTTCGCAACAGCGCTTGTGAATGGTCTATGGGTAAAGCTCTCGTGAATAATATAAAACTTATAGGGCATCACTATACTCTTAATAAAAAGAGTACGTTGGTGCCATCATCCTTAGTGTTGTCCGAGACAAGCTCTTGGTTCTTGAGACGGTCCATTATAAGCGCTTTTAGTTCTTTCTTAAACGTTTTGTATTCATACAGTTATCCTTGTTTAAAATGTGCAAGAAAATGATTTTTATTGATTCAATATGAGAGAGATTGGGAATGAGAGAATCTTACGATGTCTGGGATTCTAATTTAATATGAACAATGCTAGGTTATCATTATAAATCAAAAATATTATATACTAATTGAGATGGATAGACACCTATTATCAGTTCTATTTTATAAGGTGTTTTAATATCAACGCGTTTGAAGAGTTCTTATTTGCAAAGGGGTATATTTTTCTCATGAGGAGTAGATGTTTGGGGGGCAAAAAATGATACAATCACGTTTGCTAATTTTTGTGCTACGTGTTGTTTACTCATATGAGGCCATTGTTCAACTTTTTTTCTACTTACGAGATAAACTTGATTTGTATCAGAACCCATGACACTTGTACCATCTACTTGAAGAGAAATATCATTAGCAAGAATGAAATCAGCTCCTTTTTCAACGCATTTCTTTTGCGCATTAGCAATAATATCGCATGTTTCAGCAGCAAAACCAATGACCAATGAGGGGCGTTTTGGAGCGTGTCCAATTGTTGCTAAAATGTCAGGATTTTCAACCATTTGAAGGGATGGTGGTGTTTTATGAGCATCCTTTTTAATTTTGTGTAAAGATTGGGTTTGACTACGCCAGTCACAAACAGCGGCAACAAAGATGGCACCATCAGCAGGCAATGCGGTTTGAACGGCTTTTAACATCTGTTGTGCTGTTTCAACATGAATTGTTTTTACTTCTTGTGGGTCTGCAAGATGAACAGGTCCACAAATAAGTGTTACTTTTGCACCCAAATGTGCAAGAGCGGTTGCAATGGCATGACCTTGTTTACCTGAGGACCGATTAGCAAGATAACGTACTGGATCAATTGGTTCATGGGTAGGGCCAGAGGTAACGATGAAATGGCGGCCAAAGAGAGGTTTTTCATGCACATTCAAAAGATTCTCTATAGCAGCGACAATAGTTAAAGGTTCGCTCATACGTCCATATCCAATCTCGTCACGTTCAGCCATATTTCCGATTTCTGGTCCGATGATATGAACGCCATCTGCGTGCAATTGTGCAACATTACGAATAGTTGCTGGATGCACCCACATGGCTGGATTCATGGCGGGTGCAATCAAGAGTGGACAGCGTGCTGCTAAAAGGACACAATCAGCCAGATCATCTCCTATGCCATTGGCTATTTTTGCAATGCGGTTGGCTGTAGCAGGAGCTAAAATAATCAGATCAGCATCACGTGCTAATCGGATATGTCCGATATCATGTTCTTCTTCGCGTGAAAATAAATCAGTATATACAGTACCACCGCTTAAAGCTTCAGCGGCTAAAGGCGTAATAAATTTTTGCGCCGCTTTTGTCATCACAACTTTTAAATGTGCTCCACGTTCTTGTAAACGGCGAATCAAATCAAGGGCTTTATAAGATGCAATACTTCCACCAATAATAAGAAGGAGAGATTTTGATTTCAATGATTGCACTTCAACAGCACTGGCATGAGAGGGGAGTGTGGTGTGAGTAGGGGGATTGCTTAAAAGACGGCGGGCTTCTTCTTCCATAGAAATACCATTTTGCGCGGCGCGTATGCGCAAAGCTTCTTTGGTTTCAAGAGACAGGTTACGAATAGTAATACTGGCCATAAAATACCTCCAAGAAATAAAAATGATTACAATGATTTCATTGTTGATATTTTTAGCATATTAAGGAGATTAGAAAAGATGAAAAAAGTAAAAAGTAAGACAAGCGCAACAAAGTGCAATGATGAAAAGACTATAACGACCATAACGGTTTCTGTGACTTTGTTCCACAGCAAGTTGTTTGAGGGTAGCAGGAGAAAGATTAAAACCTGTTTTTCTCATTTGATTGAAATCTTCTTCTATTCGTTGGAAATTTTGAACCAATTGTGGTGTTTTGCGTGCCAGCGAAAGGAGAGCTTGTGCTCCTTCACTAAAGTCTTTTGCAACGCCTACGGGTCCTAAATTTTTACTAATCCATTCTTTGACAACGGGTTCAGAAGCTTTCCACATATTAAAAGTGGGGTCTAATGTACGGGCAACACCTTCCACGACAACCATTGTTTTTTGCAGCAATAAAAGTTCAGGTCGCGTTTGCATGTCAAATAATTCAGTGACTTCAAATAATAAAGTGAGCAATTTAGCCATGGAAATGCTTTGTGCTGATTGTCCGTGAATTGGTTCGCCGATAGCGCGGTTGGCTTGCGCAAAGCTTTCGATATTATGGTGTGAAGGAACATAGCCGGCCTCAAAATGGGCACGTGCAACTCGATGGTAATCGCGGGTAATAAAGCCGTAAAGAATTTCAGCAAGGAAATGCTTTTCTTTTTTGCCAAGCCTTCCTGTAATGCCTAGATCAACAGCAACAATACATCCTTTTTCATCTACAAATAAATTACCAGGATGCATATCGGCGTGAAAAAAACCATCACGCAGTGTATGACGAAGAAAAGATTGAATAAGCGTAATAGCAAGCGCCTTCAAATCAAAACCTGCTTCTTTGAGTTTGGAAGTTTCGGATATTCTTATACCATCAATCCATTCCATTGTAAGAACATTACGTCCTGTCCGTTCCCAGTCAATACGTGGAACCCGAAAGCCTGTATCATGTTGAATATTTTCAGCCATTTCAGATATAGCTGCTGCTTCTAAGCGTAAATCCATTTCAAGTCGTGTTGTTTGTGCTAAAGTATCCACTACACAAACAGGACGAAGCCTTCGAGAGGCAGGGATATAGCGCTCTTGTAAATGAGCAATGAGATAGAATCCTCTAAGATCTTTAGAAAAACGTGCTCTGATATTGGGACGAATAACTTTTACAGCACATTTTTTCTTATGGCCAGTTTCATCACTATATTCAGCTGGATGAACTTGAGCAATAGACGCGGCGGCAATGGGGGGATAAAAATTTACGAATAAATCATCAATAGAGCGACCAAGAGAACTTTCAATTTGAGCAATAGCGGCAGTGCAAGAAAATGTTTGGACGCGATCTTGTAGCTGTGACAAATCTTCCGCAATATCACGCCCAACAATATCAGGTCTTGTGGCAAGAAATTGACCAAGTTTTATGTAAGAGGGTCCAAGCTTATTAATGGCATATGAAATATTTTCAGATCGTTGTTTCTTTTTTGTTTTGCGTCGTGCTAATGCACTCGCTATACGATGACATAGCGCTGGAAATCCTTGAAGATCATCATGAGGGAGAGCACTTAAAACACCTTCACGTGTTAAAACCCATCCTGCACGCATCAATTGAAAGTAAGGGGAAATTTGCACCATTTTTAAATTTTCCAACCTGAATGCAGCGCTGCAATCGCACCGGTGAGATTGCGGTACGATACCCGCGAAAACCCCGCATGCTTGATCATATGGGCAAAATCATCTTGCTTAGGAAATTTGCGGATAGATTCAACCAAATAACGATAAGCATCGCCATCATTTGCGATAAATTGACCCAGCTTAGGGATAGCATGGAAAGACCAAAGATCATAAATTTTATCCAACAGAGGCATCTCGACATTTGAAAATTCTAAACATAAGAAACGTCCACCGGGCTTTAAGACACGAAAAGCTTCTCTAAGGGCTTGATCAATATGAGGAACATTGCGAATTCCAAAAGCAATCGTGTAAGCGTCAAAGCTTTGATCTTCAAAAGGTAGATGTTCTGCATTGGCTTCAACAAAATCAATCAGAGGGGCAAGACCATTTTTTTGTGCGCGTTTTTTACCAACGCTGAGCATTGAGCCATTAATATCAAGCACTGTAGCATGGGCTTTTTGGCGTGAAGCATTAAGAATACGAAAAGCAATATCACCTGTACCGCCAGCGACATCAAGAACTTTCCAATGAGAAAGTGCTGGTGGGGAAAGCCAAGCAATCATGGAATTTTTCCACACACGATGTAGCCCCAATGATAGGATATCATTCATCTTGTCATAATTTTCAGCGACAGAATGAAACACACCATCCACCATGGATTGTTTTTGTGTTTCATCTACTCTTGTAAAACCAAAAGAGTGCTCCATGCCACCCTTGGTTCCTACACGTTCTGTTTCAATTGCCATGTATATGATCTACCTTATTTTTCTTTTATCGTAAATGAAATAGAGAGAGAATGTTCAACTACGAAAAAACAACGTATAAAACTACGACGTTTACACAGCCAAAAACAGAAGAGTATCTTTAGATATCAAGATTGGCAACGCTTAAGGCATTGTCTTGAATAAAAATACGTCTAGGTTCAACTTCATCACCCATGAGACGAGAAAAGAGTGAATCTGCATCGGTTGCATCATTAATTTTTACTTGTAAAAGAGAACGTGCATTGGGATCAAGCGTTGTTTCCCAAAGTTGTTCAGCATTCATTTCCCCAAGACCTTTATAACGTTGAAGAGTAACACCTTTTTTACCGTTTGTAAAAATGCTCTCTAAAAGGCTCATAGGACCAAAAATACGCTCTGTTTTATCTTTGCGACGTAAAAGAACAGGAGGATGATATATGTCGATAAAATTTTGGGAAATGCGATCAATTTGGCGTGCGTCAGTTGAATTTATAAGTCCCACATCAAGCGTAACAACATCTTTAACACCACGTAAAATACGCTCAAAACATAAACTTCCATCTGCTGTATATTGTCCACTCCAACCTTGTTCCATATCATCAGCAATCAGATTAAGGCGGTGTGCTGTAGTATCTGCTATTTTTTGCGCTTTTTCTTGTGTTGCAAAGACTTCAAGATTAAAAGCGCCAACAATTGCTGCTTGTTCAACAATATTACGGTCATAACGGGTATGAAGACCATTTAAAAGTTGACGTAATATACGAGCATCTTTAGCGAGTTGATACAAATCAGCTCCTGCACGAACTTCTCCCGTTGAAAGCTCAAGCGTTGTTTCTTCTAGTCCAGTATCAATCAAGAACTCTTCAAATGCTGCTTCATTTTTAATATATTGAGAAGATTTTCCACGCGATACTTTATAAAGAGGTGGTTGAGCAATATAAAGATGTCCACGTTCAATTAACTCGGGCATTTGTCTAAAAAAGAAAGTGAGCAGCAGCGTACGAATATGGGCTCCATCAACGTCCGCATCTGTCATGATAATAATCTTATGATAACGTAATTTATCGGGTGAAAATTCATCTTTACCGATAGAAGTTCCAAGAGCTGTAATAAGTGTTCCGATCATATCAGATGAGAGCATGCGGTCGAAACGTGCTCGTTCAACATTGAGGATTTTACCACGAAGGGGTAAAATTGCTTGATTTTGACGTGAACGCCCACTTTTTGCTGACCCTCCAGCTGAATCCCCCTCAACAATAAAGATTTCTGATTTTGCAGGATCACGTTCTTGGCAATCGGCAAGCTTTCCTGGTAGAGAAGTGATATCAAGCGCTCCTTTTCGCCTTGTGAGTTCACGTGCTTTGCGTGCTGCTTCACGTGCTGTTGCAGCTTCCACCACTTTACTAATGAGAAGCTTTGCTTCATTAGGATGTTCTTCCAGCCATATAGAAAGCCCTTCATTGACCAAATTTTCAACAATAGGGCGCACTTCAGAAGAAACCAATTTGTCCTTTGTTTGTGAAGAAAATTTAGGATCAGGAACTTTGACAGAAAGAATAGCTGTTAATCCTTCACGGCAGTCGTCACCAGTTAGGTTCACTTTTTCTTTTTTGGCAATACCTGAAGATTCAGCGTAGCCATTAATTTGGCGCGTAAGAGCACTTCTAAAGCCTATCAAATGAGTTCCACCGTCACGCTGAGGAATATTATTGGTAAAACACAAGACCTTTTCATGGTAGGAATCATTCCACCATAGGGCAACATCAACGCTCATACCATCTTTTTCACTTGCAATGTAAATAGGCGTGTCTAGGAGCGCTTTTTTTGATTGATCAATATATTTAACAAACTCTATTAATCCGCCTTCATAATGTAATTCAACTGATTGAATGTCAGCATGACGCTCGTCAACAAGCAGAATATGAACCCCAGAATTTAGAAAGGCTAATTCCCGTAAACGACGCTCTAAAGTTTCAAAATCAAACTCAACCATAGTAAAGGTTTCAGAGCTTGGTAAAAATCTAATTTCTGTTCCACTTTCTTGATCGCAATCGCCAACAACTTTTAATGGAGCATCAGCTACCCCGTGGGTAAATGATATTTCATGAATTTTACCATTGCGTTTGATTTGCAATTTAAGCCAAACAGAGAGTGCATTCACAACAGAGACGCCAACACCGTGTAATCCGCCTGAAACTTTATAAGAGTTTTGATCAAACTTTCCGCCGGCATGAAGCTGTGTCATAATAACTTCAGCTGCAGAAATACCTTCTGTTGGATGGATATCTGTCGGAATTCCACGTCCATTATCACGAACAGAACAAGAACCATCAGCATGGAGTGTGACGTTTACAAGAGTTGCATGACCGGCTAAAGCCTCATCGATAGCATTGTCTACAACTTCATAGACCATATGATGTAACCCCGATCCATCATCAGTGTCACCGATATACATCCCAGGACGTTTGCGTACAGCATCAAGACCTTTGAGAACTTTGATAGAAGCCGCATCATAGTCATGGCTTTTTGCCGGTGAGGTTATTTCATCACTCATAAGTTAGTCCATTCCTGTGTTCAATTTCAATATTTTATCCGCTTTTTTAAAGCTCAATGTTCTGATAAGTTATTTATGGAATAACCACATTAAACATTTACCGTATATCAGATCTAGATTCAATATCTGTCGATATATAATGGAAAGAATGATGAAATGATATGACACAATTATACAGTAAAATACCGTCATTTAGGGTGATAATATAAGACAAGTAAGCACCTCTTTGGTATATTTAAGTATTTTTACAGTGCGTGGTGAATATTCAGGGCAGGGCTTGAACGCCTTTAGTTAAGTGAATCACAATGAGAAGACTAAAGAAATTAAAAGCGTAATTTATCGAGAGAAGCTGACTGTTTACAGAACAGCGTTGGTACGAATCCTTTTCCTTTAAAATTTGAGGACGAGGCCAATTATGCTTTACGTAAACTTTAAACGTAAATTTTAAAATTATGTAAAGAGTAGTATTATTGTTTATTTTTGCATATGCATAATATTTCAAAATTAGTTGTGCATCTTTATGTTACACTAACGAGACTTTTACTTTCTTACCTATAAATCAATCTTCAATCTTAATGAAGTTAATATTACGCGTTCTCTAAGTTTTTTAACTTTTTGTATGTTAAATTGAGGTGAGAATATTGTGTATATTTGTTTGTATTATTCCTGTCCATGGAGGTTACATTTCTTATTCAAAATAAAACGCTATTGTGCGGCTTATTCACGCAATTTTTTAAGAAGTATTTTCAATGGTTTCAAAAAAATATATGAAAACTGTTAAATTTTTTAACAGTTTTAAAAAATAGCAAGAATTTTATTTATTAAACGCCAGATATTTTGGTGAAGTGCGTTAGATAATAACTAAGGAGAGTTGCATCTTAGTTTTGAAAATGGGGGAGAGATTTTGAAAATAAAAAAATCTATATATGTAAAACATCTTCAATTGCGTCTACGGTATCTTTTATTCAATAATCCATACAATATTTTTATTCGTATTTTATTTGTAGCAGGGGGGGTTCTATTTTCCTCTTACGCAGAAGCTGAAAGGCTGCCTTCTTTTTTTGATTCGCATGAACATTTGGTACAACCTGATACAACGGATATCTTTCGTTTGCGTTTTGTAACAACTTTTGATTTTCCTCCTTTTAATTTTCTTGATCAAACGGGGCATCTTGCAGGTTATAATATCGATTTATTGCGTGCTATTTGCTCAAAATTAGAATTAGAGAAGTTTTGTGAAGTAGAAGTTGTTCCTTGGAAAGAGCTTGTAGAACATGTTAACAATGGTGGTGCAGAAGTTATTATTGCAGGTTTAAAAGAAACAAATAAAACCCAGCAAGATCTTGTTTTTACAAAGCCATATTTGCGTTTTCCAGCGCGATTTGTTGCTACTCGACGTTTAAATCTCGATGAGTCAATAAGTGATCAATTGGTACATTTAACCAGTGGTGTTTTATCTAAAAGTGTTCACGAAAAGCTCTTTCATCACTATTTTCCTGAAGCCAAAGGACAAGAATTTAAAGGCAGGGCGGAGCTCTATAAAGCGTTACAGGAGCGTAAAATTGATCTTATTTTTGATGATGGATTTGCTTTATCTTTATGGCTAAATGATTCAAAAACCGCGAATTGCTGTCATTTTGTTGGGGGGGCATATATGGCGCCACAGTTATTGGGGCAAGGAATGCAGCTTGCTGTTGCAAAAAAGAATGAAAAATTGGTTGATATACTCAATTATGCGCTGAAATCTTTAGAAGAGGATGGTAAACTTACAGAACTTTATTTGCGTTATTTTCCAATAAGTTTTTATTGATGAGTAGTTTTTTAGTTAAGGGCTGTTAATCTTTCTGCGCCTAGTCGATAGGAAATAGCTTCTGCGAGATGATAGCGTGAAAGAGTATCTGATCCGTCAAGATCAGCAATTGTGCGTGCAACTTTGAGAATGCGATGATAAGCGCGTGCAGAGAGGTGCATTTTTTCACTCACATCTCGTAAGAGTATGGTCGCACTTTTATCAGGAATGGCAATCTGTTCTATAATTTTGGCAGGGCAATCGCCATTGGTACGAATATGATCAAACCCCATTGTTGAAAAACGTTTAGCTTGAATGGTACGGCACCGTGCGACGCGTTTGGCAACGTCGCAGCTTTTTTCTGATTGTTCTGGTTGCATAAGGTCCATAGCCGTCAAAGCAGGGACATCAATCCGTAAATCAATTCGGTCAAGCAGAGGACCAGAAATACGGGACTGATAATCGATTTGACAGCGTATCCCTTTAGGGCAAACATGGTCTTTTTCGCCTGCCATACCACAACGGCAAGGATTCATTGCGGCAATAAGTTGGAATCGAGCAGGATAGCTAATATGGTGATTAGCGCGGGCGATAACTGACTCCCCACTTTCTAAAGGTTGACGAAGAGAATCAAGAACCTGTGGAGAAAATTCAGGCAATTCATCAAGGAATAACACACCATTATGAGCAAGGGAGACCTCTCCCGGTCGTCCTTTAAGCCCTCCACCAATCATTGCGGCCATGGACGCAGAATGATGTGGGGAACGAAAGGGGCAATGAAGTGAAATGGTATTATGAACCGTTTCTCCTGTAATAGAAGCAATCAGAGAGACATCTAAAAGCTCACGGCTATCAAGAGGTGGCAAAATGGAAGGTAAGCGTTGCGCTAGCATAGATTTTCCAGCACCAGGGGGACCTACAAACAAAAGGTTATGGCGTCCAGCAGCACAAACTTCTAAGGCACGTTTGGCTGTTTTTTGTCCTTTGATTTCGCAAAGATCTGGAAGCTCAGTTTCGATAGTATATTGGCGCGGTTGTGGACGTTTTTGAATTTGGGTTCCTTTGAAATGGTTGACTATAGTGAGCAGAGTCTCTGGGGCAAGAATATTTATTTCTGCATTTGCCCATGCTGCCTCAGGTCCACATTGAAAAGGACAAATCAGTCCTTTATCGAGTGATAAAGCTGTCATGGCGGCTGGTAACACACCATGAACAGCGGTAAGTGAACCATCTAATGATAATTCTCCTAAAATGACATAGTCTTGTGCTACTTCAGGAGGGAGGATTTCCATAGCAAGCATTAAGCCTACGGCAATTGGCAAATCATAATGTGATCCCTCTTTAGGTAAATCAGCTGGTGCAAGATTAATCGTAATTCGTTTAGTAGGCATAGAAAGTCCACAAGCGTGGAGGGCTGCTTGTACACGTTCACGGCTTTCTGCAACTGCCTTATCAGCTAATCCAACAATAGCCATTCCTATTTTACCGGATGAAATCATAACCTGTACATCGACAGGAACGGCTTCTAGACCGCGAAAAGCAACAGTTGTAATATGTGCGATCATTGTAGTTGTTTCCCCCCTTGAGATTTGGGAAAGACAATCATATCTATACATAAAAATCAAGAAGCATTTCTATGGTTTTTTATAGAGAAATCTATATACAATACGCAGAGTTTTGTAGCGTTTTCATGGTAAGTTATTTGTACAAATTTAACCATGATAATATGTTGTGCAATAAAACAGTTATAAACATTTATAATAAGCTAAATAAATGTGTTAGGAAAAAGGAATGAGGCTGTTCGTGTTACGCAACAGTGCAAAATTTTGTGAAGATATAAGGGGTGGGTTACGTTATGTATCGCAGATCGTTCTTTGATGTGATAAAACGTGTAAAATATGCAAAGTAATTATATTTACCTTTCTTATTTGTATATTATTTAAAGCGTAGTAGATGCAAAGTGTATTAAAGGTATCTGATTTTATGGTATACCAGACAAGAATTTTATTAAAATCAGGAACTGTGCGCTGTGTATTTATGGGCTTGTGTTTTGCTTTTGCTTTTCCACAGCCACTTGCGGCGTTTGATTTTTTGGGTCTCTCTCTTTTTGGTCAAAAGAAAACAAATTCTCCTTCAAATAATGTCAAAAGTACAGAGCGATTTTATAAAGTTGATGTTGTTGCTCCGCCAGGGGCACCATTAGAAGGTGTAAAAATAGTTAAATCTGTCTCTTCTCTTGTTGCTGATAAAGAAAAATCATCTGCTAGTTCTTCTGGTTTGTTAGCCAAAGCGCGTTCAGATTATCGGGTAATTCTTTCTGCTCTTTATGCTGATGGACGCTACGGTGGTGTTATTAGTATTAAAATTAATGGTTTAGAAGTTGCTGATTTAAGTCCGGTAACTCAACTTCCAGTACAATCTAATATTGTTATTACGATTAATGCTGGTCCACAATATGTTTTTAGTATTGCAAATATTGATAAAGTTGCTCTGTTTGCAAAACATCAAAAGCATAAAATACCCACAATTGAAGAATTGGACTATAAAGTTGGAGCTATTGCCAAATCTGAAACTATTTTGAAAGCAGAAAAATGGGCGGTAGAAGGATGGCGCCAACAAGGTTATCCTAAAGCTAAAGTTATAAAGAGGGAGATTGTGGCTGACCATGCTGCATTGCGTGTAGAAGGACGGATTATTGTTGATCCTGGACAAAAGGCTTATTATGGTCCTTTAAGTGTGCGCAATATAAGTAATAAACCACGTGTAGATTCAGCTTATATCGCATGGATGACAGGATTGAAACCAGGACAGCAATACGATTCTGATGCATTAACCAAGGCTAGTGAGCGTCTTGCGCGCCTTGGTATTTTTCGTGCTATTAATATACATGAGGCTGATACAATTAATCCTGATGGACGTTTACCACTTACGCTTGTTGTACAAGAACGCAAACCGCGTCGTTTTGGTATAGGTGGCGGCTACTCAACATTAGATGGTGCTGGTTTTGAAGCTTATTGGATGCATAACAATCTTTTTGGTCATGCAGAAGTCCTTAAAGTTGAGACGAAAATAAGTGGTGTTGGTAGCGATAAAAAGCAATCATATAATTTTAAAAATTTTGATTATCTTTTGGGTGGCACATTTATAAAGCCTGGTGTATTTACTCCTAATACGGACTTCAGATCAGAATTAAAAATACAGCAAGATATTCTAGAAAATTATACGACAAAAGCGATAAAAGGGAAATTAGGTATTACGCATATTTTCAATGGTAATCTATCGGGACAGGCTGCTGTAGAAGTTTCGAATAGTTATTCACGTGATATCTATTTTGGGAACCGTAATTTTACAACAATTGGATTTCCTAGTGGTTTGATTTACGATAGTCGTAATAATAAGCTCAATGCGACAAAAGGTTTGTATGGTGAAGTTCTGATTGAGCCTTTTTATGAAATGCGTTTTAGCAATTTTGTGACAAAAATAACGGCAGAATGTCGTTCTTATTGGGCGTTAGATGAAAGGGATCGTTTTGTTTTTGCTGCGCGGGCAAAGCTTGGGACCATTTTGGGGAATGAGACAGCACAGGTTCCTGCGGATACGCTTTTTTTTGCTGGTGGTGGGGGCTCTATTCGTGGTTATGCTTACCGTAATATTGGTATCAAAACAGAAAATGATGCTATTGTTGGTGGAAGGTCACTTATTGAGGGATCGGCAGAATTGCGTGTTTCTTTAAATGATAAGATAGGATTTGTGAGTTTTCTTGATGGAGGTATCGCAGGGAAAAAGGCGAATTTTGATTTTTCTCAAAAAATTAAATGGGGAGCTGGTATAGGAGGTCGTTATATGACGGGTCTTGGTCCTTTACGCGTTGATTTAGCCTTTCCTTTAAAGAGAGAGCAGGGCGATCCTCGCATTGGTTTTTATGTGGGTATAGGACAAGCATTTTAATGAAAAAAGGTGTACGTTTATCAGTTTTCTTCTTTGGATTTTTGTGTTTTGTGGTGGGGAGTTTTGTTTTTACGCAAAGGGGAGGAAATCTTTTCTCTAACGAGATGAAAACAGATAATCGCTCATGGTTTGTTTCTTTAATTGAACGCAAGCTTTCAGCGCCTAATCGTCAAGTTCGTTTACACAATATGCAAGGGGCACTGTCTTCTCAAACGTCTATTGATGCTATTACTATCAGTGATAAAAAAGGAGTTTGGCTTAAAATTACCAATGCTAAAATGGATTGGAATCGTCTAGCATTGCTGAGAGGGCGGATGGATATTAATCAACTTTCGGCAGAACAAGTTACGTTTTTACGCAAACCGCAAGGCAATTCTTCTCTTGTTTCTTCCCTTGAGATGGGTAAGTTTTCTTTCCCAAAATTGCCACTTGCTCTTTCTATCAATGCGCTTACAGCTCAACATATAACGTTTGAACAGAATCTTTTTGGTTTTTCTGCTGATATGTCTTTAGAAGGCAATGTCACTTTAGATAGTGGTGATTTTAATGTTGATATAGAGACACATCGTTTAGATGCACCTGGCTCTTTTTCTATTCTAACGAAGATATCTGATAGCAATCGTACAGCCAAAATTGATATTTCTGCTAATGAGCCACAAAATGGCATTTTAACGAATGTTTTCAACATTGAAAAACATCCAGCATTAAATCTCGCCATTAAAGGTGAAGGTACTTTTGATGATTTGGTTGTTAGACTTTCGTTGGAAGCTGATCATTCTTCTGTTTTAGAAGGCAATATTATTTTTGCAAATATTGCAGAAGGACATAGTTTGTCTACGAAACTAGTGGGCAAACTGAACCCTTTAATGCCTTCTCAATATCGTGACATCTTTGAGTCTGATGTAACGTTGAAAGCACAAGCAAGAAGGACAAGAGAAGGTGTGATGCATCTTGATCAGATGGTTATTCAGAGCAAAGAAATGAATGTTTTATCCAATGCTGAAATAACAGCTGATGGATTTTTGCGGCGGCTTTTTGTTGATGGAAAAATGGCTCTTGAGAAAGAAAAAGGATTTGTTCATTTATCAGTATCAGAGGCACATAAGCATGCGAAGAATATTTCTTTGAACATTGACTATGGTCGTGAAGGGCAACAATCTTGGAATGGGCAGCTCGTTGTACGTCATTTAAGCAATAAAAATATTTATATTCATGATGCGATTTTTGATATGGGGGGAGTGAGTGAAAATCTTGATGATGCAGCTTCTCGTCATGTTGGTATTCAGATTAATGGTAAGCTTCAAGGGATTAAAAAGATTAAGGGGTCATTAGTAGAAAATTTAAGCCAAGTGGTTCATGTGCATCTAGATACGGATATTGTTTCTAGAAAACCAATTTTGATTCATGATTTTAGTATAACGTCTCAGGGTTTTTCTTCTTGGTTAAAAGGGACAATGGAGCATTTTATTTTTAAAGGCGATCTTGGTTTAAAAGCTCAAACATTAGCTCCTTTGGAAGTATTCAGTAAGCAATCGCTCTCTGGTAGTGCAGATATTAAAGCCAAAGGAACTATCGGTTTATTGAGTGGCATTTTTGATCTCAAATTATCAGGAATGGCTAACAATATGCAAATAGGTGTGCAGCCTTTTGATCGTTTATTCAAAAATAATATCACTCTTTCAGGTGGAGCTGCTCGAAATACGAAGGGTTTCATTTTGCGTCATTTAAATTTGAAAAATCAATATGCAAACATAAAGGCTGATGGTTATTTTTCAGATGAAAGTGCTAAAATGGACTTATCTGCTCAAGTATTTGATCTAGCTCAATTAGATCCGAAGATAAGTGGTGCACTTACAATTCAAGGTACGGTGAGGGGGCGCAATAGCCATATAAAACTCAATACACGTGCTCATGTGGCTGAAGCACTCTTTGTGGGGAAGAAACTTCAAAACACAACGTTTAACATAGAGGCACTTATGGATAATACAGCACCGATTACTTCTTTAACAGGAGTTGTAAAAGGTGAAGGAACTTTTGCTAAAAAGCCGTTGTATTTATCTGCTTCTTTTCAAAATTCTCAGAAGATGAGAAAACTTAGAGATATCGATATTAGAGGGAGAAATGCAAAAATAACCGGTGATCTTTCTCAACAACTTGGAGGTTTTGTGAAAGGAGCGTTGCATATTGATGCCGATGATATTTCAGTGCTTTCAGCGTTATTTTTGCAGGATGGTAGTGGAAAAGTAAAAGGAGATTTTATTTTTGATGAACGAAATGGCAGACAAACAATCAATGTGAAAGCGTCTGTTAACCATTTGAGTTTTGCCAAGAATAAAATAAAAAAATTGGCAATAGATGCTGACATATTCGATCCTTTTAGCATGACTCAGTTTGAAGGAGTTATCAATGCAGAACATATTCAAACACCGTTGATAATGGTCAATCGTTTAAATGTTCACGCCGATAGAAATAATGGACAAACGGTTTTTACTGTCCAAGCGATGTTGCATGATACTCTCAATGCACAACTTTCTGGTCGTTTAATGGTTGAGGAACTTCCAGACAATATAAAACGAAAAGTGCAAATTGAAAATGTGGATTTAAAACAACATACTTTTCATGCAACATTGCTGAAGCCATCCATAATTGCTTTTGATAAAGATGGAATGACAATCAATGAATTAGGAATTGCAATAAATGGAGGCAATATCATCCTTGCAGGGAATATTCAAGATACCCTGAATTTACAACTTACAATGAATGCGCTTCCTGCTACTTTAGTCAATCTGTGGAAATCCGATCTTGGAGCAGCAGGGAGTGTAACAGGGCAGGTTATGATTCGTGGTCATTTAAAAAAACCTGATATAACTTACGATATAAAAGGTGAAGGACTGACAACCGTTGCTTTTCAAGATAAAAAAATTATGCCTTTCTCTCTCTCTGCTACGGGAAAAACCATAGATCAAAACCTTACTTTGAATGCAAATTTAATAGGAGAAGGAGTGCAAGCACAGGCACAAGGACGTGTATCTTTAGATCAAGCCAAGCTTGATCTTCATATTAATTTACAAAATGTATCTGCGCGCTTGGCGAATAGTTTTATTACAGGACAAGCGTTTGATGGGGCGGTGATAGGCAAGGTTGATATTGGTGGAACAATAAAGGATCCATATGCTCATTTCGAGTTTTCTGGTAAAAGTTTAACCACTATGACGCCTAAAGGACCGATGTCGGTCAATATAAATGCTCATGGTTCTTACAAAAAATTGACATTGCATATCGAGAATATGGTAGCTACTGGAGATAAAGGGTTAGATCTCTCCATCAATGGTCCTGTTTCCGTCAATGGTTTAGAGGCAAAACTAAACATTAAAGGGATAATGCCTCTTGATTTTGTTAATCTCTTATTAGCCAAGCGTGGTGCATATATAATGGGTACAGCAAGAATTGATACAGCTCTTAATGGTGCGTTATCAAAGCCACAATTGATAGGAAATATTTCTATAGACGACGGAAGCTTTTTTGATTCACAAACCAATGTAGGATTGAATAATGTAACACTTGAAGGCAAATTAAAAGGCGATCATATTCTTATAGAGAAAGCTTCAGCTTCTTCGTTTGATGGGGGGGGGATTTCTGCTTCAGGTCGTATCTCTAATGATCTAGAGGCAGATTTGATCTTTCATCTTGATAATGCCAACTATAATGATGGTTCTATGATTCTTGCAACATTGTCAGGTAAGATGACAATGACGGGCCATTTTTTAAGTGATCTTGTTATTGGTGGTGATATTATCGTTGAAAAAGCTGAAATTCTGGTTCCTGATCATTTTAAAAGTGCTAAGTTTCTTGATGTCAGAAATAAGAATTTAACCAAATCGATTCAAACAACACTTGAGCGTGCTGATGTTAAGAACACGACCAAAAGCCGTATTGTCACGCAAGAATCTTCATCTGTTGTGATATCAAATATGCGCGTTACAGCACGCAATCAATTTTTTGTACGCGGAAAAGGGTTAGATGCTGAACTGGGAGGAGGCATTAATCTCGCGGGTCCATTGAATGATGTACATCCAGTTGGTGAATTTAGAATGATTCGTGGACGTTTTGATATTCTTTCGCAACGTCTTAATTTTGATCAAGGACAAGCGAGTTTTAGCGGTAATCTTAATCCTACGGTTTATTTTGTAACCAACAATACCAGTGGTGATATTCGTGTCACTGTAACTGTAAGTGGGACAATTGATAATCTTGATATTAATTTTTCTTCACAACCGAGTTTGCCACAGGATGAGATTTTAGCACGTTTGATTTTTAATCGCTCTCTCAATGAACTATCACCATTTCAGATTGCTCAACTTGCGGCGGCAGCAGCTGATCTTGCGGGTGCTTCTAATACATCTTTATTGAATACTTTACGAACTAAAATTGGGCTTGATGATCTTGATGTTATGGTTAATGAAAAGGGTAAGACAGGTTTACGTATTGGACGCTACATACACAATAATATTTATTTAGGCTTTGAAGCAGGTTCTGATGGAACGACGAAAGGGACAATTAATTTGGATATTTCGCGTCATCTCAAAGCTAAAGGAGCCATAGGAAGTGAACAAAATTCTAGTATTGGTCTCTTTTATGAAAAAGATTATTAAAGATTAAATTTTCAAAAAACCAATTTCTTCGTTTTTTGTCTCTCATTTTTAAGTCTGAGGAAGGAAGCATAGGTTAGGAATCCTCTCAAAGAAGAGGATTTTTGTTGAGGCGTGAAGAGAACTATCTGAAATATTTGTTTTTTTGTTTATGACATTCTTCTAAAGAGACAAAATCTTCACGAAGAACTGTATATTATCCTATTATGCCGTAAAACACCGTTGTTTAGAGCGGTGATATAAGACATAAAAAGCTTTACATATTAAGTGTTTTTTAGATATCGTGATTAATATTCAGGGCAGAGCTTATCTGTCGCGCTTATAAAGTAAACCGTGTGAGTGGTCAGCAGGTAGGACACGCCGAAAGAAGCTAGACTGTTAACAGTCCGATGGCTGGTTGGAATCTCTATCCTTTGAGGTGTGGGAAGGGGAGGATAATTTACTATTGTATACTTATTTTAGAGAAATACCTTACTTGAGTTTTCAACTTCATTTCATACTATTTTTTGAAGTGTATAATGTAGAATTTATAGAGTGCCAATTTTATTTCCAAAAGCATTTAAAACAATATTTTTTAAGTAATGAAACTTACTATTTCACATTTTTGTTGATTATGTTCTTTAATAAGATCACTTTTCCTATAACGAATAGCCTCCCAAACGGAACACTCCAAAATATAACACTATTGTGTTGCAAGTTCATGTGCTTGTTTTAAAGAAGCATTTCTCAGTATGCGCTTGAGCCTATTTCATAAGATTGCTTGTGAAATGGTATAAAATACCTCTTATGGATGGTATAAAATCCATACTACCGTTATTAATAAAGGTATAAGTATTTATTAAAGATATAAGCCGGCATTATTATCTATTTTTTAGCTTGTCATGTTGACGATAACCTTTGCACTTGAAAGCATAGAGGTATTTTTATTGCTGATCTTAAGAGTTTTTATAAACACGCTAATGTCTCTTATGGCACACAACAAGTGCTTCGGATTGATTCATCCTCAATATAAAGAAGATTTGCAATAAGCAAATTACATCGTATTTTTTATTTGAGATGTAAAATAATAAATTATGATTATAAATAAGTGTTAAGATGTATGTCGAAAGGTATTTTTGTAAAAATATTTATCAGAGTTATATGTCGTATTTTTCTATTTTAGCGATTAAAAGAAAGAGGAATGTCATTTTGTTTTTCATCTGTTTTTTTGCATATTGAATCATAGCCTTATATAAGCATTAACGTTGTGCATTTGTAAACTCTTCAAGCAGTTAAGGTATTGGAGGAATATCATTTTAGTTTCTAGATGTAGAAAAAACAGCAAAGCTTGCTTTAAAGAAAGCTACAACAGTAAAGAAATTTTGTAATAAAACCTCTTTTATTTTTCAATGTTTTTCTTACACGGAGTGTATTTATAATTTACAACACAATTTATAATTGTTAGCTTATTCTATTGTACTATAAAAGACCGACATTTTAGGTGAGGTGATATAAGATATGTAATTTTGACACAGTATTCTGAAAACACGTGGTAAATATTTTAGGGTAAGCCTTGTATAAGTGAATCACATAAGTTGTTATCAAGCGGAATGAACTCAATAAAAATCTAGATTATTACAGATCAGATTGGGTAGAATCTTTGTCCTTTAAAATGTGTGGAGAAAAAAATTATCAGTGCAGGGATAAACACGGATAAAGGTTGTATTAATCCAGATTCCTCCTCCGTAACAATTTTTTCAAACCTTGATGCTCTCTCTTTCAGGGATTCACAACACTTATGAATGTTTCAACACTTATTTGAGGAAGGGAAGGGGTTTTTGAAGTTTCGTGGTTAAAGTTAATTGCATTCAACAAAATAGCGAGTAAAGGTTTCATTTAAATCCAAGAAGTTTATTTTCAATAAACCATAAATTCTTTGCCAATTCTTGATTGAAGTAATACTTTTTCTTGATAACAAGTCTTTTTTTATAAATGAAGCATTACCTTCTATCCATTTTTTATTTCAAATCTTATTTAAGGATCTAGAAATTAGGGGGTATGTTTTTTGAACTGGATATTATGAAGTTTTTTATAAAACCCATGTTCTTTTGCGAGCAATTCTTTTTGAGTACCTTGTTCAATTAGTTGTCCATTTTGTATGACCACAATTTTATGAGCACGGGCAATTGTTGAAAGGCGATGAGCAATGATAATCGTTGTGCGTCCTTTGGTAAGGTGATGAATAGCTTCATTAATTTGTGCTTCGGTATGTGAATCGAGAGCGCTTGTTGCTTCATCAAGAATCAAAATTTCACTATCATGAATCATTGCTCTAGCGATAGCGAGTCGTTGTTTTTGGCCCCCTGAAAGATTACAGCCATTATCGCCTATCTGTGTATCATACCCGTTTGGCAAACTCATAATAAAGCCATGAGCATTAGCTGCTTTTGCTGCTTCGATAATTTCATCATCACTAGCTCCTTCTTTTCCAAGCCCGATATTATATTTAACAGTTCCTTGAAAGAGAAAAGTATCCTGTCCTACATAGGCCATTAGGTTTCTCAGAGAGCGAAATGTCGTGTAGCGGATATCTTGATCATTAATCAATATTCGTCCTTTTATGGGGTCATAGAGACGCATAATAAGGTTAATAAGGGTTGACTTTCCCGAACCGGATGGCCCCACTAATGCTGTCATTTTGCCAGCTTCTATTTCTAGGTTGATTTCTTTTAATACTATTTTGTTATCAGTATAGGCAAAAGAAACATGTTCGAAACGAATAGCTCCTTGTGTTTTATTAAGATCTTTAGCGTCTTTATGTTCTATAACGGTAAGGGGACGATCAAGTATTTCAAACATCGTACGGATATTGACCAATCCAGATTCAATTTTAACACGTACATTTGCTAGTCTTTTTGCGGGTTCATAAGCTAAAAGTAAAGCAACAATAAAGGACATAAATTCACCTTGAACACCTGCGCGTTGGGTTGCAAGGTAACCGGAAAAACAGATAATACCAGCAATGGCAACACCTGTGAGCGTTTCCATAATCGGATTGGTAATAGCTTCGAGTGTTGCAATATTATTTGTTTGTTTTTCAACATCACAAATGGCTTTGTCCATTCTTTTTTTCATGACTTCTTCTAGTGAAAAAGCCTTAATGACTCGAATACCAACAGCAGTTTCCTGTACGATTTTTATAATTTCACCAAGTGAAAGGAGCTCTTTTTCCATAAGTCGGCGAACGCGTTTTAAAGCCATTCGAACGCCTAAAAAAGCTAGTGGTCCTACGAGTAAAGTAATGGCGATTAACATAAAATTTTGAATAAACATGACAAGCAACAAACCACTAACGGAAAGCAAATCACGTACAAAAGTTGTGATAATAGTATCAATGATATTACGTACAGCTGTAGCATTGTGGGTTACGCGAACAAGAAGATCAGATGAAGTGTTATTATGATAAAAAGAAACTCCTTGTTCCATAAGTCGGGCAAAAATTTTGCGTTGTTGTTCAGCAATGATACTATTGCCTGCTTTGTTTAGAAAATAAGTTTGGGAAAAAGTTGCAACTCCTTTGAGAATAAAGATAAAAGCAATGATGCTAGAAATCAAAACGATCATAGGAAAATTTTGCGCATCAATAATCTGATTAACAACATCACGCATCATCCATGCACTAGTTGCAGTTGTACCAGAAATGATGATCATTGAGAAAATAGCTGCACTGTACCAACGCGCATGTTTGTGAAAATTTTCTCGCAAAAGACGGATAATAAGATGTTTATCAAAAGAGGAAATTTGTTTTTTGTCCATAAAGTGCTTCTATATTTTCTTGTTGTTTTATGCAAGATTGAAGCACTCTTAGATTAAAAAAATCCATAAACCTTTTGTACAAAAATAGCCTTTTCTTTCAAGGTTCATCCATCAATTTCACGACGGTGAGAGTGAAGAATATAGTGCAAGGTTTCTGTGAAAAGTATAACGAAAATTTGTTGTTTATTACTATCTTTAGTTAAATAAAAAGTACGGGCGAGTCTCATCATTATTATTTACTAATTTCCATATTGTAATAGCCTTTGGCACTTCAAATGGTTCACAAAAGGCATTTCTGCTTTTTTTAATAATTTTATGTATGCATTATCTCTGTTTGTGATGTGCAAGCAGAATTATTTTGTCGGATTCATATAGAAAGAACTTGAAATAATAAGACCTTACGATGTTTGAGCTTTTTCATTTAATATGCAAAATAACGAATTCTTTTTATAAATCAATCAAGCACTGTTAAACTGTTAAAAGGATTTATACACATTTATAAAACCTTAAAAGCACCACAAAAACTCTATGTGGTGCTTCTAAATAACACTATACACATCATTTTGATGAGTTGCATGCGAATATTATTCCAATGCAAAACTATTTAGGTGCTATCACCATCATCATTTGCCTGCCTTCAAGCTTTGGCTCCAATTCGATTTTGGCAATTTCACTTGTATCTTCTTTCACACGCTGAAGAAGCTTTAATCCAAGATCTTGGTGAGCCATCTCACGACCACGAAAACGCAAAGTAATCTTTACTTTATCACCATGATCAATAAAGCGATGAACAGCCTTGAGTTTGACTCCATAATCATGGACATCAACATTTGGGCGCATCTTAATCTCTTTGATTTCGATGACTTTTTGCTTTTTACGTGTTTCAGCAGCTTTTTTTTGGGTTTGATATTTTAATTTTCCCAAATCGATGATTTTACATACAGGTGGCTCCGCATTTGGTACAATTTCAACCAAATCAAGTCCCGCATCTGCAGCCATAGCAAGAGCTTCTTGTATCGCAACAACTCCCTGATGTTGTCCCTCATCATTGATAAGCTGAACATGAGGTACCCGAATATCCTGATTTGAACGTGGTCCGTCTTTTTGGGTAGGTGTCATTTTAAACGGTTTACGAATGGTTTATGCTCCTTAAATTTTGATTCAACTACAGTTAATTTAATATACAATTATGCACCTAAAAACAACAATAATTCGTATCTTTTTCATTATTTGATTTATTACTTTTTGGAATGATTTAGATTATAAAAGTTTTTCTCTTAATTTAAAGAAATTGTTTTATGGAGGATAAAGAATCATGGATCAAAATATTCCTTGTCAGTTTTTTTCGTTTGAGAACACCGCACTTGCGGTACGCTATCGCAAGGGGCGCCAATCTCCAGGTTTGGTTTGGCTTCCTGGCTATCAATCCGATATGTTGGGAAGTAAGGCAACGTTAGTTGATCAGTTTGCTCAGAAGAATGATTTGTCTTGTTTACGTTTTGATTATTCTGGACATGGAGAATCTGAAGGTGATTTTTTTCAAGGAACAATTTCGCGTTGGGTTAAGGAAAGTTTAGCGATTTTTGAAACCTATTGTGAGGGTCCACAAATTTTGATTGGTTCCTCTATGGGTGGGTGGATTGCGCTAAGGCTTGCTATGATGCTAGCACAGAAAAATAAGAAGCTTGCTGGCATGATATTGATTGCTCCAGCGCCTGATTTTACACAAACATTGGTGGAACCAAAATTAGGCCCAGAAGAATGGAAGGTTTTGGAAGAAAAAGGCTATATTGAACGACCTGCAGTTGATGATACAGAGCCAATGCCCTTTACAAAAACATTGATTGAAGATGGACGCGAAAATTGTGTTATGAAAGGATGCATTGATGTTGGGTGTCCTGTCCATATTCTACAAGGGATGGAAGATGAAGATATTCCCTATCAGCATACATTGACTTTACTTGATCATTTACCTCTCCATGATGTAACATTGACACTTGTTCGTGATGCAGATCATCGCTTTTCTCGTCCACAAGATTTAGATTGCCTTGAAACAGTATTGAGATCTTTTATTAATCAGATTAATGCAAAATAAGGGGTATATTTATTTATTAATGATGAAGATAAAAATATATGAGCATTTCTAAACAGCATTTTATTTTTTCTGATCGCTCTGTACCTGTACGGGTGCGGGAAAATAAGTATGCGCGCCGTCTTACCTTACGTATCGATGCCAGAAATCAGGAGATTTGTGTAACAACACCACCAGCGATAAATCTCTATGCGGTTGAAAATTTTATTGAAAAACATCGGTCTTGGATTGAGGCACGTCTTGCTCGTGTACAAGTCTCTCCTGAAAATGCTTATCTCAAAGAAGGGGCGACAATACCTTTATTGGGCGTTTCTCATACCATAAAGCATAGAAAGGGACGTGGAGTAACAGAAATTGTTACAGCAGATGCGGAGCAAGGGCCTGAAATTATTGTTTATGGTCAATTAGAATATCTTCCAAGACGCATTGCTGACGTTTTAAAAAAACAAGCGGCGCTTATTATAACACCTTTGGTGGCACTTTATGCTCATCAGGTAGAACGTAAAGTCAAATCCATTTGTTATAAAGATACGAGAAGTCGTTGGGGCTCTTGTTCAATCGATAAGCGTCTTTCTTTTTCTTGGCGCCTTATTATGGCACCAAAAGAAGTTGTTGAGTATGTTGTTGCCCATGAAGTTGCTCATCTTGTTGAAATGAATCACGGACCAAGATTTTGGGCTCTTTGTGAAGAGCTATGTCCTGATAGTAAAACATATCGAGCTTGGTTGAAAGAAAATGCTCCTAGACTGCATGCAATTAATTTTGATTCATATAAATTAGAGGCGTAAAAAACTTTCAAATGAAGGCAATATTTAACGGAACTTTTTGTTGAGTGTTTTGTTGAGTGTGTGCTTGCTCATGCATCATAATGAGGAAGCCATTGAAGTTCTCAGCACGATTGTTCTCCCCTGCTTGGTTTGCTGAGTGTCTTCAATGTTTTTGCTTTATCTTTTTTGTAATTCAGCGTAATAACTCTAAGTTCCGATGACTTATAAAAAAATGGGAAGGGACCTTATGTCTGTTCTTACAGATCCACTTCAGCTATTACAGGCACTTATTCGTTGTCCTTCTGTTACACCTCATGAAGCAGGGGCTTTATCAACTTTGGAACAATTTTTGAAAAAAATGGGATTTCACGTCGATCGCCCTATTTTTAAGGATAAAAATACAGATAATGTTGAAAATCTTTATGCAAAAATGGGAAGTGAAGGACCTCATCTTATGTTTGCGGGTCATACGGATGTCGTACCGCCAGGCGCATTGGAAGATTGGACTTATCCACCTTTTGAAGCTGTTATAGATCAGGGGAAATTATATGGGCGGGGTGCTGTTGATATGAAGGGTGGTATCGCTTGTTTTATTGCGGCTCTAGCGCGAGTTCTTGAGAAACAGTCCATTAAAGGAAGGGTAAGCTTTTTAATTACAGGTGATGAAGAAGGACCTGCCGTTAATGGTACGGTAAAACTTCTCAAATGGGCAGAAAAAAAAGGCGAAAAATGGACTGCGGCTCTTGTGGGAGAACCAACAAGTGTAAAGACTGTTGGTGATATTATCAAAATTGGTCGTCGCGGATCGATTTCTGGTATCATTATCGTGAAAGGTCGCCAAGGCCATGTTGCTTTTCCAGAACGGGCTGCCAATCCCTTGCCTTTGGCAAGTAAGCTGATTCAAGTATTGACACAAACAGCTTTAGATAAAGGGACAGAGAATTTTCAACCGAGTAATTTAGAACTAACAACCATCGATACCGGTAACTTAGCAGTCAATGTTATTCCAGCGCAGACAACGGTTCGTTTTAATATACGCTACAATGATCTTTGGACAAAAGAAACACTGATGGAGGAAATTGAAAAGCGCCTTGCTTTGGTGCAAGCAAAAAACAATAGTGATCAATATCCCTCTTATCAGCTTGAATGGATTCCAAGTTTAGGGGATGTTTTTTTGACTAAAAATGATAAACTCATTCAAACTGTATCTAATGCGATTAAATGTGTGACAGGGAGTATACCAGAATGTTCTACTTCTGGTGGTACTTCAGATGCGCGATTTATTAAGGACTATTGCCCAGTGGTTGAGTTTGGCTTACCAGGGCAAACGATGCATATGGTAGATGAGTGTGTATCTCTTGAAGCCGTGGAAACGCTCACTGCTATTTATGAGCGTTTTATTGTTGATTTTTTTGCATAAAGAAATAATTGTTGGTTCAAAAATACCTTTGTCTTGTTGTGCCATAAGATAAGGTGTGGTGATACGAGACTCGTAAAACTTAATATATTAAGTAGTCTTAGAGTAAGTGATGAATATTCTTAAGTTGGGATTCTTGCCTGTAGAGTCTTTAGTTAAGTGAATTACATAATTGAAAAGCCAAAAGAGACCTGTTTGAAGAAGCAGAACTGTTTAGACCATATTGGATTGAAAATATTCGTTCTTTAAAGTGTAGAAAGGAAGTCACACGCAATCATATATGGAAAACAATGAATATTATATCATCATTGTGTGATGACAGATTGGAGCCATAAAGACACACAAAAACATGCTGCTATTGTAAAAAGTTCGTACAACGTAAATGCATTCATTCATACCACATGTCTTATATGATTTCTGCATGTTCATAAAATGCTTTCCTTGTTTCAATGAACTTCTTTTAAAATAAAGCCTATAGAAATACGCTTCAAGTTTATTTTATCCATATATTTTGCCATACTCTTTGTTACTCCAAAGAACCTTTATTGTAGAAAAAATCATTATGAGATAGAAAGTAAGCTTATCCAATCAGCTTTAATATTTTTGATGATAAAGATATATAGAAATTCTTCTGTAGCATCACATTGACTTTTTTAGCCAAGGATTGTCCTATATTATTATTTTCAATTAGTTATAAAATAACCTTAAAGGACGTGTATAGATAGCCATAAGCATGTACACATACAAGTAAGGTGATATGCAACGAATACCATTTTGCTCGCCAACGAAGCAATGCCGATTCATATTTAGTATATTTGTGATTTTATAGCATTGTATGTTTAATAAAATTCGTGATTTTGCTGTTACCTTATAAATCAATACCAAGCACACAACGGCATGTCTCAAATATTGGTTCACAATTTTCTTTGTTACAACAGTTTTTATATGTCAGGGTGAGGTAAAATGTTGCATGTATATCTGTTTTTGTAATCTCTTAAGATACATCACATTGATTTATAAGAATAATTCATTGTTTTGCATGTTGGGTAAGAGCCCTAATATTCGAGGATTCTTTCATTTCAAACCTGTTTATCTTAAATCAAGAGAAATCATTTGCTTGCACATAACAAGCGGGGATGAGTGTGTGGGTAAAAACTATAGAAGAAAGGAATACAAATGTCTCTTATGAACCGTCTCAAGTGCCAAGGGCCGTCGCAACACCCACGAGCTGGTAAAGTTATGTGCTGGTGCTCGGCTTTGCTTCTTCACAAGCAGACATAGAGTCTCATTGAGGGAGGATATAAAAGCATAAAGGTAAAAATAAATGTACCTTTTTACTATCCTTTTTCATGCGATTTTACAGTTTTCAAAAGAATCTAGAGTAAATAATAGAGATTGTTTCATGCTTATGTCTTTGGTTCTTTAATAGTGCCACGATCTCATAAAGAACAAAAATCATCGTGTTATATATTCATGTGCTTGTTTTAAAGAAATATCTCTCAGTTTTTATCATATTCATGCTACAATGGTTCTTATGAATATGTAATATAGAATTTTCCGTGAAGTGTATAAAGTCTATAGTATTGCATCATCTTTGCGCTTATGAAAAAAGCTAGACCACTATACACTTTCCAGCTCAAAATATTGCGATAGCTTTCATTTGAGAGTGTTCATAAAAGGTATTGCCTCTTTTTTATAGTTTTTATCCACATTCCCTATTTTTAAGGTGTAAGCGAATGGTTGTAATTAATTGACTATAAACAGATTTAAAATAAGGGAATCTTACAATATTTTAGTCTCGCTTTTGCTATGAAAAATGATAATTATGATTAAAATAAGTATGTTGTTATAAAAACTTTAGTTTGCGAGTTGGCTGATGATGTGATCAAGAACAATACGTCCTTTGGTTGTTGCTTTTAAGCGTTGGTTATCCACCATTTCTATCAATTCTTGGTGTTGTAAATCGATCAGTTTTTCCATTGGGATACGTTTAGGGCTTAAGGTTTCATAGCGTATAAGTTCTAAGCCTTCGCAAAGGCGTAATCCCATAAGGAGCATTTCATTTGCCTGTTGTTCAGTGGTTAAATGTTCCGTTTCAATACAGCCATGTCCTGTTGTTTCTACCAAATTAAGCCACTGTTCGGGATGTTTTTCATTTATTGTGACATAACGTTCACGGTTTTTAAGGTGTGATAATGATGTTTTTGAACAGAAAGAGGAATGATTCGGTGCGTGCTCAATGAAACGTCCATGTGCTCCTGGACCAAAGCCTGCATATTGGTGATAACGCCAATAAAGAAGATTGTGTGCTGATTCGGCACCGGGCATTGCATGGTTTGAGATTTCATAGGCAGGAAGTCCATGCAGTGCGGTTATTTCTTGAGTAAGATGGTACAGATCTGCTGCTAGCTCTGATGGGGGAAGGATAAGTCTTCCTGCATCATGAAGCCGTTTAAAGGCAGTTCCTTCTTCGATTGTCAATTGATAAAGAGAAAGATGGTCTGCTGCTAAATCAATTGCTTGTACAAGTTCAGATTTCCATTCTTCAAGAGTTTGTTCAGGGCGGGCATAAATGAGATCAAAGGATAAACGTGGAAAAATTTGTCGCGCTAAAGTAATGGCACAAAGAGCTTGTTCCACATTATGGAGTCGGCCAAGTTTGCGCAATGCTTTATCATTGAGCGCTTGTATTCCTAGAGATAAGCGATTAACACCTGCCGTACGGTATCCACGAAAGCGCTCTGCTTCCACACTGGATGGATTAGCTTCTAATGTAATTTCAACTTTATCATCGACTACCCATTTTTTTGCAAGTGCTTGCAATAGGGCATCGACAGTTTGCGGCTCCATAAGAGAAGGGGTTCCTCCACCAATAAAAATACTTGTAATATGGCGTGGGCCTATTTTGTGGTATTGCGTTTCTATTTCGCGCTTAAAGGCGGTGACAAAACGTGGTTGATCAACACCATGGATGCGAACATGCGAATTAAAGTCACAATAAGGACATTTAGCTGCACAAAAGGGCCAATGAATGTAAATGCCAAAAGGTTCATTCATGAGAATGTCAAAAGGTTTTCTGCCAAAAGTTTGAAAGCACGTGCGCGATGTGAAAGAGGGGGAATATCATTACATTTCCAGTTGTGTTTTTGCTCTGTTGACATTTCTCCAAAGGTATTTTCATATCCATCGGGTAAAAAAATAGGATCAAAACCAAAGCCTTTGTCTCCCCGTGGAGGCCAAATGAACGTTCCTTCAACGCATCCGCGGAAGTAATCTGCATGAGCATCAGGCCATGCAATGCAAATGACGGATATAAAACGGCATTTCCGTTGGTTTTTTTCTCGTGCTCCGACTTTTTGGAGTTCATTTTCTATTTTTTTCATAGCTTTTGGAAAATTACGTGTACCATCGGCTTGAATTGCCCAATCAGCGGTATAAACGCCTGGCGCACCCTCCAATGCATCTACCTCTAAGCCTGAATCATCAGAGAGGGCAGGAAGTCCTGTCTTTTTTGCTGCTGAAAAAGCTTTAATATAAGCATTTTCTTCAAATGTTTTTCCTGTTTCTTTTGGTTCTGGCAAGCCCATTTCTTTTGCCGATTGTATTATTAAACCGAAAGGCGTAATTAAAGTAGTGATTTCATGCAATTTTCCGGTGTTATGTGTAGCAATGACAAGTTTTTTATCTGCTATGCTTCTCATATAGATTTCTCCAAAAATGAAAGGGGAATTATTTTTGTGCTAAAAACCGGCTTAAATGCTCATACACACACATTCTGCTTGATTTTACATGATATGATTATTTTACATGTTTTATGATATTTTGTTTCAATAAAATTTTTTATCTTGTACGAAGATAACCTTGCAAAGATAGGAAAGACATGTCTTTTTTATGATAGCATTTTTATGGTAAATTTCCAATTTTCTGCTTGCTCTAAAGGGTAAAATTTTCTACTTACAGCGGTTTTTAATCAATCTAGATTCTTTTGACAAGTCCCTACAGCAGACCACTTTACAGATCAACTCTTATCTTAAATATTTCTCATACACTCTAACAAAAAATATTTCCTGCGTAATTTATCAAGCATCACTCTGAAAGGTAGCATTTTACAGCTCAATAGGATAATATGTTTTTATACTACTTTAGACTATTTGACCAAACCTTGGCAAAACTTATATAAGAGATGAGGATTTTAAAAATAGTGAAACAATTGTGATGAAACACAAAACTATTGATAATGAACTAAAATATCTTGATGAGCGTTCGCGTGATATTTTTCGCCATATTGTTGAAGCTTATCTTAATGATGGAGAACCTGTAGGGTCACGTAATCTTTCGCGGCTTTTGCAACAGACATTATCACCTGCGACGATTCGTAACGTGATGAGTGATCTTGAACATCTTGGTTTGATTTATGCACCGCATGTTTCTGCGGGGCGAATGCCGACACAATCAGGTTTGCGCTTTTTTGTTGATGCCTTTATGGAAGCGGGTGATTTGCCAAATGAGGAGAGAGAAAATATTGAAATGCAAGTCAAAGAGGCTGGTCATGTGCAATCGGTTGAACATTTTCTTGTTCAAGCAAGCCGTGTTCTTTCAGATCTTTCACGTGGGGCAGGGCTTGTTCTAGCAACAAAACAAGAAGGAACATTGAAACATATTGAATTTGTGCGTCTTGATAGGGAGCATGCTCTTGCTGTTTTGGTGACTCAACAAGGTGAAGTTGAAAATCGTATTGTTCATTTACCCGAAGGGGTTACCCATGCACAATTGACAGAAGCAATGAATTTTCTTAATGCCCATATTCAAGGGCGCACACTAAGTGAAGCTAAAGGGGAAATAGCCCGCTTATGCGCAGAAACACGGGCTGCACTTGATGATTTATCGCATCATCTTGTTGAAACGGGATTAGCTCTTTGGGGAGGAGAAGATGCTGATCATAAAATACACCTCATTGTTCGCGGGCGCAGCAATTTGCTTGAAGATGTAAAAGCAGAAGAAGATTTAGAACGGTTGCGCCATTTGTTTGATGATCTTGAAACACGTGAGAGTATGGCACAGCTTCTTGATTTAACGGATGAAGGTTCGGGGGTTCGAATTTTTATTGGTTCAGAAAATAAGCTATTTTCACTTTCTGGTTCTTCTTTAGTTGTAGCACCTTATCGTGATTCACAACAAAGAGTCATTGGTGCTTTAGGCGTTATTGGTCCCACACGGCTTAATTATGCAAGGATTGTGCCCATGGTTGATTATACAGCTCAACTTGTGTCACAGTTATTGCGTTAAAACAATGCAGGTAAGTATTTGTGCTATAAAAGCTCATTGTATTAATATACATCCATACCCCTTGATTTTTGTCTGTAAAATTTCGATATCGAGAATAACAAATCTTATGAAGGAATAAAATTTTTATGTCTGATGAAAAAAACAAATTTACTGACGCTTCATTTGAAAATTGCGATTTAAAAAATTCAGCAGATCGTAATACACTTAAACAAGCGGCCGATGAATTTTTAAAAACACATAAAACAGAATCACATGGAGACGTTGAAGAAGAAAGCAATGAGATCGGTGATCCTTTAGCATCTTTGCAGAATGAAAATAAAGAACTGAAAGATCAGCTTTTACGTCTTGCTGCAGATATGGAAAATCTTCGACGTCGTACTGCGCGTGATGTGGCAGATGCGAGAGCTTATTCCATTGCTAATTTTGCACGGGATATGTTATCTGTTTCTGACAATCTCAATCGTGCTTTGGAAGCGATTCCAGAAGGTGCACGGGAGAATGATGCTGGTTTGAAATCATTGGCAGAAGGCGTTGAAATGACTGAACGTGCCATGATGGTAGCGCTAGAACGTCATGGGGTGCAGAAAATTCATCCAGAGGGGCAAAAATTTGACCCTCACTTTCATCAAGCGATGTTTGAAATTTCTAACGCTGATGTTCCAGATAATACTGTTCAACAAGTTGTTCAGGCAGGCTATATTATTGGAGAGAGAGTGCTACGTCCAGCTATAGTGGGTGTAGCCAAAGGAGGAGCAAAAGAAACTTCTGTTGAAGATGGTTCGGCTTAAAATACATCAATAACAAGTTTCCAATGTAAAATGCAGCATTCTCTGCAATTTCGCATGTGTTGTGGGATTTTTCTCAATCAAAGAGCTTTAAAGGGTGTTACAAACACCCTTTTATCTTTGAAGTGGCCAATTTCCTTTTACAAGATATACAGCATTGCTTGAGGGGGATGGCGATGACAATAAAACAAAATGATCGACCTCAAAAGGATAAAATGAAAAATTCCTTCGAAAGAACAGATAAGGAACAAGGTCTTCAGGTTTAGTATCGATTAGTCGCGCAAGAGTAATATGCGGAGTAAATTGCCTTTCATCAGGCTTTAACTCTAATTTATTTCGGATATATTGCATCTTTTTATGTAAAAGATTGAGAGCTTCACAAGGTTTAACGCGAAGAACAAGAGAGGGAGAAGCATTTTCTGAACCAAAAATATCAAAACCCTCTATTTGTAGCATAAAAGGAGGAAGCTTTATTGTGTCAAAGGCGTACATAAGTGTTTTTGCTGTAGTACTTTCAATTTCACCAAAAAAAGATAAAGTGATATGAAAATTTTGCAGGTTAATCCACTGCGCATTTGATAAGCCATTTTGCAATGATACAAGTTGTTGGATCGTTTGTTGAGGAATCTGAAGAGCACCAAATAGACGGTCCATAATATTATCTTCTTTATAATGAAAAGATGCTACCGCTAAGCGCAATAAATAAGAATCGCATTCTACCATAGAAGATAAGGCAATAATATAGAAAAAATATCTAAAAATGCTCACCATAATTATGAATGGACAAAGCTTATTCGTTTTAAGAAAATGGTTATGATACCAATAAGAATTGCATTTTCATGATCTGCATCACAAGAATGGGCAATGAAAGATTACTCGTGCACTATAAAGGCTACAAAGTTAGCAAAAAATAATAAAAATTGATAGATTTCTGATATGCGAAATTATCCTATTATGCCGTAAAACACCATTGTTTAGAGCAGTGATATAAGGCATTATAAGCTTTATATATTAAATGTTTTTAGATATCGTGATCAGTATTTTAAGGCAGGGCTTGTCCGGAGAGCCTATGAAGTGGACTACACGAGTAGTTAGCAGGAGGAACCCACCGAGAGAGAAGCTGGATTGTTGATAGGCCAGTGGTTGGTAAGAAGCCCTACCCTTTGAGGTGTGGGGAGGAGGTCAATTTAACATCTTTTTTAGCTTAAAATAAAATATATTTAAGACAAAGTGAAGAGTTCTCTTTTCTGTAAAGATTTAATTATACGATTAAGTTGGGGGATAGCTATAATGCGCAAAACTATTCAAATTGGCCAAATAATATTAGGAAAAGAAGAAAAAATTTTGCATAACAAAATTACTAAAAATATTTAACGTTTATGACAATTCTGCCAATCCATAGAGGATATGAATATTGTTATAAAAGTAGAAAAAACAATAAAAATTCAAAATAGTGATGAAAAATTTCTATTCTACAAGGATAATCATCCTTTTTATAGTCAGAGGTACTAATTGTCCTCTCCAAAATTGTTATTGATGAGCTTTTCAAGAGCATTAAGGGCATCTGTTGCTTCTGGTCCTGAAACATGAATGGTGAGGTTGCAACCAGATGAGGCTGCTAACATCATAAGTCCCATAATTGATGATCCGCCAACGATTTTTCCATCCTTTTCAACTTCAACAGTAACATTAAAATTGTCAACAGTTTGTACAAATTTTGCAGAAGCACGTGCATGCAACCCACGTTTATTACAGATATTGAAATGACGACTTATACATGGGAGGGTATCTTTGGAAAGCATTGGTATTTTATTATCCGCTATGAAATCATACTTGGCACATTAATATATTTACGTCCCGCTTCTTGTGCTATTCTTAACGCATCTGATAATGAAATATCAGGACATTTGCGAATAGAAATCAGTTTAATAAGCATGGGCAAATTAACACCCGCAATCATTTCAACGCGTCCTTTTTCAATAGCAGGAATAGCTATATTTGATGGTGTTCCACCAAACACATCTGTTAATATGATGACGCCATGATCTGTATCTGTATCGGTTACTGCGGCTATGATATCACCTCGGCGCTGATCTATATCGTCATCGGGATAAACGCATATTGTTGCGAACTTTTCTTGTGCTCCAACAACATGTTCCACGGCATGTAAAAATTCGACAGCCAGCTCACCGTGCGTTACAAGCACGAGTCCAATCATTTACGCAAACTCCTGTTAACTAATAAGATCCGACCATATTGGTGGGAAGGATATTTTACAAGGCTTTGTCTTGCTGCCAAGAAAAATTTGCAAAAAAAAGGCAAAAAATGTGATTTTTTTATTTTTAGAAAAAAATTAAACAGATTTACGCCACATTTTTCTAAACAAGAATGCTTCAATAGCTTGACAAATGGCTGTACAATCGGCTTCATGAAGAGAGGGTAGTTTTAAAAGAGGAATGTGCAAATTTTCAAATTGAAAAGTTTTATTTGTGGAAAAACGTTCATATTCAGGACCGAGAGAAATAACACAATCGATAGTTGTGTGCTTTTCAAATTCTATCATATAAAGACCAACACCACGAATCTCGATGCCGCCCTCTAAATTATCAGGAGTGTATCCGTGAAGCTTTCCATTTTCCGCACGCAACATTGTATAATCATCACTGATAAGCTTTGCTTTACGTTTTGACCACTCAGCACGGTCGATTAAAGAAAGGGTAAGGGTTGATTTTCCTGATCCCGATGGCCCTATAATTAGCAGCCCCTTTTCGCCCAGTTTAAGGCAGTTTGCGTGGAGTATTTCACATTTTGTTTTCATGTCTTTTACTTTAGATAAAAGCTTTATTTTGCAAGCGGAAGTATAATAATAAAACGTGCACCGGTCTTATTCTTCCCAAGTGCGGGATCAATAATATTTTCGGCTGTAATTGTCCCATTATGGGCTTCGATGATTTGCCGACTAATAGAAAGACCAAGTCCAGAGTTTTGTCCAAAAGCATCTTCATTTGGTCGATCTGTATAAAAACGTTCAAAAATGCGTTCAATATTTTCTGAACGAATACCTGGGCCATTGTCTTCAATGGTTAAAATAAGAGTTGAAGCATGACTTTTCATAGTGATGCAAATTTTGCCACGATCACGGGGAATAAAGGAACGTGCATTTTCAAGAAGATTTGAAATCACTTGTCCTAAACGGAGTTCATGTCCCAATACAAGATAGGCTTTTCCATGAGGACGTGGAATAATATTAAGGCTTACATCAATAGTTTGTGTATTACGGTATACTTCCTGAACTGCATGAACAAGACTTTCCAGCAGCGGTGTCATATCAACGATCTCTGCGGTTTCTCGTGCAAGTTCTGCATCGAGCCGCGATGCATCAGAAATATCCGTAATCAATCGATCAAGACGACGCACATCATGTTGAATAATTTCCAGCAATTTCTCTTGTGCTTCTTCATTTTTAGCCAGAGGGAGTGTTTCAACAGCACTGCGTAGGGAGGTGAGAGGATTTTTTAATTCGTGGCTTACATCAGCAGCAAAGCGTTCAATGGCTTCAATCCGCATATAAAGCGCATTGGTCATATCACGAATAGAGGTTGAAAGGTGACCAATTTCATCTTCACGCATTGAAAAATCAGGAATTTCTACACGCTGATTATTGCCATTACGCACTCGATTAGCCGAGGCAGATAATTTACTTAATGGATGGGCAATCGTATGGGCTAAAAAGAGAGAAAGGACCAAAAGTACGCTGCCTACAACGGCAAAAACTTTAAAGATAACCAGTCTTTCACCCTTTACAATATTGTCAATATCGGAGCCAGTGGTTGAAAGAAGAAGGGCTCCAACCACTGCGCGATAGCGTTGAACAGGAACGGCAACAGAAACAATTAATTGACCTTGTCTGTTGCGTCTTTTGGCGGTAGCAAGAGATCCGTTTAATGCTCGATACACTTCTGGATAAGCAATACCGCTGGTTTTTGTTTGTTCTCTATCCAGAATGATACCTTTGCCATAAAAAATACGTGAATACCATGAAGTGAAGTGATCCCACATGTTTTGTTCTGTTTTTATTGGAGGTAAATCATAGCTAAAAACTTCTCCACTAGAATAAAGAACGCGTGAATCAAGAAGGAGAGTAGCATCACGATCATAGATACGTGCTCTTGTCGTTTTAGGTGTGATGAGACGCCGTAAAAGAGGGGCAACCTGTTCAGGGTTAATGGGGAAATCCCAAGAGTCGGTTGATTGAGGGGCAGGTGTAATGCTTTCTCCAGCCTGTAATTCTAAGAGCTTTTGGGGATCAATGAGGATAGAATTTGTATCTACGGTTGCAGAAGCAGCAATAGCCCCAGCGATAATTTTTCCTTGGGTACATAGACTTTTAATTTTTGCTTCAATTAAACCATCGCGAAATTGGTTAAGGTATAAAATGCCTGTAACCAGAACGGCAAGGGCGGCAATGTTTAATATAACAATGCGGCGTGTGAGACTGGAAAAAAGCAATTGTCTGAAGAGACGTTGTGTTCGAAGATGCAAACGAGCAAACATCAGAAATGACGTTGAGGATATGCCGTTAGGAGCGGTTTTTTGTAGAGTTTCCAGTTGAGAATTGTTTGTCATCGATTTGATTGCCGTTCAAATTTTTGCGACAAAGTAGTTTTATACCTCGTGAAAACGATAACCTACACCATAAAGTGTTTCAATCATTGCAAAATCATCATCCACTTGTTTAAACTTTTTACGCAGACGTTTAATGTGACTATCAATGGTGCGATCATCTACGTAAACTTGATCACTATAGGCAGCATCCATTAAAGCATCACGACTTTTTACAACTCCTGGTCTTTGTGCTAGGGTTTGCAGAATCAAAAATTCTGTAACAGTTAAAATAACAGGTTTATCTTTCCATGTACAGGTGTGGCGTTCTTGATCCATCACAAGATCTCCACGTTTAAGAGAAGAGGTGGAAGCAGTTCCTGTAGAAGGCGGTTGGTTACGTGCATTGGAACGGCGTAAAATAGCTTTCACACGTTCAATGAGAAGACGTTGAGAGAAAGGCTTCGTAATAAAATCATCAGCGCCCATTTTGAGACCAAATAATTCATCAATTTCATCATCTTTAGAGGTCAGAAAAATAACTGGGAGATCAGATTTTTGACGCAAACGGCGCAAGAGCTCCATTCCATCCATTCGGGGCATTTTAATATCAAAAATAGCTAAGTGTGGGGGGTGAAGTGTGAGACCTTTGAGTGCAGATGCTCCATCTGTATAACTTTCAACCCGATATCCTTCTGTCTCAAGCGCAAAAGATAGAGACGTCAGAATATTGCGATCATCATCAACAAGTACAATCGTTTGCGTGATTGTTGGTGTATCTTTCATGGTTTCTTAGACCTTTCTATTGCTGTGGTAGCAAATTACCCACACTTGTTTATATGGGAGTTCACATTTTTTTTGCAAAACAAATATGATACAAATTGTAGCAAAGTAAAAACCCTTTTGTCATTACTGTAAAATCTTGTTTTGCTTTCATAATTTATAATGTTTCTACGTCTATTAAGATCCCTTCGTTTGAGAGAAAATTTTCATAAAAGCTTTTTTATCAAAGTTTAGTGCATAGTTTATTAGTGTCTTTGTCCCAGAATTGAACAGGTTTAGTTTTGATTGTTGAAGTTTAAAAAATCCGCCTATGTGTTTTAAGAGCAAAGAAAAGAATGTGGCGATATATACACAAAAATTTGTTTCTGTTACACGAAAGGAGGTCATAATGGGATTTTTTAATTTTATTAAAACTGTAGGGGAAAAGTTAGGTATTGGTGATCATGAACCAACAGAAAAAGATTTTAAGGCAGCATTTGATCATTTTCAACTCGGTACAGAAAAAGTAAATGTTCAAGTTAAAGATGGCAAAGCTATTTTAAGCGGTGAGGTTTCAGATAGAGCAACACTTGAAAAAGCACTTCTTGTTGTTGGTAATTCACAAGGTATCTCTTCTGTAGGTGTAGATCAATTAAAGGTTATAGATACGACGCCTAGAAAGACTTCTCACTTTTATGAGGTTAAATCTGGTGATAATCTTTGGAAAATTGCTGAAGAGGTTTATGGAAAAGGGCAAGGTGATAAAAACACATTTATTTTTGAAGCCAATAAGCCAATGCTAAAATCTCCCGATAAAATTTATCCTGGGCAAGTTTTGCGTATTCCTGAAATTGGCCATACTTAAAAGGAATAATTTTGACTGATGGCATTAAACAAAACATAAGGAGCATGAAAAAATTTCACGCTCCTTATTTTTATAACATGTATGTTTATAATAAAAGGAGTTTAATGAGCAGGAATGGATTTAGAAGGTGATATCGCTTTCATAGCATTTACAGAGAAATCAACATTAATAGTTCCTGCTTTTTCAAATGTCAATTTTGCACTAATTTTATCACCTAGCTTGAATGGTTGTGAAAGTCCCATAAACATAATGTGATCACCACCAGGCTTAAGCGTAATTTCGCCATTTCCTGGAATTTCAATGCCATTGTGCATTTTTTCCATTTTCATAATATCATTAACAACTGCCATAGAGTGGATCTCTGTTATTTTTACGCCGTTTGTTGAAATAGAAACCAAACGGTCTGGGGTATTACTATGATTAATAATGTAGAGATAACCGCTACCAATCCTTATACCTCTAGGCGTTTCTCGTGTCCAAGGATTGAGAATTTCTATGTCACCAAGTTGATATTGTTGAGCATTTGCTGGCAAAATTATAGCAGAAAAGAGAAGAGCACACACAATATTTATGATAACTTTTTTGTATGGATATTGTGCATGTATTGTATTCTTAAAGATGAGATTTATTATTTTCTTAATAATAGATGTCATCATTGATTCACCCTCCTTCATAAAATTCACATTTTAAATGTACTTTTTTATTTTAGCAGAGTTCTTATTTAAAATAAAAGAGAGAATTATTAAACTTAAATTGATTTTAATATAAAAATAGAAATCATAGAATTTCGCGATTTTAAAAGAAGACAGTAAAGTTTACAACGACAAAAAATTTCTCAATGCTTCCGTGTTTGTCTTATAATAGTATTTGTAAACATTATAAAATTTATAATGCATCACTATTTTTTTAATATAGACAAAACAAACCGATCATATACTTTATCAAAGCTTAATATTGCGATATCTTTGTGCATTTTTATATGTTTTTAAATTTCAGAATTATACAAGTAAAAAAGCTTTTTAGGTGGATTTAGAGCACAGCTTTCAAATAGCAGTGAACAATGAGGCCATTAGAAGAGGAGTTTTTGAGAGGAGATTGATAGAGAATGTCTTTACTGATATGCGTATTTGGAAAAGCGCTGCTTAACACTATGAAAGAGTCTCGTAAAAAATAGCTTCATAAGATATGACATCTACTTTAGTTTAAGGAAGGGTTATAATATTTATGATATAAGTTATTCGCCTTTAAGCGATATTTTTAAAAAGCTTTTATGTGAGTATTTTTTATTAAAGGTGGGAGATAAAGAACAAAAGTGCAATCACTCTTTTTATTTTTTAATTTTTATAGAAAGATATATTTTTTGAGAATTGCAAAAAAAATATATTATAATCTCAAGTCTTTCATAAATATGGTATTTATAGGTCATTAGAGTGCCTATTTTAAAAGAAATTTTTTATTTTGGAGATGTTTCTCTCATTATTCTCTTGTAGCAATAAAAGCCTGTTCTTATATACGAGGCAGCAAGGCTTGTTGCGACTTGCAGTTTATTATTATTTTATGTTGCTTGAAGCAATATATGGGCTTTAAGTGTTATGAGGAGCTGTCTTAAAAAGATGCTTTATAAAGGTTGAGGTAGCTTGCTGAATGGAGATTATAATATGGCAAAAGTAATTGGTATTGATTTGGGGACAACGAACTCTTGTGTGGCTGTTATGGATGGCAAAAATGCAAAAGTTATTGAAAACTCAGAAGGAGCGCGAACAACACCTTCCGTTGTTGCCTTTACTGATGGGGGGGAGCGGCTTGTTGGGCAACCTGCTAAACGGCAGGCGGTGACAAATCCTGAAGGGACAGTTTTTGCAGTTAAACGTTTGATAGGGCGCCGTTTTGATGACCCTATGGTTGAAAAAGATAAAGCGCTTGTTCCTTATAAAATTGTTAAAGGTGACAATGGTGATGCATGGGTTGAAGAGGCGGGAAAGAAATATTCTCCGTCACAAATTTCAGCTATGATTTTGCAAAAGATGAAGGAAACAGCAGAATCTTATCTTGGTGAAAAAGTTGAACAAGCCGTTATTACGGTTCCTGCTTATTTTAATGATGCGCAACGTCAAGCCACGAAAGACGCAGGTAAAATTGCTGGACTTGAAGTTTTACGGATTATTAATGAGCCAACTGCTGCTGCTTTAGCTTATGGTTTGGACAAAAAGGATGGAAAAACAATTGCTGTTTACGACCTTGGTGGTGGTACATTTGATATTTCAGTCCTTGAAATTGGAGATGGCGTTTTTGAGGTTAAGTCAACCAATGGGGATACATTTTTAGGGGGTGAAGACTTTGACATGCGCTTGGTTGGTTATTTTGCCGATGAATTCAAAAAAGAGCAAGGAATTGATCTGAAAAATGATAAACTCGCTTTACAGCGCTTAAAAGAAGCAGCAGAAAAAGCAAAGATTGAGCTTTCTTCGTCACAGCAAACAGAAATTAATTTACCATTTATCACGGCAGATCAATCAGGTCCCAAGCACTTAACAATGAAATTGACTCGGGCAAAATTTGAATCTCTCGTTGACGATTTAGTGCAGCGTACCATCGAACCTTGTAAAGCTGCGTTGAAAGATGCTGGATTAAAGGCTGGTGAGATTGACGAAGTTGTTTTAGTGGGTGGTATGACACGTATGCCTAAGATTCAGCAAGTTGTGCAGAACTTCTTTGGTAAGGATCCACACAAAGGCGTTAACCCTGATGAAGTGGTTGCAATGGGCGCTGCCATCCAAGGAGGTGTATTGCAAGGCGATGTCAAAGATGTGTTGTTGCTAGATGTAACACCTTTATCTTTGGGTATTGAAACCTTGGGTGGGGTTTTCACACGCCTTATTGAGCGCAATACCACTATCCCGACGAAAAAATCGCAAGTTTTTTCGACAGCTGATGATAACCAGAGTGCTGTAACGATTCGTGTTTTCCAAGGTGAACGGGAAATGGCAAGTGATAATAAGTTATTGGCTCAATTTGATCTTGTTGGTATTCCTCCAGCACCACGTGGTATACCTCAAATTGAAGTTACTTTTGATATCGATGCGAATGGTATTGTTAATGTTTCGGCCAAGGATAAGGGAACAGGGAAAGAGCATCAAATTCGTATTCAGGCATCAGGTGGTTTAAGTGATGCTGATATTGAAAAAATGGTAAAGGATGCAGAAGAGCACGCGGCTGAGGATAAAAAACGCCGTGAAGGTGTTGAAGCTAGAAATCAAGCGGAGGCTCTTATTCATTCAACTGAAAAGTCGCTCAATGAATATGGCGATAAAGTATCAGCTGAAGAAAAGGGACAGATTGAAACAGCAATCTCTGATTTGAAATCTGCGCTTGAAGGCAGTGATACGGAAGAGATAGCAACAAAGATGCAAAAATTAGCAGAAGTCAGTATGAAACTTGGACAGGCTATGTATGAAGCTTCACAAGCAGCGAGCGCGGATACTGAAACAGAAACAAAGAATGATGATGTTGTCGATGCTGATTTTGAAGAAGTTAATGATAAGAAGAAATAGTGTCAGCGTATGTGTTGATTAATTTATAAACCCGGCCTTTGAAATATAAGGCTGGGCTTTATTATTTGAGATAAGTTGCAACTTTGTTGCTAAAAATATAAATTAAAAGCAATATTATCCATAAAGTTGGATGACAGAAAAATTATCAGGAATACATGATGAAGGTTGACTATTATGAAATTCTTGGCGTGACTCGCGAATGTGATGATAAAAAGTTGAAATCTGCTTTTCGTAAGTTGGCAATGCAATATCATCCTGATCGCAATGCGGGGGATAAAGAGGCAGAGCGAAAATTCAAAGAAATTGGCGAAGCCTATGAAGTTCTTAAAGATCCCCAGAAGCGTGCTGCTTATGATCGATTTGGCCATGCGGCCTTTGAAAATAGTGGTGGTCAAGGGGGAGCAAATCCCTTTAGTGGTTTTGCTGCTGGTGGTGGATTTGCGGATATTTTCGAAGACTTTTTTGGTGAGATTATGGGAGGGACCCACCGTAAGCGTGGTGATAGTCGCGAACGTGGTGCAGATTTGAGTTATAATATGGAAGTGACTTTAGAAGAGGCATTTTCAGGAAAAACTGCAGAAATTAATATTCCCAGTTCCGTTACGTGTGATGTTTGTGAAGGATCAGGAGCGAGAAAGGGCTCTAAGCCACAAGTTTGTGGAACATGCCATGGATCTGGACGTGTGCGTGCTGCGCAAGGTTTCTTTTCTATTGAGAGAACATGTCCTACATGTCATGGACGGGGTGAAACTATTACCGATCCGTGCCCCAAATGTCAGGGGACACGGCGTATAGAGAAAAAACGTTCATTGAGCGTAAATGTTCCAGCTGGTATTGAAGATGGAACGCGTATTCGCCTTTCTGGTGAGGGTGATGCTGGTATTCGTGGTGGCCCCAATGGTGATCTTTATATTTTTCTTTCCATTAAACCGCATGAGTTTTTTCAGCGAGAAGGAGCAGATCTTCACTGTCGCGTTCCTATTTCAATGGTAACAGCTGCTTTAGGAGGAGAGTTTGAAGTTTCCGACCTTGATGGTGTTAAAGCACGTGTTAAGATCCCAGAAGGAACACAAAATGGACGTCAATTCCGCCTTAGAGGCAAAGGTATGCCCATGTTGCGCCGTCAGCAAGCAAGGGGTGATCTTTACATCCATATCACGATTGAGACACCGCAGAAATTAACGCAAGAACAACGTGAATTGTTGCAAAAATTTGAAAAGCTCTCAAATCATGAAAATTCACCGCAATCACATGGTTTTTTTTCACGGATGAAAGAATTTTTTGAAAATATTTCTGGTTAAAATATGTGAATGTTCTCAGAATAATTAGAGAGAACTGTGGGAAAGTTATTTTCATTAAGTGTTCTATTGTCTCATTATCTTTGAAAAGCATTTTTTTCTTTAAAAAGAAAAGAGAGAGACAGCTAATTTAGGATAAACTCCTGCTGCTGATAGTTTTTATATTTCATGAGTTTTATGGATAAGTCTTATTTTTGAATGTCTATGACATTTTAAAAAGGGCTTATCCATATAAGAACGCAATTGAGTGATTGATAATAAATATTGCCGGTGTCATGATGGCTGTCTTTATGCATTCAGTATTTTTTGTATTTATTTTTTCACTCAAAATTTCTTTTTAAAGGCTCTATAAATAAAACTATAAAATAGTTAGCAGCTTGCCAAGAAACGCTAAATAAGCTGTTAGGCAATTCATCTTTTTCAAATAAAGTATCAACTTCTTATAACCGATTTTATTTCTGGCATTTTCATAGCCTTAAACCACTGCTTTCCTTAAAATACGGGTTATTCTTATTCAAAATAACTTTTACATGCTTCATCTCAGCTTTTAGCAGTAATCATGTCTTTTTAGATTGTGGATTTGGTTTTGTATTTTAATAAAGCGCTTGCTTTTGCTGTTATCTGTAAATCAATTCAGATCTCATGGAGCAGTATGTTTGAGATAAATGGATAAATGTTAAGGCAGTTCAGTATGTTCTTTACTGTTGCAACTTTTTTATGTAGGAGTGAAACAAGAGTATTGTATATATCTGTTTAAGTAATTTTTGCAACGAGGATATAGCTAAAGTTGAGGAGAATATAAAAGCATAAAAGTAGAAAATTCCAGCTTTGCCACTTCTTTTTCACTTAGCTTTGCGCCTTTCAGAAATATTCAAAGTAGTATTTAATAATGGAATACATAGTCCCTCACGCTTTTGTTTTCGCGATCTTTAATAGAGGTAAATCTCTTACGCCCATACAGAAGATCATTGTGTTACAAATCTATACGCTTGTTTTGAAGAAACATTTCCTAATGGATGTACCCCGATTGCATGCGATGGTGCTTGAAAGGGTATAAAACTTCATTGTACACCACTCTTTTTACGCTCATGTATGCGTAAGTTGACACTATCATTCCTCGTTTCAAACATTGCTGCATCTTTTGCTATTGAGAGCATTAATAAGAGGTATTTTAAGCTTTCTATAGTATTTATAATACCAAGTTCATTTGTAACGTACAAGCCAACGGTTTTTATTGATTTGAAATGTGAGAGTTAAAATGACAAAATATTCTTATATTCAGACTTCTCATTTAGGATTTTACGCTATAAATATATAAATTATTATTATAAATCAACGCATTATAATTCTTCATAAAGGGATATTTAATTGACATTTTCTCATGTTTAATGATTGAAAAAAGTCAAATTTTTAAAACCAAAGTTATAGTCTCCGGTCGAACTTCGTTTGACAATTTCATTAAAGAAAAATTGAGATAGGTTACTAAAGCGGTTGAGTAGTTTCTTATCTTGGCGATAGGTTAATTTTATTATGATAAGAAAATTTTGCTTTTATCTTATAAAATCAATGGTTGTATATATTTCTATTCATTGTTAAGTATCCATAGGTATAAATTAATGAATTGAATATAGGGCGTCGCTTAAAAAATTTTCAAAATTTTGCTTTTCAATTTTATACATAAGATCATAAAGTAATGACGTTTTTTGACACCTATTTTGTTTAATTTTTTACGGTCAATTTTTAAAGGACATTTTTTGTGTTTCATCTTCGTAAATTAAAAGAAAATTGACGATTTTCAGGGGGATGGATAGAGTAAAGCTTGGTTTTATTGTTTTCACTTTTTCTAAGTTTCATTAAGAGATGGTAAAAAGTGATGAGGAGGCTCTATTGATGGATGATGCTAAAAACGATGATGTAGATGTTTTGGAAAAACAAGCAGCATTTTTATCGTCTGCTTTACCTTATATGCAAAAATATGAAAATGAAACGGTCGTGGTAAAATATGGCGGCCATGCTATGGGTGATCCCGCTTTGGGACGAGCATTTGCGCGTGATATTGCTCTATTAAAGCAATCAGGGATTAATCCTATTGTTGTTCATGGTGGTGGACCTCAAATTGCTAAAATTTTAATGAAAATGGGAATTGAATCACGATTTGAAAACGGTTTACGGGTAACCGATGAACGGATTGTTGAAGTTGTTGAAATGGTTTTAGCGGGATCCATAAACAAAGAAATTGTTGCTCTCATCAACGCTGAGGGTGAATGGGCAATAGGATTATGCGGCAAGGATGGCAATATGGTTTTTGCCGAAAAGGCTTATAAAACTGTCATTGATCCTGATTCTCATATTGAACGTGTTTTAGATTTGGGGTTTGTTGGTGAGCCTATTGAAGTTGATCGCACATTGCTAGATCTCTTAGCATGTTCTGAAATGATACCAGTTCTTGCTCCTGTGGCTCCAGGACGCGATGGTAAAACTTACAATATTAATGCTGATATTTTTGCTGGAGCTATTGCTGGTGCATTAGAGGCTAAACGCCTTTTATTTCTCACTGATGTTCCTGGTGTTTTGGATAAACAGGGTAAACTTTTAAAAGAATTGACAGTTTCTGAAGCTGAGAAACTTATCAAAAATGGAACAATTTCAGGAGGCATGATCCCAAAAGTAGAGACTTGTATAAAAGCCCTTCAAAATGGTGTGGAAGGTGTTGTCATTTTAAACGGTAAAACCCCTCATCCTGTTTTACTAGAACTGTTTACCGAACAGGGAATTGGAACGCTTATTGTTTCATAAATTGTGCGGAAAATTGAAGGAGAAGGCTTTTCATGAAAAGTATAAAACAGTTTAAATATCCTTTATTAAGTAAACCAGAATTGGCACTATTTGCTGCGACAATATTGTGGGGCATTACATTTTTAGTCATTCACATTGCTGTACGCTATAGCGGTCCTTTATTTTTTGTTGGATTTCGTTTTATTGTTGCATCTCTTATATGTGGGGCAATTTTTTGGCGCTCTATAAAAAGGATAACTGTTTATGAAGTTTTTGCTGGGATGGCGATTGGTTTAGCCATGTTTTTGGGGTATGCTTTTCAAGCAGCTGGACTTCAAACGATTATTAGTAGTCAGTCGGCTTTTATCACAGCGCTTTATGTACCGATGGTTCCAATCTTGCAATGGATTGTGTTTAAAAAACCTCCCCGTTTAGCACGTTGGATTGGTATTGTTTTCGCTTTTATTGGGCTTGTATTCATTTCAGGACAAAAGCCTGGAAGTTTTGATTTTTCAAAAGGTGAAATTTTGACTTTGTTAGGTGCATTAGCGATTGCTGGAGAAGTCATACTCATCGGAATTTTTGCGAACAAGGTTGATAGTCGGCGTGTAACCATTATTCAGTTATTTTTTAGTGGTTTTTTTTCATTTGCTTGTATGCCTTTGATGGGTGAAAGCATCCCTGAATTTTCGTGGGTGTGGTTTAATATTGGTATAGGATTGGCATTAATGAGTGCCATCATTCAATTAGCTATGAATTGGGCACAAAAGTCTATTTCCCCTACGCGTGCGACACTCATTTACGCAGGTGAACCGGTATGGGCTGGTATTGTTGGGCGTTTGGCTGGAGAACATTTATCTCCCTTAGCTTTATTGGGCGGTTTGCTTATTCTGATTGGGATCATTGTGGCTGAATTACAACCTTCACAATGGCGTAAAAAAAATAAAGCAATTAAAAAAATTGATTAGCTATACATTTTTTTATTATGATTTTATTGCACGAGATTTTTGCTTGTAGAGTTTTCATTTTTAAAGTTTTTTTAATATTAAGATGATTAAGAATTCTATAAATTATTCCAGCTTTTGCATGCCAAATGGGAGCAAGAGTATGCTTCTATCTGTTTTCTAACCTCTGAAAAGGAAAAACAAACTTCATTGAGCTAAGCATTAAGTTGTAAAAGTGAAAATTAATACGCATCTTTATGATCATTTTTAAATTCGGCTTTAACAACTTTCAAAAACATCTACGGTAATATTTTTGAATAATGAAAACTATGCACTGTCGCACGTTATTCCTTTTATTCTTTAACTCCCATGCAAAATAGAAACGCTCAAAGCAGCCCCCATAATGGTGTACATTAACGCACTTTTTTAAAAGACATATTTTCTCAATGGATATTGTACCCATTGATGGTCCATGTGAAATGTATAAAGGCCATGAAATATCACCATTTTTACTTAAAATAAAAAATTAAAGTTAATAGCATTATTTTCTTTATTAATTACCATTACGACAAGTTTTGGTACTTGAAAGAGTTTATTAAGAGGTATTTTAATCATTCCTTAAACGGCTTTATCCATACACCAGTCCTGTTTGTCCAGTTCTGTTTGTAATGTGTAAAAAATTTGACTAATTTACTATAAGCAAGCTTAAGATGAAAAAGGCTCGCGATATTCAGGGGTTTCATTTAAATTGCAAAACAATAAATAGTCATTATAAATCAAAGCACTAACAAATTAATAGAAGAGATTTGATGTTTTTTATCTTTAATAAAAGAAGAAAGGCGTTGTATAAAAGGGCATAAAAACTTTACTCAATAAAGCCAATTTCTAAAGTTTTAAACATTGAGAAAAAAATTATCTCTCTCAATATCTATTTTATTTTATAAGATTGCTGAAAAAAACAGATTATTGCGTACAAATAAAAAAGCATTTCTTGTGCATTTTATTGAAAGCCTTAGTGATATACGCATCCATCATTGCGTTGTATATTCACGGGCTTGTTTTAAAGAAACATCTCTTAACGCTCTCAATCCCATTTCACGACGGTGCCTATGAATAGTATAACGGTAAATCCATTGAGCACCTACATCTTTACGCTTATGAAAAAGTAAGTCGGCACAATCACACTATTTGCCAGTTCGTGGGTGTTGCCGACAGCTCTTGCATTAAAACGGGTTCATAAGAGCCATTTTTAGTTCTTTCTTATATAAAATTTTATCCACACACTTATGCCGCTTGTAATATGCAAGCAAGTGATTTTAATTGATTCAAGATATACAGATTTGAAATGAGAGAATCTTACGGTACTCAAGGTTCTAATTCAATATAAATAATGTTAAATTATATTTATAAATCAATATCTTACTATATAATGCCAGCATATGAGTTATCAAACAAGATGTGAAAAGGTCATTTTAGCACCCTTGGATTTAATTTAGCAAACAAAAGCCTCATTTTTTAGGCTATGAAAAGTTGTGTTTTGAGAAGCTTTTTAGGTTTATATTCTTTTGATAGAAGCCGGAGCATAATTGGTCTTTGCGTTTTGTATTATTCTTTGCTAAATCGCCTTATATGACAATAGATCGTAATTATATTCGTAATTTTTCCATCGTGGCGCATATTGATCACGGCAAATCCACTTTAGCTGATCGTTTGATTCAAATAACAGGTGGGCTTGAAACACGTGAGATGAAAGAACAAGTGCTCGATTCCATGGATATTGAGCGTGAACGTGGAATTACTATTAAAGCACAAACGGTACGTTTACACTATAAGGCAAAGAATGGTGAAACCTATATTTTAAATCTTATGGATACACCTGGTCATGTGGATTTTGCTTATGAGGTTTCGCGTTCATTGGCAGCTTGTGAAGGTTCTCTGTTAGTGGTGGATGCAAGCCAAGGCGTAGAGGCGCAGACATTAGCAAATGTTTATCAAGCCATTGATAATTCCCATGAGTTAGTTGTTGTTCTCAATAAAGTTGATCTTCCGGCAGCAGAACCTGAGCGTGTTAAAGAACAAATTGAAGATGTGATAGGCATTGATACATCTCAAGCAGTAGAAATATCAGCAAAAACAGGTTTGGGTGTTCCTGATGTTTTGGAGGCAATTGTTGCACAATTACCACCTCCACGTATAGGCGATGTTGCAAATCCCTTGAAAGCAATGTTGGTTGATAGCTGGTATGATGCATATCTTGGTGTCATTGTTTTGGTACGGGTGATAGATGGTATTTTAAAAAAAGGCCAAACCATTCGTATGATGGGTACAGGAGCAAAATATCCAGTTGAGCGCGTTGGGGTTTTTACACCTAAAATGGTACAAGTTGATGAATTAGGACCAGGTGAGATTGGTTTTATCACTGCTTCTATCAAAGAGGTAGCAGATACACGGGTTGGGGATACGATTACTGAAGAGCGTCGTCCTTGTGAAAATGCTTTGCCTGGTTTTAAGCCGGCGCAACCGGTTGTCTTTTGTGGACTTTTTCCAATAGATGCTGCCGATTTTGATGATTTGCGTGCAGCCATGGGCAAATTACGCTTAAATGATGCGAGTTTTTCTTTTGAAATGGAAACGTCCGCGGCTTTGGGTTTTGGTTTTCGCTGTGGCTTTTTGGGACTTCTGCATCTTGAAATTATTCAAGAGCGGTTAGAGCGTGAGTTTAATTTGGATTTAATTGCGACAGCACCTTCGGTTGTTTATCGCATGAATATGAATGATGGTTCTGTTAAAGAGTTGCACAATCCAGCAGATATGCCTGATGTGGTTAAAATTTCTTCCATAGAAGAACCATGGATTCGAGCGACAATCATGACTCCTGATAATTATCTTGGGTCAATTTTAGAGCTATGCCAAGAGCGGCGCGGGGTACAGGTTGGTTTGTCCTATGTTGGAACCCGTGCTATGGTAACGTATGATTTACCACTGAATGAAGTTGTTTTTGATTTTTATGATCGGCTAAAATCAGTCTCAAAGGGTTATGCTTCTTTTGATTATCAAATGACAGATTATGCAGAAGGGGATTTAGTTAAAATGTCTATTTTGGTAAATGGAGAGTCTATAGATGCATTGTCTATGCTTGTGCACCGCACGATTGCAGAAAAGCGCGGGCGTTCCATGTGTGAAAAACTGAAAGATCTTATTCCCCAGCATATGTTTCAGATTCCAGTTCAAGCGGCTATTGGTGGTAAAATTATAGCGCGCGAAACAATTCGTGCTTTGCGTAAAGATGTAACAGCGAAATGTTACGGGGGTGATGTTACGCGTAAGCGCAAACTTTTGGAAAAGCAAAAAGAAGGCAAAAAGCGGATGCGCCAATTTGGAAAAGTAGAAATTCCACAATCGGCATTTATCCAAGCGCTCAAAATGAATAAATAATGGAAAAAGGAATATTTTCTCTCATTGGTTGCGCTTTTGCTTTTGTCGATTGGTTCAGGTGCTTAAAGAACACTTTTAAATAGAATCGCACTGTGCTTCATGTTTTTGTGTATTGCGAATGGTGTCACTTTCTCACGTAAAACAGAATGCTTTAAACAAAATACATTTGTTGTGTTGCACGTTTGTGCACTTGTTTCAAAGAAACATCTCTCAATACATCAAACTCCATTTCACAACGGGGGCTGCAACAAAATATAACGTGAAATTCATTGTAAATTACATGAAACCCATTTGGCGCCACATCTTTATGCGTCAGAAAGGTGCAAAGCGCACCCATCATACTCTTTTTCAGCTCAAAATATTATGATAGCTCTTGGCGATAGAGAGAATTCATTAAAGGTATTTCACTCTTTTCTTGAAGTGTTTCTTACCCACACGCCAACTACGTTTGTGACGAGCAAGGAAATGATAGTGATTGATTCACTATGAAAGGATTTGAAATGAGAGAATCCTTGTATTCGAGGTTATTATTCAAGTTAAAAAACGAGAAAATATTATTATGCATTAATCTTGTGTCTAAGAACGTAAAAGATCATTAATGGATGTTTTTTCTCGTGTTTTTTGATCAACGCGTTTTACAATAACAACACAATAAAGGTTTGGGCCTGCTTCACCATTTGGTAATGGTTTTCCAGGGAGAGAACCTGGCACGACCACTGAATAGGCTGGTACTTCACCAATAAAAATTTCACCTGTTGTACGATCAATAATCTTTGTTGATTTTCCAATAAAGACTCCCATTCCTAAAACAGCGCCTTCACGAATAATACAGCCTTCAACAATTTCAGAGCGTGCACCGATAAAGCAGTGATCTTCAATGATTGTTGGATTTGCTTGCAGGGGTTCCAAAACACCTCCAATACCAACACCGCCAGAAAGATGAACATGTTTACCAATTTGAGCACAAGAACCGACGGTGGTCCATGTATCAACCATTGTTCCTTCATCGATAAAGGCGCCGAGATTGACAAAGGATGGCATCAATATAACATTGGGTGCAATGTAAGCAGAATGACGTACAATGGCTCCAGGAACGGAACGGAAATCAGCACTTTTAAAATCTGCCTCTTGCCAACCAGAGAATTTTGAAGGAACTTTATCCCACCAATGTGTTCCATTTACACCACCAGCAATAATTTGCATAGGGTTAAGCCGAAAAGAGAGCAAAACAGCTTTTTTCAACCATTGATGAACATGCCATTGTCCGTTTTTTTGCCGTTCTGCGACGCGAATTGCACCTTTATCGAGAAGATTCAATGCGTGTTCGACACTCTCACGAATTTCACCTTTTGTGGTAGTATCAATAGAATCACGATCATCAAATGCTTTTTCGATAATGATTTCAAGTTGTGTGAGATTGATCATGAACATAGTTCCGTTAAACAAGTTGAAAGCTTCAAGATTTATTCTCTATGACTTACGCGAAGAAATGTTTTCAGTCAATAAAACGATGAGGAAGTAGGACAGGTGCATGAAAAAAGGCTGTAAAGAAAAAAGAAAAGCAGAGCAAGAAAACTGGACACCACTTCTCCATACGAAGGATGCTCTACAACAAATACATAAAGTCTCTAATTCAGCACAGGTGCGTTCGTCTACTTATCGTTTAGCCTATATCGATCAAGAGTTTATGATGCGTCCAGAGCTGCGCTCACAACGTATTGGTCTTGAATTTTTAAAGCCGGAAATAACTCTTAAAGAATATAATATTCAATCGACAGTTGTTTTGTTTGGTGGTGCGCGCATTCCTGAACCTAGGCAAGCTGCGTGGGCAGCAAAAAATGAAACACAAAAGAAAAATTTGCGTGCTATGTCACATTATTACGATGAAGCAAGAGAGTTTGCGCGTTTGTGCTCACTCTATTCTGCTACGACAGAATATCGTGAATTTGTGGTTGTTACGGGGGGCGGACCAGGGATCATGGAGGCGGGAAATCGTGGTGCTTGTGATGTTGGGGCTCCAACAATTGGCTTGAATATTATTTTACCGCATGAGCAAGAGCCTAATTCATATGTTTCGCCGCATTTGTGTTTTAATTTTCACTATTTAGGGATGCGAAAAATGCATTTTTTATTACGAGCGAAAGCATTAGCCATTTTTCCTGGAGGATTTGGGACTCTGGATGAACTGTTTGAGACGTTAACTTTAGTACAGACGGGGCGTATGAAACAGGTACCAATTTTATTGTTTGGCAAAGAGTTTTGGAGCAATGCTATCAACTTTGAGTATCTATCTGCACAAGGTACGATCTCTCCCAGTGATGTTAATTTTGTGAAATTTGTCAATACAGCAGCAGAAGCGTTTGAAGAAATTCGTTCTTTTTATATGCTGCCTTAACAGTTTTTGAGGCGTTAACGCTTGAAGGATCATTAATATTCTACTTTGGTTAAATAAAGTCCTGAGGGGGGGGCAACAACACCACAGCGTTTGCGATCTTTAGCGTGAAGAGCTGCTTCAAGATCTTGTGTTGTCCAACGTCCAATACCCACTTCCATGAGGCTTCCTGCGAATGAACGGATTTGATGATGAAGAAAAGAACGAGCTTGTGCATAAAGGAAGATTTCCTCTCCTTCTCTTTGAACATCAAGGCGTTCAAGGGTACGAATAGGGCTTTTGGCTTGGCAATGTGCTGAACGGAAAGTTGTAAAATCATGTTGTCCAACAAGCTTTTGCGCAGCTTCATGCATAGCTTCAGCATTAAGAGGTTTTGGTATCCACCATACGCGTTTGGCATTTAGAGCTGGTGGAGAGCGGCGATTGAGAATTTTAAAAAGATAATGGCGCTTTACAGCGGAAAATCGTGCATCAAAGTCATCAGGGACATTTTGTACGTTTAGGATTGAAATCGCTTCTCCCTGTTTACGTAAAAGAGCATTGAGTGCGTCACGCACAGTATGGGGGGGCCAGTTTTTTTCAAAATCAACATGGGCAACTTGTCCCGTGGCATGCACCCCTGCATCCGTTCGTCCTGCTGTTGTTATGGTCAATTGTTGTCCACTGAAGGAAAAGAGTACCTGTTCAAGAGTTCCTTGTATCGTGTGAAGCTCCACTTGACGCTGCCAACCAGCATAATTTGAACCATCGTATTCAAGAGTGAGTTTAAAACGTGGCATATTAAAAAACAGCAGAAATATGAGCGCCTCGCAAGAATGTTGCGCTATCAAGAATTTTACCGCCAGATCTTTGGAGAGAGGTTATTTCTATCCGTCCTTGTCCACAATGAATAATCAAAGAATTTGGTTCTATCCTCCCAATTTCAAAAGAAGCTCCTGTTGTTAAGCGACTTTCAATAATTTTTACGCGTTCTTCTCGTCCACCGATATTCATATTGCACCAGCAACTAGGAGAGGGAGAGAGCGCGCGAATATGCCTATGAATAAACTCTGCAGGTTTTGTCCAATCAATGCGGGTTTCTTCTTTCCTAATTTTGGCTGCATAGGTGATGCCTTCCTCTGATTGTGGGGTCAGTTTAAGTTGTCCTTTTTCAAGAGTTGATAGAGCTTCTATCATAAGTTCTGCGGCTATATTTGAAAGTTTATTTGAAAGCTCAGCGCTGGTGGCGCTATCAGTAATAGGGAGAGAACGAGAAAGAGCAATAGGTCCTGTATCAAGTCCTTCATCCATTTTCATGATCATGATACCTGTTTCCTTATCACCGGCCATAATTGCTCGTTGAATAGGTGCAGCACCACGCCAACGTGGTAAGAGTGAAGCGTGGGCATTAAAACAACCAAAACGCGGTGCTTCGAGAATAGCTTTGGGTAACAGGAGTCCATAAGCCACGACAATAGCAGCATCAACAGAAAGTGCTGCAAATTTTTCTTGTTGTTCGGCTGTTTTAAGTGTTTGAGGCGTAAAGATAGGAATAGATTTTTCTTTTGCTACCGTGTGAACAGCTGAGGGGATTAATTTAAGCCCCCGACGTCCTGCTGGACGAGGGGGTTGACTATAAACAGCGACAACATCATGACCAGCATTCAATAAAGCATGTAAAATGGGAACAGAAAAATCTGGTGTTCCCATAAAACTTAACCGTAATGCCATTACAAAACTGCTTCCTGTGTGTTTTTTTCTTTTGCGCGTTTTTTAAATTTTCGTATCACCATATCGCGTTTGATCTTTGAAATGTAATCAATAAAAAGACGCCCATTTAAATGATCAATTTCATGCTGTAAGCAAGTCGCCAAGAGATCATCTGCTTCAATTTCTGTCTGTTTTCCTTCACGGTCCTGATAGCGAACACGCAGACGTTTAGGGCGTTCAACTTCCGCAAAATAGTCAGGAATAGAAAGACAACCTTCTTTATAAATATTGCGCTCATCTGAAAGCCATAAAATCTCAGGGTTGATAATAACAAGCGGTTTTTTCTGCTCATCTTCAGAATTTCCAGAGACATCCATAACCAACATACGTAGTGGTATACCAATTTGAATAGCAGCAAGACCAACACCTTTAGAATGATACATGGTCTCCAACATATCATCTGCGAGCTTTTGGAGAGCTGAATCGACCTGCTCAACGGGTTTGGACTCTTCCCGTAAAATCGGATCAGGTAAAATAACTAAAGATCTTATTGGCATAAGAAGAGATTAATCAAAGGTTTGTTATTGGTCAATATTGAATAACGGATTCTTGCATTTTTTTACCATAAGAGCGTTATATTACCTTTTATGTTTGATTCGTTTTTTTCTATACTCACTGGTGAGTTTTTTTCTAAATTAATCGTTTTACTTTTATTTACACTTGTCTGTTTGGCATTTTTTATGCTGATACATTCTCATCGAAAAAGAACATTTTTGGAACAAGAAACTGCTGAACGTGCGCGTGAGGCACAAATGCAGATGGCTACCTTGCTAAAAACACAAGCTGAAATGCAAGGGCGAATGCAAACGATGGCGGAAATTTTTGGTCAACGGCAAGCTGAATTGAATAAATCGCTTAGTGAGCAACTCAATGGAATGACAACAAGCTTAGGTCAAACACTTCAGGTACAGACTAAATCCACTTATGAAAATTTGAATCGTTTGCAAGAACGTTTAGCAGTGATTGATGCGGCACAAAATAATATTCAATCGCTTACGGGACAAGTTGTTCAGTTGCAATCCATTTTAAGTAATAAGCAGACACGTGGTACTTTTGGTCAGGGGCGGATGGAAGCAATTATTGCTGATGCCTTACCAGCAAATGCCTATGCTTTTCAGGCTGCTCTTTCCAACGGAAAGCGCCCAGATTGTCTTATTCATATGCCCAATAAAGCACCTTCTCTTGTTGTTGATGCTAAATTCCCTCTAGAGGCTTGGAATGCTATGCGTAAAGCCGCATCAACGCAAGAGCGTCAAGAGGCAGAACGCCAATTTCGTACCGATATGGAAGTCCATATCCGTGATATTGCGCAGAAATATTTAATTCCTGGAGAAACCCATGACACTGCTTTCCTTTTTGTGCCATCGGAATCAATTTTTGCAACAATTTATGAGGACTTTGAGGCATTGGTACAAAAAGCCAATAGAGCCCATGTGATTATTGTTTCACCATCTTTGTTGATGCTCTCTGTCCAGGTTGTACAAACCATTATGAAAGATGCGCGGATGCGTGAACAAGCGCATTTAATTCAATCGGAAGTGGCAAAACTGATGGAAGATTTTGGACGAATGGATATGCGTGTTCGCGCCCTACAGAAGCACTTTTACAAAGCAGGTGAAGATATAGAGGGAATTTTAATATCATCTTCCAAAATTATGAAACGGGCAAATCGCATTGAAACTTTCGAATTAAAAGAAAATTACTCTGAGCCAACAAAAATGACAACATCCGCTCAGTCACAAACATTGCGTTTAGTTGATGAGGAATAACGCAAAACAATTTTCTTAAATATCACAAGTTAGATCACGCTCTTTATTGATTGGTAATCATTTTTTAGTATCTCTATCTTGTTTTATTTCTTAAACGAGAGGAATAGAGAATATGCGACACCTTTTGTTTTTAGGGGCATTGGTGTTTCTGCTAGGGGGCTGTGCAACAACCACTCCCACTCACACAAACAATGCTTGCGCTATTTTAGCACAAAAAAATGGTTTTTTTGATAATTGGGGAAAGGCGTCTCAAAAGGCAGAAATGCGCTATGGGATTCCTATGCCTATTATTCTTGCAACCATTAATATGGAATCAAGTTTTCGTCATAATGCACGTCCTCCACGCAAAAAACTACTTGGTTTTATCCCATGGAAGCGTCGGTCGACAGCTTATGGTTATGCTCAAGCGCTTGACAGTACATGGGCAATGTATCTTCGCTCTACAGGAAAGTCTTTTGCATGGCGTACGAATTTCGCAGATGCTGCTGATTTTGTTGCTTGGTATCATCGCCAAAGTGTTCAACGCAATGGCGTGAGGTTTGATGATGCATATAGCCTTTATTTAAATTATCATATGGGACATGGTGCTTATGCGCGTAGTGGCGGGCATGTCACTGTTGCACTTTCACAGGCAGCACAGCGCATGGCGAGAATATCGAAGCTCTATGAACAGCAATTAAAGAGATGTGGATGGCGTTAGGGAGGATTTTGAAAATCTCAATCAGAGAATTGATGTGGTGAAATTATTTGAGAGCAAAATTTCTTATGGTGCGACAAGGTTATCTCGTTTTTCCGGTTTTAGAATAAAATAAATTGTTATTGAATAGAATAAACTCAAGCGACAGAAAGCTTTTGCAATGCACGATATATTTGAGCGCACTCTCTATATTTTCCCCCTTTGTTCAAAGAGTTGACAATAGAAACGATCTTCCATTTAGAGCGCTGGCATTGAGCACTGGGTGAAATACCAGAGATTATTGAAGGAAGGAATATAATCTCTTTTTTATTTTCATTATATGCATTATTGGCTGAATATTCTGTTTATTAAGTGTATAAAATAGCAATCAAAACAAATGCAATTCCAGCATTATAAAGAGGTAAAAAGTTCAATATAAAAAACGAGAAATGCATTAAATGAAAGAGTATCGTTTCATAAAAACTTTTCTTTGTATAAAGGGAGTGCTAAAGCTCTTCAGAAACCTAAGTGTATATTGAGTATTGTATAGAATGAAGCGTGTCTATTCATCTTTCCTGCCCTATTATTAATTAAAAAAATTATCTTGTAGTGTTGTAAAACACTATCATTTATAGGACTGTAAAGTATATATAACTTTACAGAGCAGAATATTCTAGGAAGGATTTTTCTGTAACGCCTATGAAAAAACAAATAAGCCTTCAATGTTGTGATAGCGCTTGCATTTGAGACTATTTATGAGAGGCATTTTTATTCTTTTCTTAAACGGTTTTTACTAAAAATCATTGTTTTATAACAGTAATATACCTTTATTCATATTGAATTAAGAATTTTGAATAGCTTAGGATTTTGTCATTTCAGATCTCTTGATGTTTAACCAAGAAAAACCATTGGCTTGTACATAAGCGCGATTGGCATGTGGATAAAAACACCGAAAGAAAGGAGCAAAAATACCTCTTATGAACATTCTCAAATATAAGAATTTTTGCAACATTAGGGATTGAAAAGTATAATGATGGCACTGCTTTACTCCTACACCTCCAACATCGTTTGTGATGTGTAAGGAAGGAATCCTATTGATTCAATGCGTTATAGCTTATGGTGAGAGAAGTTTATTTTGTTTAGAGTTATCACTTAATAATATAAATAATTTATAATGATAACAATATGTTATTTAAGATTTAACATGCTTCAGTATTGAGTTGGTGAATGCTACTCAAGGGGATAATTTTTTAAATTGCTAGAACATCTGATAAGACTAAAAATATTCAACAAAAGTCCTGATTCGCAATAATTGGAAAGTATATCTTAATCTTCTATTCCCAAATCTTTATTTAGGTACTTCTTATCTTTTAAAAGGATATCGATAATCAACAGATTATGATTTTGTAGTGAAGAAGGATTCAAATTTTGTCCTTTAAAATAGGTGTCAGTTAAACAGCTCCTTTTTTATTTCTGTGTAAAGCATAAAAAATGATCCTTTCCATTGTTATGTAAAGTAAAACTTTACAATCCAACAAATGATTAGGAACGCATAATGATAGCATTAAAGCAAGGAACGCGCTACTGGAACAATGGTTACAGAGCACATAAATCTTTTAAAGATGCACAGATTCTATAACTGATTCTCTTGACAGAAAAGCCAACCCTTTTGGTGGAGCTAAGCGGGATCGAACCGCTGACCTCTTGCATGCCATGCAAGCGCTCTCCCAGCTGAGCTATAGCCCCTATAAAAACAAACTTTCTCAAAAGAACAATATACAACCCATGCCTTTTAAAGCGAGAAAAATTGAAGATCAAGAAGAATTTGCATTCAATAGAAAAGATGCCTTCTTTTACTTCTTTTAAGTGTCGTCATCGTTAGAAACACCACCTCCAAGAATATCAGTAACATCCTCCTCATCATCGTCATCATCATGAGATAAAAATGTATCATCGTCATCACCGAGATCTACATCACTATCTTCCAAATCAGGAAGATCGTCATCTTTAGAATCTTCATCATCCTCTTCAAGAAGCATAAAAGCAGATTTTTCAAGTGCTGTATCAAGCTCTTCAGTATCAACTTCTTCTTCGTTGTTTGCTTCAGCTGCCGCAACCTCAAAATAAGAACGTGGATAAGAAATTCCTGTATAAGGCGACACAATAGGATCGCGATTTAGATCGTAAAATTTTTTTCCTGTTTCTGGATCAACACGTTTAGTTCCGAGTTCCTGTTTTGCCATAAGCCGTGCCTCTTTGATTAACTATTATTCCATTAAAAGATGAATTTTATGGTGCTTAATCGAAAAATAATGCCTTTGTCAAAGATAAATACATTGCTCCGCATAGATTTTCTCATGACGTCCTTTAAAGCATGTGCTAAAGGATGCATAATTTCATAAAAGTTAGATAGAATTAAATAGAATTTCCATGCAAAAAGCAATCCCTATAACCGCCTATAAATCGAGTAGTCTCTCTGGAAAAATTCAAATGCCAGGAGATAAATCAATCTCCCATCGCTCTCTTATATTGGGAGGATTAGCAAGTGGTGAGACATATATCCACGGATTACTTGAAAGCGCTGATATACTCAATACAGCTGCTGCTATGCAAGCTATGGGCGCCTGTATTATTAAAAAAGATGAAGTTTGGATCATACGAGGAACAGGAAATGGTTGCCTCTTAGCTGCGCAAAAACCTTTAGACTTTGGCAACGCTGGAACAGGTGCTCGTTTGGTTATGGGATTGGTTGGTCCCTATCATATGAAAACAACTTTTATTGGTGATGCTTCTCTCTCTAAACGTCCAATGGGACGTATCCTTGATCCACTGCGTCTCATGGGGGTTGAAATTGAGGCAACGCACGATGATCACCTTCCTTTAACGCTTTATGGACCGAAAATGGCTAATCCGATTCGCTACCGTGTTCCAATAGCTTCCTCCCAAATTAAATCAGCAATCCTGTTTGCTGGACTCAATACCGCCGGCACTACAACTGTTATTGAACCTGTTCTGACACGAGATCATACGGAAAAAATGTTAAAAGCATTCGGTGCGCAACTTGAAATAGAAAAAGATAACGAAGGTGCGCGTTTGATTCATCTTAATGGTCAACCCCATCTTACTGGACAAACAATTCATATTCCGGGGGATCCTTCTTCTTCTGCTTTTCCAATTATCGCAGCCCTTCTTGTAGAAGACTCTGATATCACCGTTGAAAATGTTTTGATAAATAACTCTCGAATAGGACTTATCGAAACATTGTGGGAAATGGGTGCTCAAATTGATTTTTTGAACCGACGTCAAACAGGTGGAGAGGATGTTGCTGATCTACGGATAAAATCATCGGTCCTTAGAGGCGTTACGGTGCCCAAAGAACGTGCTCCATCGATGATTGATGAATATCCTGCTTTGGCAGTAGCAGCAGCCTTTGCAGAAGGCAAAACAGTTATGTTAGGCATTGAAGAATTGCGTGTTAAAGAATCAGATCGGCTGTCTGCTGTTGCTCAAGGATTAAAAATTAATGGCGTAGACTGTGAAGAAGGTCAAGATTTTCTTGTTGTTTATGGAAAAGGTTCTGCCAAAAGTTTGGGTGGTGGCCATGTCTCCACACATCTTGATCATCGAATTGCTATGTGTTTTCTCATTTTTGGGCTTGCATCAGAAAAACCTGTTACCATTGATGATAAACGAATGATCGCTACGAGCTTTCCAGAATTTATTTCTTTTATAAAACAACTTGGGGGAAAAATCGCTTGAAGCCTTTTGTTATTGCTATTGATGGACCAGCAGCTTCAGGCAAAGGAACCTTAGCGCGCAAAATTGCTGCACATTATCATCTTCATCATCTCGATACTGGTCTCACTTATCGTGGTGTTGCTTATGCGCTTTTACAACAAAATTTATCTCTTCATGATGAAAGTAATGCTATTATTTATGCTAAAGAACTTGATTTTAATACCTTAAATCCTGCTCTTCTTTCTTCTCATGAACTTGGTGAAGCGGCTTCAAAAATAGCGCTTAACCCTTCTGTACGCAAAATTCTTATCGACAAACAACGGGATTTTGCCAAAACTTTACCTGGAAGTGTACTGGATGGGCGTGATATTGGAACTATTGTTTGTCCTGATGCTGATATCAAGTTTTATATTCTAGCCAATATTCAAATACGCGCCAAACGCCGCTACCAAGAGATTTTAAAAAAAGGTATTCAGGCAAATTATCATGAAATTCTCGCTCAACTTGAACAGCGAGACAGTCGCGATATAACGCGCAAACAAAGCCCACTAAAACCAGCAAAAAACGCCCACTTGCTTGATACGTCAGAATTGAGTATAGAAGCAACATTTGAAATTGCATGTAGTTTTATTGATCCAATCATAAAAATGCATATAATTGGATAAATTCGTCAAGGTGACTTCCGGCCTAGCGCTAACTTTTCTTCCTGTATTCAAGGAAAAAGGCAGGAAGTTGCTTATGTTAACACTAACCTAGCGCTCATACCTTATAACATAAGGTATATATTAGGAGTTCTTATGTCACAATACAATCCCACAACAGCGGATTTTGAAGCCCTTTTAACAGAATCTTTTCAAACTAATGATCTTAATGAAGGGTCTGTTGTTAAAGGCCGTGTTATTGCAATTGAAAAAGACATGGCCATTATTGATGCTGGACTTAAAGTCGAAGGACGTATTCCTCTCAGAGAATTTGGAGCTAAAGCAAAAGATGGTTCTTTGCAAGTTGGCGATGAAGTTGAGGTTTACATTGAACGCATTGAAAATGCGATGGGTGAAGCTGTTTTATCGCGTGAAAAAGCACGGCGCGAAGAAAGTTGGGTCCGTTTGGAGGAAAAATTCAACGCTGGGGCGCGCGTTGATGGCGTTATCTTTAACCAAGTAAAAGGTGGTTTTACAGTCGATCTTGATGGTGCCATAGCTTTCTTGCCTCGCAGCCAAGTTGATATTCGTCCCATTCGTGATGTTTCACCTCTCATGCATAATTTACAGTCCTTTGAGATTTTGAAGATGGATCGTCGTCGTGGCAATATTGTTGTCTCACGTCGCACTGTCTTAGAAGAAAGTCGCGCCGAGCAACGTTCAGAAATCGTACAAAATCTTGAAGAAAACCAAATCGTTGAAGGTGTGGTGAAAAATATCACAGACTATGGTGCTTTTGTTGATCTTGGTGGGATTGATGGTCTCTTACACGTCACAGATATGGCATGGCGGCGTGTTAATCATCCATCTGAAGTTCTCACAATTGGTCAAACGATTAAAGTTCAGATTATTCGCATCAATCAAGATACGCACCGTATTTCTCTTGGAATGAAACAGCTTGAAAGTGATCCTTGGGAAAGCATCAGTGTCAGATATCCGATTGGTAAAAAAATTACGGGTGCTGTTACCAACATTACTGATTACGGTGGTTTTGTTGAAATTGAACCGGGAATCGAAGGGCTAATCCACGTTTCTGAAATGAGTTGGACAAAGAAAAATGTTCATCCTGGAAAAATTCTGTCTACATCACAGGAAGTAGAAGTGGTTGTTCTTGAAATTGATCCTTCTAAACGGCGTATTTCTCTTGGTTTAAAGCAAACATTTGAAAATCCATGGGAAGCTTTTGCCAATAAATTTCCTGTCAATTCGCAAATTGAAGGAGAGGTTAAAAATAAAACAGAATTTGGTCTCTTTATTGGGCTTGAAGGCGATGTTGACGGTATGGTTCATCTGTCTGATCTTGATTGGAACCGTCCTGGTGAACAAGTCATTGATACTTACAATAAAGGCGATATCGTTAAAGCTGTGGTTCTTGATGTTGACATTGAAAAAGAGCGTATCTCTCTTGGAATTAAGCAGCTTTCTAGCGATAAAGTTGGAGAGGCCGCCGCTTCTGGTGAATTGCGAAAAGGTGTTGTTGTAACATGTGAAGTTACTGCTGTTAACGACAATGGCATTGATGTGAAATTGATTGACCACAACCTTGAGACAACCATTCGGCGTGTTGACTTAGCGCGTGATCGTGATGAGCAACGTCCTGAGCGTTTTGCAATTGGGCAAAAGGTTGATGCTCGCATAACAGCATTTGATAAAAAAACACGTAAAATTTCAGTATCAATCAAAGCGTTAGAAATTGCAGAGGAAAAAGAAGCTGTTGCACAATATGGCTCTACAGACTCAGGTGCTTCTCTTGGTGATATTCTGGGTGCAGCTTTGAAAAAACAAGAACAAGATTAATTATCAATCATTAAAGTTGATGTTGTTATTAAGGTCACTCATTTTAAGAGTGACCTTTTTATTTTCTAAAGAAATTGTCTGCTTATTTTTTAATTATTGCGTCAAAAATTGCAAATGCTTGCAAATAAAAACAAAAAGTTTGTTTTTTTGTCTATCAACGGTTCACTATTCAGATAAAATGCTTACAATTTAAATAAAAAACGATGTAATTGAATAACAATGGGACATGGCGTGCATAATACCCTTCATAAAATACTTTTTTCTCAAACAGAGGGAAAAGATCATTTTACTAATACAGATTTTCCTCTTCGTGCAATTTATAAAGTACAGGAAGATCTTTATAATTTAGGGCATGATATAGCTTCTGGTAAAGAAATTTTACTCCCTGAATATGAGGGAGTAGAAGATTTTCGCAAGAGATTGAATGAAAATGCTAAACTTATTCTTCATGCCTTTCATACCAGTGATTTTGCTGCCCACAATGATGAGACCATCGCACCGTCTGCTCAATGGCTCATTGATAATCATTACGCCATTGATAAAACCATACAACAGCTACGCCGTAACCTCCCCAAGTCCTTTATAAAGCAACTTCCTCTTTCTAGACAAAAAGCAGGAATACCACGAATTTTTATTTTAACTTGGCTTTATATCGCGCATACTGATAGTAGCTTTTCACAAGAAACACTGACTGCTATGATTAATGGATTTCAAGAAGTTTGTGCGCTCACAATTGGTGAATTGTGGGCTCTTCCTTCTGTGATGCAGATGCTGCTCATTGAAAATGTCCGTCGTCTTTCAGTCCGTATTGAAAAAGCGCGGCATATGCGTCATCTTGCTAGTCAAGTGGCTGATAAAATTTCTCTTGTAGAAAATAAACCAAAACTCCATTCTATTTTTACGCAGTATCAACCACTTACTATTGATCCAACCTTTTCAGCGCATTTATTTTATCGCTTGCGCAGTGCATCTGTCGATTCAACCGTAGCATTAACTTGGCTTGAAAAACAATTGGAAAGCCAAGGCAGTAGCTTAGAGATTGCAACAGCAGATGAACACACCCGACAAGCAGCAGATGGTGTAACCATGGGCAATATTATCCGTGCTCTTAAAGCTATAGATGATGTTGATTGGACAGTATGGTTTGAAACAGTAAGTTGTGTCGATTCTATTTTACGTAAAAATAGTGAATTTTCTGAAATTGATTCTCACTCACGCAATATTTATCGACAAGTCATTGAAAAAGTTGCACGCTTTTCGCCTCTTAGTGAACTGGAAGTTGCACATAAAGTCGTAGAAATAGCAAATTCCACTTCTGAAGATACGCCTCATCATTCTTGTGTGGGGTGGTATCTTGTCGATGATGGTCGTGGCATATTTGAAAAGGCTTGTGGATATACCCCACCTTTTTTCATAAAATGGGCACGCACTTTCTGTTGCCTAAAACTAAGAGTCATCGTCGTTCCCATTTCTTTTCTAACGCTTGCTCTTTTGCTTGCAATTTACGCTTTTTTACAAGTGTCTGGCATAACACCATGGATGTCCCTTTGCTTTACTATATTGGCGATTTTTCCTGCTATGGATGCTACTTTTTCCTTTTTTAATACTGTTGTTTCGTGGTTTGTCCCATCAAGAAAGCTTATTGGTTATGAATATAAAGAAGGTATTCCGGGATATGCACGGACAATCGTTGTTGTACCTACTTTGATGACATCACGCGATGATATTGATGAGCAAGTACACAATCTTGAAGTGCACTATCTTTCCAATCCTAAAGGAGCCATTCATTTTGCACTCATTACAGATTGGGCGGATTCTCCCTTGAGAGAAACGCAAGATGATCTTGATTTATTGCACTATGCGCAACAGAATATTGATAAACTCAATGGTCGTTATCCTCGTGATGAATTTCCGCTTTTTTTTCTTTTGCATCGCCGACGCCTTTATAATACAAGCGAAAAATGTTGGATGGGATGGGAACGAAAGCGAGGAAAACTTCATGAACTCAATCGGCTCTTAAGAGGCGATAAAAACACGAGCTTTTATCCCCCCGGTCCACATCTTCCTCTGGATTGCCGTTTTGTTATGACTCTGGATTGTGATACACGTCTTACTCCAGAGAGCGTCACACAACTTGTTGGAAAGCTTAACCATCCACTCAATCATCCCATTTTTGATCCACAAAGTGGAAAGGTTGTAAAGGGCTATAGCATTTTACAACCACGCATTATTCCTTCTCTTACAACAGAAAAAAAAACATCAATTCTCCAACGCATTTTTTCTACCAACCGTGGTATTGATCCTTATGTTTTTGCTGTTTTTGATACGTATCAAGATCTTTTAGGAGAAGGCACCTTTATCGGTAAAGGGCTTTATAATATTGATGCATTTGAACGAGCACTTTACGGAAAAATTAAAGAAAATACTGTTCTCAGTCATGATCTCTTAGAAGGGGGATATGCTCGTACTGCTTTTGTAAGTAGCGTAGAAATTATTGAAGATTATCCGACAGCTTATAATATTGATGTTATGCGGTATCATCGCTGGATCCGTGGTGATTGGCAACTTTTACCTTATCTTTTTTTCCCTCGTCAAATAAGCTTTGTAACACGTTGGAAAATGCAGGATAATTTACGTCGTTCTCTCACGCCACTTATGTGGTTAATCGCAGCATTTTCAGGATGGACTCTTTTGCCATTAAAGAGTGCAATCGTCTGGCAAATATTCTTGTTGTTTAGCTCCTTCATTTCACCCATTCTATGTGTATTAAAAACGTTTGTTTCATCCAATATAGATCATTCTTTGCGTGGACATTTTCAATTAATTTGGAACAAAATTGCTCTTACAAGCGCTGATATATTTCTTAAAACGACGTTTCTTGCGCATTCGGCGTATTTTATGACCGATGCGATTATTCGTACACTCTATCGTATGACGATTTCAAAACAGCATCTTCTTGAATGGAAAACTTCTGCCGCAACAAAATCAATACCCAATAGTTTGCGTTTCTATGTTTTTACAATGGCACCAGCATCGCTTATTGGTATTCTTACTATAGCACTCCCCCTTTTTTCTGATAGTTTTGCAAGCTTGGTTGCTTTACCTTTTGGGATAGCATGGTTTTTTTCACCCTTTATTGCTTGGATTGTGAGTCAACCTTCAACCTTTCAAGATAGCCTTTATCTTTCTTCAAAAGATGAAAAAAAACTCCGTTCTATTGCACGGCGGACATGGCTTTATTATGGAACTTTTGTCAATGCACAAAACAACTATTTGCCTCCTGATAATTTTCAAGAAGATCCTGAACCTCTTATAGCTCAACGTACATCTCCTACGAATATCGGGGTTTATCTCCTTTCTATTATTGCAGCACGTGATTTTGGTTGGATTGGTGTTGAAGAGACCATCACCCGTATTGAATGTACATTACGCTCTCTTGCAAAAATGGAAAAGTTTCGTGGTCATCTCTATAATTGGTATGAAACGGATACACTCAGACCTCTTTTACCTACTTATGTATCAACCGTTGATTCAGGAAACCTTGCCGGTCATTTGGTAACACTCTCTTCTGCTTTAAGTGAATGGGCTGAAAAACCTCATATTTTTTTTCAAAGTGACCGAGAAGGCTTATTGGATGTTTGTACTATTCTTGATGAGACTGTCAAAGAAATTCCAGATCATCAATTCAGTTTACGCCCTTTACGCCAAAGAATCGAAGAAAAAATTACTCGTTTTCATGACTCTGTCTTCATTTTTTTAGAACAAGAAAATACGATCCCTTCTCACATCATGAACCTTTCACAGGTAGCCCACGATATTGTGCACTTAGTCGGTGAATTTGATCAAAAAATTCAAACGATAGAATCTGCTCGTGCGCTCTCTTGGGCTAAATGCCTTCTCGACACCTGCAACGCTCATCATCATGATGCTACTGATAATTGTGATACTGAAAAATTATGTAAAAAACTAAACCAGTTGGCTATAGCAGCACGGCAAATAGCCTTTGAGATGGAATTTGACTTTTTAGAACAGCCTAAACGGCACCTTTTATCCATTGGATATCGTGTGCAAGAAAACAAACTCGATGAAAATTGTTATGATCTGCTTGCTTCAGAAGCACGTCTTGCAAGCTTTTTTGCTATCGCAAAGGGAGATATAAAACTTAAACATTGGTTTCATCTTGGTCGACTCCTTGTACCGATAGGTTGGAAAGGTGCGCTCCTATCATGGTCTGGTTCCATGTTTGAATACCTTATGCCCTCTCTTGTGATGCATGAACCGTTAGGATCTCTACTAGATCAAACAAATCGATTAATTATTCGATGTCAAATACAATATGCCCATAAACGAGAATCGCCATGGGGTATTTCAGAGGCCGCATTTAATGCTCGCGATCATTTAATGAACTATCAATATGCTCATTTTGGTGTTCCAAGTCTCGGCCTCCAACGTGGACTCTCACGCAATGCTGTCATTGCTCCCTATGCCAGTCTTCTAGCGGCACAATATGCACCTTCTTGCGCTGTCGCTAATTTAAAACGACTCCGTGATCTTGGAGCTTTAGGAACATATGGTTATTATGATTCTGTCGATTTTACCCCTTCACGCGTGAAGATAGGGGAAAAATATGCTGTTGTACGCAATTATTATGCGCACCATCATGGCATGTCTATCCTTGCTCTTAACAATGTTATTTTTCAAGGGCGAATGCGTGATCGTTTTCACCGTAATCCCGTTATTGAAGCAACTCAATTGCTCTTACAAGAAAGAGCACCCCATTTTATTCCTATTATTCATACCAAAGCTGTTAATAGTATGCGCAATAAGTCTCAAGCATTTGACGCTGCCCCTTTGCGTATTATTAAAAATCCGTTGCTCAAACCACGAGCAACTTTGCTTTTGTCTAATGGCTCTTATTCTACCATGTTAACAGCTAATGGTTCTGGTTACAGCCGTTGGCACGATTATGCGATTACGCGCTTTATTCCTGATGCAACAGAAGATCAACAAGGTACTTTATTCTTCTTACGTGATACGCATAGTGGACGCTGGTGGTCTGTTACTGGTGAACCAACACGCGTTATTGAAGAAGAAGCTATCAGCATTTTTACAGATGAAAAGGCTGAATATACAAAAATAGTTGATGGTATTAAATCAACACTTGAATGTCTTATTACATCTGAAGGATGTGGTGAAGGGAGACGTCTTCAACTGATGAATACGACAAATAAAGATCGACTCATTGAAGTTACCTCTTATGGTGAACTGGCACTCGCAACAATGGACGTAGATAGTGCTCATCCTGTTTTTTCTCGTATGTTTATAGAGACAGAAATTGCTGAGGAAGGCAAAACAATTTTTGCCAAAAGGCGTAAACGCTCACCTAGCGACCCTGATATTTATATTGCTCATTTTGTTTCTAGTACAACAGATACTCTCCAAGAGACCGAAGCTGAAACAGATCGCTCTCTGTTTATTGGTCGGGGGCGATCTATTCATCGTCCCGCTGCATTTGACCAAAATACTCGTTTTAGTAACAGTCAAGGTTGTGTTCTAGATCCTATTATGTCATTGCGCTGCTGTGTACAAATTCCAGCCCATGGCAAAGCAGAACTTATTTTTTGGACTTTTGCTGCTCATACAAAAGAAGCGTTGCATAATCATATTAAACATTATCGACAACCTGATATGTTTCAAAAAGAACTTTCAATGGCATGGACGCGCTCACAAGTTGCACTGTATCAGAGTGGAACCCAGCTTAAAGAAGCTATTGTTTATCAAAAATATGCAACACCGCTTATCTATCCAGACCGCACATGGCGTCTTCCTTCTGAAATATTAGAAAAAATGCTTGGAAAACAGTCTGATCTTTGGCCCATGTCCATTTCAGGAGACAATCCACTCTGTCTTCTTAGATTAAATAACGAGGGAAATATAACTGTACTGCGTGAGCTTCTTAAAGCACACGAATATTGGCGTATGCGCGGTCTTATTGTTGATTTGGTCATTCTCAATGAACAAGCATTTTCCTATATACAAAATACACAACGTGCTCTTGAATGGGTCTGTGAATCTTATCGTCGCCACACGCAAGAAGCAGATGGATGCCAACATATTTTCACGCTTCGGCGCGATCAAATAAGTGAACAGAGTTTTAAAACGCTTCTTGCATCAGCGCGTATTGTTCTTGATGCCCAAAATGGCTCTTTATCTGAACAGCTTAAACGGCTTGATGAGAATGATTTTGATCTCGCAATCCGTAAAAATTATCAAGGATCTTATGAACAATTAGACTCTTCGAAATATAATGAAAGAAGGCAAGTTACACCACAAACGGAACAAAATCTTTTTGCTTCCATTGGTCTTGTTAGCCAACAAAAACCATCTTCTTTCCCTACGAATGGAGAAGATCTAAGATATTGGAATGGTTACGGTGGTTTTAATCAGCATAATCATTATGTAATACGTCTTCATGGGCATACCACCACCCCGCATCCGTGGATTAATGTTATTGCTAATCACAGGTTTGGTTTTCATGTTTCTGCTGAAGGTGCAATTTTTACTTGGGTTAATAATAGTCGCGATTATCAATTAACTCCTTGGGCGAATGATCCAACGTCTAACCGGCCAGGAGAAGCACTTTATTTGGTTGATCACCAGTCTTTAAAACGTTTTTCACCCGTTTCTACCGTAGAATGTGATGAAAATGTTGTCTATGATGCTTGTCATGGTTTTGGATTCTCAACTTTTAAATCGACACATTCAGAAATTGCATTAGAACTGACCCATACACTTGATCCTGAAAAACCTATTCGCTTTTCACGTCTTATTCTCACGAATAAAGGGGAAAAACCACGCAGTTTACGCCTTTATAATTATGTTGAATGGGTTTTGGGAAATGTTCGTACCAAATATGCCCCCTTTATTGTTTTTTCTTATGAGGCTAGATGGGGGGCGCATTTTATTCAAAATCCCTATCACATCGAAAAATCTCAACAAGTCACATTTTTATCAGCCTCCGAAATGCCAACCAGTACGACGACCAATCGCGCTGAATTTATCGGTGCAACGGGAACCGTAACACATCCAAATGCGATCCGTAAAGCTGGTGCTCTTTCGAATATCATTGCAGCAGGATGTGATCCTTGTTCAGCATTTGCCTATGATATTGATCTTTTACCAGGGCAAACAAAAGAAATCATCTTCTATCTTGGCAGTGCTGAAAATAGGCAAGAAGCTGAAAAACTACTTGATCAAGCACGTGCAAGCGATTTTGAAATTCTGCTCATAAAACAAAAACAACAATGGAGTGATTTTGTTTCTCCTTTCCAAGTCAAAACACCTGACTCTTCTTTTAATCTTATGGTCAACCACTGGCTTCCCTATCAAATTTATGCATGCCGCATCATGGCACGCGCAGGCTTTTACCAAGCGAGTGGTGCATTTGGCTTTCGTGATCAGCTACAAGATAGCTTGTCTTTGTTATTGCTGGAACCACAATTGGCCCATGACCAATTGTTAAATGCTGCAGCGCACCAATTTCTTGAAGGGGATGTGCAACATTGGTGGTTGCCTGATACAAATGCTGGTGTTCGTACACGGATTTCTGATGATATCGTTTGGCTTGCATATGCAACAGCTCTTTATGTCAATACCACTGGCGATGATGCCTTTCTTGATACGCTCATTCCTTTTATTGAAGGTGATGTTCTCAAAAGTGGGCAACAGGATGCTTATTTTCAACCCACCCAATCCTCAAAGGTTACAACAGTTTATGAACATTGTGTTTTAGCTTTAGACCTTGCCATTAAACGCTGCGGACCACATGGTCTCCCTCTTATTTTAGGTGGGGATTGGAATGATGGCATGAATTTGGTAGGTGCGGAAGGAAAAGGCGAAAGCATTTGGTTAGGATGGTTTCTTGGGTACACATTACAAGCATTTATCTCTTTAGCAAAAAAACGTGGTGACAATGACCATATGCAAATATGGAATACGTATCTTGAACATTTAACAAAATCCCTAGAGAAAAACGGTTGGGATGGTGCTTGGTATCGACGTGGTTATTTTGATGATGGAACACCTCTTGGCTCTAAAATCAATGATGAATGTCAAATTGATACCATTGCTCAATCTTGGGCTGTCATTTCTCAAATGGCATCGCTTGAACGTCAAAAACAAGCAATGACATCAATGCTAAAACATCTCTATGATAAAAAAGGTGGACTCATTCGCCTTTTTTGGCCGCCTTTTGATAAAAGTACACTCGAGCCTGGTTATATAAAAGGTTATCCTCCAGGAATTCGAGAAAATGGTGGTCAATATACGCATGGTGCCATTTGGAGTATTTTAGCATTGGCTGAAATGGGACAAAACGATGAAGCTTATGCTTTATTTTCTGCGATTAACCCTATTAATCATGGACAAGATCCTGAAACTTATCGTGTTGAACCTTATGTGATGGCGGCAGATATTTATGCTGTTGAACCACGATGTGGTCAAGGCGGTTGGACTTGGTATACAGGTTCAGCTGGTTGGTTTTATCGTGCCGCAACACAAGCGATTCTTGGAATACAACGTCAGGGAGACTTGTTATTTTTACAGCCACATTTACCTTCTATTTGGCCAAAATATGAAGCAAAAATGAAATTTTGTGATGCCATTTATACTATTAAAGTAAAATGGGGATCTGAAAATATGCTCTATGTTAATGGCAAAGAATATACTGAAGTTCATACAGGGATAAAGTTACAAAAAACAGGTCAGCATGAAATTTTACGTATTATTAAATCTTAAAAACGAAAAAAGAGAACAGGCTTTTTTATTCTTGCCCAAAATTGTAGAGTTGTTATAGTCCTTGCGTCGCCTATATTAACCGTGTTGGTGCATAATAATTTTAGATTCGATGAGACTGAAAGAAAAAGGTTATGAATCATCCGGATATTGCTAGACGTGTTTACAATCATACTTGGAAACTTGATCCCATTATTCGTTCACTTCTCGATACGGATTTTTATAAGCTTCTTATGGTACAGATGATTTGGGGACTTTATCCCACTGTCAATGTTACTTTTTCCCTTATAAACCGCTCTAAAACAATACGTCTTGCTGATGATATTGATGAGAGTGAATTACGTGCCCAACTTGATCATGCTCTTAGTTTGCGTTTTTCAAAAAAAGAAATGATCTGGCTCGCTGGTAATACATTTTATGGACGAAAGCAAATTTTTGAACCTGATTTTCTTCAGTGGCTTGAGAATTTTCAATTACCAGAATATGAATTAACCCGTAAAGATGGCCAATATATTCTTCAGTTTCATGGTCCGTGGGCGCATAGCTCTATGTGGGAAATTCCAGCTCTTGCGATTATCAGCGAATTACGTTCACGTACTGCTATGAAAAAGTTAGATCGTTTTGCTCTTGATGTACTTTATGCGCGTGCTAAAGCAAAAATGTGGAGTAAAGTTGAACGTCTCAAAAAATTGCCTGATATTAAAATATCTGACTTTGGGACAAGGCGCCGCCATTCTTTTTTATGGCAGCGCTGGTGTGTGGAAGCATTAAAAGAAGGCATTGGTAATTCTTTTACTGGAACGTCTAATGTCCTTCTCGCCATGGATACAGATTTAGAAGCTCTTGGAACCAATGCTCACGAATTACCCATGGTTATTGCTGCTCTTAGCAACAACGATGATGAATTACGCAGAGCTCCGTATCAAGTTTTGCAAGATTGGAACCGTTATTATGGTGGAAATCTTCTCATTGTTTTACCAGATACCTTTGGTACAGAAGCATTTTTACGCGATGCTCCAGATTGGGTAGCAGATTGGACGGGGTTTAGACCTGATAGTGCACCCCCTATTGAAGGTGGCGAACGTATTATTCAATGGTGGAAAGAAAAAGGAAAAGATCCACGCGAAAAACTTTTAATTTTTTCTGATGCTCTTGATGTCAATACAATCGAAAAAACCTATCATCATTTTCATGGAAGAGTGCGCATGAGTTTTGGATGGGGAACTGATCTTACCAACGACTTTACGGGTTGTGCACCTCAAGAAATTGCAACACTTGATGCTCTTTCCCTTGTTTGTAAGGTGACTCATGCCAGTGGTCGGCCAGCTGTAAAACTTTCAGATAATGCTGAAAAAACTATCGGTAATCCAGAAGAAGTACAACGTTATCTCAATTTTTTTGGTAATGAAACGCGTTTCTAGATCTATAACGACCTAATTTCCAGCTCTTTAAAACGGGATATATTAACTCATCATATTATTGATAAGGTTGATCTTTATAAGGATGAAGGTTCTTAACCTTTGCTGGTCTGTAAAAAGTTCGGCTTCTTGTTGAGCGGATTCCGCTTGACTTCTCCTGCATGCGCTTCACTTACATAAAGTCCGACGAGTAAGAATTAAAAATATTCACTACGCATAAAAAAATACTTAACATACCAAGGAGACTTACATGCCTTATATTATTGTCATAAATAACATTGTTTTACGGCATAATGGGATATTATTGTTTTGCATGTTGAATGAGCGCGCGCGAACATCGTAAGATTCTCTCATTTCAAACCTGCTTATTTTGAATCAATCAAAACTATTTGCTTGCACATTACAAGCGGGGCTGTCGTGTGGATAAATTTATATAAGAAAGGACTAAAAATGGCTCTTATGAACTGTCTTAATGCAAGATCTGTCGCAACATTGGGAGTTGGCAAATATAATGATAGGGCTGGCTTGTTACTCCATAAGCGGAAGTCTTTGTGGATAAAAACTATAAAATAGCTTTTATGAATGTTCTTAAGTGTTAAGAGCTATTGCAACATTAGAAATTGATAAGAAAACATTGGAGAATAACAAATAGCATGGTGACTATTGGTTTGCATTTTGCAAGGCAAGGATGATAGTGCTCAATGGATTTTATACACTTTACAGGAAAAATTACTTTATCCATGTATGGGCCTACCATCATAAAATGAGTAAAGCATTGAGAAATATTTCGTTAAAATAAGTATGTAAATAACACGATTTGGAGAACCTTTTGTTTTAAAGAAACATCTCTTAAGACACCTGGGCCTGTTTTACGGTGCCGACCATGAGTGGTATAATGATAAAGCCATTGAGTATTCCCATCTTTACGTTTGTGAAGCAACAAGCCGGCATCATCATTATATATTTGCCAGCCCCCAATGTTGCGACAGCCTTTAGCACGTGAAACAGCTCATTAGGTAGGGGGTATTTCTTTTTATACAGTTTTACCCACACGCCATCCCCGTTTGTGATGTGTAAGCAAGTGATTCTGATTGATTCAACAGGGAATAGATTTGCAATGAGAGAATTCTACGATATTCGGGGTTCTAATTCAATATGAATAACGCAAGATTATCTATATAAATCAATGCATTAGTTTTAATGGCATGGGCTCATTAAAAAAACAGAGAGTGCAATAATATTTTTATTTTGAATAAGCTTTATGCAAAGTCAAAAAATTTATTCATTCGCATATTATTAAAAGGATGTGCATATGCATAAAACCATTTAAAAAGAACTCTGTTGTTTTTATAAATTATCTTTAAGCTAAAAACAGATGCAACATTAAGATTGATATAATAGACCGACTTCTTTTAACTGTATAAATATAAAAATAGATGGTGTTGAGTAAGCTTTGTATTCTATCAAGTCCTCATCAAGAGATATCAAAACAAATAAGATGTCTTGTTAGAAAGAAATGACTATAACATCTAATGGCTTCTCAATATAGATGTATATATAGAGATCCATACGAGCATTTCTCACAAAGTAATGCTTCTCTTCATGAATGTGATCCATCATGTCTTACAAAGAAACTTTTTATGGACACTTCGTGTTTGTACATAGTTTTTTCTCATAAAAATTATTTGACAAACGTATCATTGATTAGTTTCTTTAAAAAAGCTTGTTATTTCATAGGTATCTTGGATATGGAGAGGTGATATCTAAAACTTGAAAAGCCGCTCTCTCAATAGTTTTTACAAATAAGTCAAAGTTAAAAAGAGCATCTCATAAAGTATTTGCCATCATTATGAAGATGGACGCGTTACAATATAAACAGCAATCAACAATAATATAACCCCAGTGAATAAAGAAAACCATAAAGGAGGATGTATCATCAAGAAAAAGGATAAAAAACCACCTGTCATACTCATCATTGCAAAAACTTTAACGAATGGAGAGATTGCTTTTTTTTCTTCCCATCGCTTAATAGGGGGACCGAAAATACGATGATTATTCAACCATTGATGAAAACGTGGAGAAGAACGCGTAAAACACCATGAGGCAACCAACAAAAAAGGCACAGTTGGCATAATAGGTAATACTACGCCGATAATACCTAATATAACCATTGCCCACCCTGCTATATAATAGCAGATACGCAAAGGGTGCGATATCTTCAAGTCTTTTTTCATTCGTCTCGTACTATTTTCCTCTACGCAAAACTCTACATAAAAACACTGTATCTATTTTCTTATTGTTCAGATGTTTGAGTGCACAATCACTCTCTATCACTTCATGCGTAAGCATTTTTTCTGTCATAAGTTCCTTGAAAATACCGAATAGTTTACGCAATATGATAATCATTTTAAATGATTTCAAGAAATGAGAAAAAGTTTTAGAAAAAAATAAAAAGGCTGCAGAATAAATCAATGCAGCCTCTTAATTAAAATGCAGTCTTGGGGGGAGAATATACACTGCATTCAATTGCTAGGCATTAGGAGGAAAATAACCTGGCGATCCAGTCTCTAACTAAAATAGGCACGAGAGACAATACATAAAAATGCATGGCTGATATGCGAGAATTTTATTATCTTCAAGTTTCTTGAACTGTGTTTTGACGAAAGAAAATCATCATGAAAATAGCAATAAAAATCAATGTTAAGATTAACACAATTGTGGAAGCAGAATCAGAGCCGATAAATAAGCTGAGATAAATCCCTAAAAAACCAGAAAAAGCGGCAACAAGTATCGCGATTATTAACATAAAAGAAAACCGCTTTGTGACAAGATAGGCAATTGCTCCTGGTGCTATCAGTAAAGAAATAACGAGCACGATACCTACAGCTTTCAAAGCCGCAACAATTGTAAGAGAAATCATTGTTAGAAGGGTATAATGGAGTAGAGATATTGGCAATCCCATTGCACGACCTTGAATTGAATCAAAAATATACAGCATAAAGTCACGCCATTTTGCTGCTAAAATAAAAGTGACAACAATAGAAATAATTGCTGTCTGCATAATATCAAGCCAGTTAACACCTAAGAGATTACCAAATAGAATATGATTTAAATCTAAGCTACTATAAATAGAGGTGGCTAAAACAAGCCCTAAACCAAACATTGAAGAAAAGACCACACCCATCACCGTGTCCTGTTTGATACGGCTATTGCTTCCTAAAAAACCCGTTAATAGTGCACACACCATTCCTGCAACAAAAGCACCGCAAGTAATCAAAGTCATTGTAATATTCTCGGGACGCATATGCTGAATCCAAGCAAATGGCAAAGAAGTTAAAAATGCGATTACCCATGGTGTTGTCATATAACCAACAACAACACCGGGAAAAACTGCATGGGAAATGGCATCGCCTAACAGTGCCCATCCTTTTAAGATAAGAAAGCAGGAAAGCATTGCCATTGGAACAGAAAGAATCATGGTAATAAGCATACCTTTAAGCATAAAAGAAAATTGAAACGGAAGCAGTAATTGATCAATCATGATAATATCACACCCTTTTTTGCCGCATTTATACGTAAGCGTGCAGCAATAAATCCGTGTTTAGGAGCAAAAATAAAAGCCAAAATAAATAAAAATGCTTGAAAAAGTACTACAACCCCACCTGTTTGCGCATTCAAAAAATAACTTACATAAACACCCAAGACACTTGTGAATGTTCCAATTATAACTGCAATAATCAAGACATTTACGAAACGATCACTTAAAAGATAGGCTGTTGCCCCAGGTGTCACAACAAGACAAATGACTAAGAACGCTCCAACGGTTTGCATGGCAGCAACCGTACAAGCGGCCAGCAATGTGAAAAAGAGAATCTTTAAAAACTTTACGTTTAATCCAATGGCGTGCGCATGCGTTTCATCAAATAATGAAACAAGAAGATCTTTCCATTTCAAAAGCAATATAAGCAAAGAAAAAAAGCCGATAAAAGCCAATTGTAGAATATCTGTTGAACTAACTGCTAAAATATTTCCCAAAACAATCGTATCAATATTAACAGCCATTGGTTTTAATGATTTGAGAAATAACCCAAAGGCAAAAAAGGAAGAAAAAATGAGCCCAATAATGGTATCTTCTTTAAGTTTTGTTCGATGGTTAAAAAAGAGCATTGCTGCTGCTGCAAGACCACCAGAAAAAAAAGCGCCGAGTGAAAAAGGTAACCCTAAAAGGTAAGCTCCTGCTACACCAGGAACAATCGAATGGGAAAGTGCATCACCAATCAATGACCAACCTTTTAACATCAAAAAAGCCGAAAGAAAGGCACAAACACACCCAACTAACCCAGAAACCCACATTGCATTCACCATATATTGATAGCTCAGTGGCTCAAGCAACCAAGAAATCATGCAACGTGCTCCACTCTTTCAATATCTTCACAAACTGCAGACTGCTTTCTTCCCATGAAAACATCATTTTTTTTTGTGCTTTGAAGATCAAAAATATGGTGGTGCAAAGACCCTCCAAAAGTTTTTTCCAGATTTTGCTTTGTAAAGATTTTTTCAGTTAATCCGGAAGCTAACACTGTTCCTTTTATTAAAACCGTATGATCACAAAATTCACGAACAGAGCCCAAATTGTGAGTTGAAACCAAGATCACAGCTCCTTCTTTACGAAGATCTTGTAACAAAGCAATGATTTTATCTTCTGTTGTAACGTCAACCCCTGTAAACGGCTCATCTAATAAAATAGCTTTTGCTTTTTGTGCAAGAGCGCGTGCTAGAAAAACACGCTTTTTCTGTCCACCAGAAAGTTCTCCAATTTGGCGCTTAGCAAAAGCCAGCATATCAACACGTTCTAAAGCAATACGAACGGCTTCATAATCTTGTGTACGGGCATAGCGAAAGAAATTCATATGACCGTACCGCCCCATCAATACAACATCTTCAACCAAGACAGGAAAATTCCAATCGACATCTTCACTTTGAGGAACATAAGCAATAAGATTTTTTTTCAAAGCTACATCAACGGGCAAATCAAACATGCGAATTTTTCCCTTTGAGGGGCGTACAAACCCCATAATCGCTTTAAATAACGTTGACTTACCGGATCCATTAACACCAACCAATGCCGTAATAGAACCCTTTGGACTTTCAAAATTCACTTCGCGTAAAGCTGTATGTCCATTACGATAAGTTACCGTTACCCCTTGGGCAAATATTCCACATTCCGTCATTGGCTTTTTACTCCCTCTGCTAGAGCCTTGCTAATACGCCCACTCGTGACACGTAATAAATCAATATAAGTGGGGACCTCACCATTTTTCTCACTCAGAGAATCAACATAGAGAACACCACCGTATTTAGCCCCTGTTTCTCTGGCAACCTGCTTAGCAGGCGCAGGGGAAATAGTGCTTTCAGAAAAAACTGCATGAATATTGTATTTGCGAACCATATCAATAACATGCTTGACCTGCTGTGGTGTTCCTTGTTGGTCAGCATTGATGGGCCATAAATAAAGTTCTTTTAGATCAAAATCACGCGCCAAATAGCTAAAAGCCCCCTCACTGGTCACAAGCCAACGCTTATCTTGCGGTACGGCTTCTAATTCAGCTCTAATTGGATCAATCGTTGCACGAATTTTCTGTTTATAAATTTCAGCATTCTCTTTATAAATTTCAGCATGTTCAGGGTCATATTTTACAAAAGCATCGCGAATATTATCAACGTAAATCAAAGCAGAGGTTGGTGACATCCACGCATGAGGATTGGGTTTACCGCTAAAAGGGCCCTCACCAATTTTAATGGGTAGAATACCTTTTGAAACAACAACACTTGGAACATCCTTGATATTTTGAAAAAACTTTTCAAACCAAAGCTCTAACTCTAAACCATTCCACAATACAAGGTTAGCTCCCTGAGCACGCATAAGATCGCGTGGGGTGGGTTGATATTCATGAATTTCCGCACCTGGTTTTGTAATGGATTCAACATCAGCGGCATCACCTGCTACATTGCGTGCCATATCAGCAATGATAGTAAATGTCGTAACAGCTTTAAATTTACCAGCACACAAAGCAAAATTGGGTGTAAAAAAAATAACACTTCCAAAAACTACGGTGAAAAATGTTCTTACGTTCATTGATGCTCTCTTTCCTTTATATGCCTTCTTTTTATTGCAAATAATTTGCATTATCATTTAGCAATAGCAGTTATCTTTTACATTTGCAATGAAGGATTAAGAGAAAAAATAACTTTTCAAGATGTTTAAAAACAGTTTTTTTATATTGAAAAAACTGATGATTTAAGCAGCTTGTTTTGGTAATAAGATCCCCTTTCAAGAAGCTCTATAGCTCTTGAGTGCTAAACAAAAAGGGAGTACTCAAACAAGCTCCCACTTCATGTAAAATATCTCATAAAAAATGAGAATACTCAGTAGCGCAAATATGCACCTGTCATTTTGGTAACATTATCCACGATTTTTGAGGCAAGCTTTTCTAAATCTTCATCTGTTAGAGTCCGTTCTATGGGCTGAATAGTTACTTCAATTGCAACAGATTTTTTATCTTCACCAAAGCTTAAATCTTCAAAAATATCAAAAACCTGCACTGAATGAATAAGTTTTTTATCAGCTCCACTTGCCGCCCGAATAATAAGAGAAGAGGCAACAGTTTTATCCGCTATAAAGGCAAAATCACGCCGCACCATTTGAAAAGGTGAGAGTTTCAAAGGAGGACGGCTTTTGGTCGTTTTTTTCTTTGATTCTGGAATTCGGTCTAGAAAAATTTCAAAGCCGCATAAAGGACCACTGACATCTAACGTTTCTAATGTAGCAGGATGAAAAACACCAAAAAAACCAAGAATAATCTTTGATCCAAGTTTTATGACACCTGAACGACCTGGATGATACCAATCAGGTGCTCCAACTTCAATCTGCACTTTCCCAACATCCATATCACATGCTTCTAAAACAGCTAAAGCATCTGCTTTGGCATCAAAAACATCAACGACGGTTGCATTTCCATTCCAAAAACGCCCTGCCCCTTTAAATTGCTCTGTTCCGCGACGAACTCCACTAACAACGCGGTGTTGTTTATCAGGGGCGTCGCCTTCATAAATACTGGATACTTCAAACAAAGCAAGATCGGAAAAACCACGATCAGCATTTCTCTGTGCCGCCATAATCAAACCAGGTAAAAGGGAAGGACGCATTACTGACATATCAGCAGCAATAGGATTAACTAATTTAAGCTCTTCTTGACCTCCTCCAAAAGCAAGAGCTTGATTTTCAGAAATAAAAGACCATGTTACCGCTTCTTTCATACCACGTTGTACTAAAGCCAAACGTGTAGCACGTGAACGAATTTGTGCGCATGTTAAAATTTGATCTTTTCCTTCTGCAAAGTTTTCCAAAGGAATAGGTTTAATTTTATCTAACCCATAAATTCTCATGACCTCTTCCACCAAATCGGCTTTACCCATAATATCAGGGCGCCATGATGGTACTTTTACCGTAACGACATCTCCTTTTCCTTCAACGAAAAATCCAAGTTTTGTTAAAATAGAGCTGACTTTTTCAGGTTCTATTTCCAAATTTGTTAAACGTTTAATTTCAGAAAAAGGAAAAGCGATCTGTTTGATTTCTTGTTGCTGATAGCCAACGATTCTTTTTTTAGATACTTCACCACCACAAAGACGTAAGACCAATTCTGTTGCAGTTTCAAGCCCTGTTTCTATAAAAGCCGGATCAACACCTCGTTCAAATCGATAACGTGCATCACTGATAAGACCTAATGCTCTTCCTGTTTGTGCAATGCTTTGCGCATCCCAAAGCGCCGATTCAATAATCACGCGATGTGTTGTTTCATCACAACTCGTTCTTTCACCGCCCATGATACCGGCAATCGAAACAACCCCCTCGTCATCTGCAATGACACAATTCTTAGCGCCCAGATGATAGACTTTTCCGTTTAGTGCTTGAAGCTGTTCTCCCTCACGAGCACAACGTACACACAAATTACCTTTAATTTTATCTGCATCAAAAACATGGAGTGGACGACCAAGGTCAAAACTGATGTAATTGGTCATATCAACAAGCGCATTAATCGGTCTCAAACCAATTGCATTCAAACGCTGTTGCATCCACTGTGGTGATTCGCCATTTTGAACATTGCGTACTTCACGCCAAGCGAAACCTAAACATAATGATGAACCTTGCGAAAAATCTAATGAAACATCGAGAGGTGTTTCAAAAGAAGGCTCAAGTTTTGACAAGGATAATTCTTTTAATTTTCCCATTCCAGCGGCAGCAAGATCACGGGCAATACCGCGAACACCTGTACAATCGGAACGATTGGGAGTCAAACCAATATCAATGATCGGATCATCTAAACCAGCATAAGCTGCAAATGAATCTCCAATAGGTGCATCTTCTGGAAGTTCGATAATCCCGTCATGCTCATTTGTTAATTCAAGCTCCGCTTGCGAACACATCATCCCAAAACTTTCAACACCGCGGATTTTTCCTACAGATAATGTTACATCAAGTCCTGGAATATAAGTGCCTGGTAGTGCCAGAACACCAATAAGACCTGCTCGTGCATTTGGTGCTCCACAGACAACTTGAACAGGTGTAGCAGTTCCTGTATCCACTGATAAAATTTGAAGTTTATCGGCATCAGGATGTTTTATTGCTGTTAAAACTTTTGCAATCACAAAACCTTTTAAAGAAGATCGATCATCAACGTGATCAACCTCAAGACCGATAGCGGTTAATTTTTCACAAATTTCATCCAAAGATGCATTTGTCTCTAAGTGATCTTTTAACCAGGACAATGTAAACTTCATTTTAAAACCTCACATGAAAGCGATGACTAAGATCACACATTTCTATTAGGAAAAAAAGCAGGCATATCAAAGCAACGAAAGCCATAATGGTCTAACCAACGCAGGTCAGCATCAAAAAAAGCCCGCAAATCAGGCATACCGTATTTCAACATGGCAATACGATCAATGCCCATTCCCCATGCAAAGCCTTGATATTCATCGGGATCTAAACCAACATTTTTCAACACATGAGGATGCACCATTCCGCATCCTAAAATTTCCAACCAACCCTGTCCTTCACCAAATTTTATTTCTGAACCAGAACGATCACATTGAATATCCACTTCCATAGATGGTTCGGTAAAAGGGAAAAAAGAGGGACGAAAACGCATTTTTACAGAGGGAACTTCAAAAAATTCTTTACAAAAGGTTTCATGTAGCCACATCATATGGGCAATGGTGGAGGTTTTATCAATGACAAGACCTTCTACCTGATGGAACATAGGAGAATGCGTTGCATCCGAATCCATGCGGTAAGTTTTTCCAGGAATAATGATCCGTATCGGTGCTTTTTGTTTTTCTAGTGTACGAATTTGTACGGGTGATGTATGGGTTCGCAATAATTTTCTCTCTCCCATTTTATCAACATCAAAAAAGAAGGTATCATGCATTTCACGCGCTGGATGCCCTTCAGGAAAATTCAATGCTGTAAAATTATAATAATCTGTTTCAATATCTGGACCTTCGGCAAGAGAAAAACCCAACTTCGTATAAATGGCAATAATTTCCTCAATCACTTGTGAAATAGGATGAATGCGTCCCCTTTCTATAGGTGAAGAGCGAACAGGCAAGGTAACATCAACTGTTTCACGAGAAAGACGGGCATCCAGTGCCTGTCTTTTCAGAAGATCACGCTTTTGTGCCCATAATTCTAAAATGCGATTTTTTAATCCATTAAGAACAGGTCCAACTTTATGGCGCTCGCCAGCATCCATTTTTCCTAATTCTTTTAATTTTTCAGAGATACTACCTTTTTTACCCAATGCTGAAATACGCACTGTTTCAAGTGCTTGTTCATCACCTGCTGCCTCTAAGGCTAAACAAATTTCTTGTTCCAGACGCTCAATATCATTCATATTTTTGCCTATTTTCTAATAAAGAAAAACCCGCACTCGCAATAGCCAGCACGGGACCTCGAATAAATAAATGCTTTAAGAGAACACGACTGGCTTACTTGACAGCGCCTTCAAAAGCATTAGGTGTTGTGTCTTTTAAATATTCTAAAGCTTTTTTTGCTGAAGCGACTAGAGCAGAAAATGCTTCCGCCTCGTGGATTGCTATGTCTGAAAGAACCTTACGATCAACTTCAATACCAGCTTTTGATAAGCCATCAATAAAACGTCCATAAGTTAAACCTTCTGCACGAACAGCCGCATTAATTCTCTGAATCCACAAAGCACGGAAAGTACGCTTTCTATTTTTGCGGTCACGATAAGCATACTGCTTTGAACGATCAACTGCTGCTTTAGCAGCACGAATGGTATTTTTACGTCGACCATAAAAGCCTTCAGCTTGTTTAAGAACTTTTTTGTGCTTAGCGTGTGCTGTCACACCTCTTTTCACACGAGCCATATTATAATCTCCTCAAAATCAAAAGCGTAAGGTTTAAATACCATTCGGCAAATAATGCTGAATGACTTTTTTAGCATCTTGTTCACACAAAACCATTGTTCCACGTGCATCGCGAATAAATTTATTCGAACGCTTAATCATGCCGTGGCGCTTACCAGCAGCTGCTACTTTAATTTTGCCTGACGCAGTGATTTTAAACCGCTTTTTAGCGGATGATTTGGTCTTCATCTTGGGCATTTTGCTACTCCATACATTAATTGATTCAATCAAACATTTTATTTGATCAAGCGGACCAACGCTTGAACAAGCATTTAAACAGCCACGGCATGCCCTGCCGGGCGGTTCCAAAAATGTTCTCATAAGCTAGTATACACAAAATAGCAAGACCGTATTATAAAAAAATGGGCGCTCCATTGCCTTGAATTTCAACCAGAGGTGCCGGAATAGCATTTGTTTTGCTTGCGGCTTTACATAAATCGGCAATAATGCATTGCGCACATTTTGCTTGACGTGCTTGACAAATATAGCGTCCATGTAAAATTAGCCAATGATGCGCATGACGAAGATAATAGATCGGTATAATCTTTAATAATTTTTTTTCGACAATCTCTGGTGTTTTGCCAGGCGCTAAACCAAGACGATTGCTTAAGCGAAAAATATGTGTATCTACTGCCAATGTAGGTTGACCAAAAGCAACATTCAAAACAACATTAGCCGTTTTTCGTCCCACTCCAGGGAGGGACATAAGTGCTTCACGCGTATCAGGGACTTGACCGCCATATTGATTAATTAAACAGTTGCAAAGTGCATAAATATTGCGTGCTTTTGCTCGCCAAAGACCGATTGAACGGATATGAAGTGCTATTTCTTCTTCCCCTAATGCAACCATTTTTTCCGGTTGATCAGCAAGGCGAAATAATTCTTTTGTCGCTTTATTAACGCTTACATCTGTCGCTTGAGCTGAAAGTACAACTGCCACCAAAAGCGTAAAAATATTTGTATAGATAAGATCACTCTTAGGCGCTGGGCGTTGCACAGAAAAACGGCGAAATATTTCTGCAACTTCATCTTTATTATATAATATACTAGATAAATTTCGCGCTTTTGATAATTTTATGGTACGTTGAGTCATTGAACTCTCTTAATTTTCTCTCTTGAAGTTATCATTTACGCTCGCCATATGAGAGGAATGCAGCGAACACTTTGTATAGAGTTTGGTCAAGTAACGCCGCTTTTCAAAGAGGATACTCATGAATGACACATGTGACGCCTTTCTCCAATCCTTTTCTTTTAGGATTTGAAACCGTAGAAAAAACATTGCAACGTATCGGTAAAGCTGATGAAGCTTACCCAGCCTATAACATTGAACGTTTACATAAAAACGATGATGCAAATCATATCCGGATAACTTTGGCTGTTGCTGGATTTAAGATTAATCATCTTAATATTTTGCTCGATGATAATCAATTGGTTATTCATGGTAAACAAACAGACAACCAAAATCATCAATATTTATATCGCGGTATAGCTGCGCGACAATTCCAGCGAATCTTTATTCTTGCGGAAGGGATGCATGTCACAAATGCGGAGTTGAAAAATGGTCTTTTATCAATTAATCTGTATCAACCAAGATTAAAAAAAGAAATAAAACAGATTCCAATTAAAGTCAGTAGTGGTGAGTCATAAAAGTTAAGGCGTAAAGGAACCGTGAAATGGGAGAACATAAACAAAACTTATCGTTTCAGAACACAGCCTACTCTGATGCGGGACAAATTGCCTATTTAAAAAAAGTTTGTACAGATGACTTGGCTAAAAACTTTCCTGATCTTCCACCAATGACCCCAGGCATTACCATATGGGCTCTCTTTGGTGAAACAGGTTATCCTATCATTTTATCCGATGAACGCTCTATCGCTCTTGCTGGAGCCAATGAGCATGAACTACAAATTGTAACTCTGCACTAGATTTCCTTACGAGAAAAACGGAGTTCTTTATAAATTCTATTCGTTTTTCTCATAAAGGGTATAATGATATAAGACATTGATTTATATTCATAATTAATTTTTTTACAACTGGAATGAGAGTCCCGAATATCATAAGGTTCTCTCATTTGAGATCTTCTTATGTTAAAACAATTAAAGTCACTTGCTTGATGTCATAAGCAAGGAGAGCCATGTGGATAAAAACACTTGAAGAAAGGAATAAAAATCTCTCTTTTTAATTGTCTTAATTGCCAAGGACTTCGCAACATTGGGGATGAGTAAAATGTATGATGGTGTTTGTTTTCTTCTTCATAAGTGGTGAGGATGCTTCTCATAAGTTTATATTATTCACGAGGGCCGTTATACCTTTATGGGCGCTGTCATGAACTGAGTTCGAGCGCAGTGAGAAATGTTTCTTTAAAACGAATGCGTAAATTGGCAATACAAGTGTATTTTGTTTGGTGTGTTTTGTTCTTCCTAAGGGGGTAACTCCATTGAAGAGTGTGAAAAACAAAAGTATGAGACAGCGCCTCATCATTATTTAAAAGATATTACTATGGAAGCTTTTGAAAGGTGTAAAGCTGAATTGTAAGGAGATGATAGATTTTTACCACGATGCCTTTATATTCTTTCCAATTTCAGAAATTACGCAAATAGATATACGCAATATAGCCATCAAATCTGGCATACAAAAATCTAGAACAGTTCATACTGCACTGAATCGTCTTGACATTTTTCTCAAACATAGAGTTACGCAGAGATGAGATGTTGATTGATAAGGAATAGAAAAAACAAAAGCTTTATGAGGAAGTTGATGCAAATCTTTTAATTTTGTGCTTCAAATGTCTCAGTCCAAGGTATTTTTCTCTTTTGAATACTAAAGCTCTTGTTTTTATAATGAAGTTACAGCACAACAAGAAAAATGGAATTATTTGAGGGGAAAAAAATAATGCCTTCTTACCGTTCAAGAATATCGACTCACGGGCGTAATATGGCAGGAGCCCGCGGTCTTTGGCGTGCAACAGGGATGAAAGATGCAGATTTTGGTAAACCCATTATTGCGATTGCGAATTCTTTTACACAATTTGTACCAGGACATGTCCATTTAAAGGATCTTGGGCAATTGGTTGCACAACAGATAGCCGTTGCTGGTGGTGTTGCGAAAGAGTTTAACACTATTGCTGTAGATGATGGAATTGCGATGGGGCATGATGGAATGCTTTATTCTTTGCCTTCACGCGAAATTATTGCTGATTCTGTAGAGTATATGGTTAATGCACATTGTGCGGATGCACTTGTCTGTATTTCTAATTGTGACAAAATTACGCCTGGTATGTTAATGGCTGCTTTACGGTTGAATATTCCAACAATCTTTGTTTCAGGCGGTCCTATGGAAGCAGGTAAGATTAAATGGAAAGATCAAGATCTAATGGTTGATTTGGTTGATGCCATGGTCGCAGCAGCTTCAGAACAGAATTCAGAAGAAGAAGTTGCTGAAATGGAGCGCGCTGCTTGTCCTACATGTGGTTCTTGTTCAGGAATGTTTACGGCCAACTCTATGAATTGTTTAACGGAAGCATTGGGGCTTTCGCTTCCCGGAAATGGATCAATGCTAGCAACACATGCAGATCGACGGATGCTTTTTGAAGAAGCTGGAAAACAGATTGTTACATTGGTCAAGCGTTATTATGAAGAAGATGATGAAACAGTTTTGCCACGCTCTATTGCTTCACGCAAGGCTTTTGAAAATGCAATGACCGTTGATATTGCCATGGGAGGATCAACCAATACAGTACTGCATCTTTTAGCAGCGGCGCAAGAAGGTGAGGTGGATTTTACCATGACGGATATTGATCATCTTTCACGTCGTGTTCCTGTTTTATGCAAGGTTGCTCCTTCTGTTGCGAATGTGCATATGGAAGATGTTCATCGTGCCGGTGGTATTATGGGGCTTTTAGGCGAATTGGATGCGGCGGGACTCATTGATACGTCAACTTATACGGTTCACGCAAAAACGATGAAAGAAGCTTTGTACCGTTGGGATGTAAAACAAACCAATGAACCAACAGTTCGTGCATTTTATCGTGCTGCTCCAGGTGGCATTCCAACCCAAACCGCTTTTAGCCAATCTAGTCGCTATGAGACTCTTGATCTTGATCGTGAAAAAGGTGTGATTCGCGATAGGAAACATGCTTATTCACAAGATGGAGGATTGGCAGTTCTTTATGGAAATCTTGCAAAAGATGGCTGTATTGTAAAGACAGCAGGTGTTGATCAGTCAATTTTAACCTTTAAAGGTCCAGCAAGAATTTTTGAAAGCCAAGATTCAGCTGTTTCAGCTATATTAACGGATAAGATTAAAACAGGTGAAATTGTTTTAATCCGTTATGAAGGTCCTCGTGGTGGACCTGGAATGCAAGAAATGCTCTATCCAACGAGTTATCTCAAATCTAAAGGATTGGGCAAGGTTTGTGCACTTGTTACGGATGGACGTTTTTCAGGGGGGAGCTCAGGGCTCTCGATAGGACATATTTCACCAGAAGCTGCTGAAGGAGGAGAAATTGCGTTGGTAGAAGAGGGGGATATCATAGAAATTGATATTCCAAATCGTAGCATTCATATATTGGTTGATGACATTGAAATGAGGCAGCGTCGTGCTAAGATGGAAGCAAAAGGAAAAGGTGCTTGGCAACCGGTTGAGAAGCGTCAGCGTAAAATTTCAAAGGCTCTCAAAGCTTATGCAGCGATGACCACATCTGCTTCAAAGGGTGCAGTTCGTAATATTTGATGAGATAAAGGATGCGTTTTAAGAGACATCTCTCAATGCTCCCAAGCGCATTTTGCGACGGTACCTATGAATGGTATAACGATAAATCCATTGAACAGCCCCATCTTTACGCTTGAGAAGAAGCAAGCCGGCACCATCACACACTTTGCCAGCTCATGGATGTTGCTACAATCCTTGGGGTTCATAAGAGGCATTTGTATTATAGTTTTTCCCACACACTCATCCCGCTTGTGATGTGCAAGCAAGTGATTTTGATTGGTTTAAGATAAACAGGCTTGAAATGAAAGAATCTTACGATATTTGGGGGGGGCTAATTCAAGTTCAATAACGCTAAACTTTAATTATAAATCAATGTATTGACTTATAAAAGAAAGATAGTCCTCTAAGAGATTTTTTGGTATCTTTTGCACGATATTCTAAGCGGATAAGTTTATGAGCTTATCAGGATATTTTGAGTTATCGTAAGTATGATTAAAAGGCGATGCATAAAATTTATAAAAGCTGCTGCGGATTTTTTTTAGTAGTTGTGTAAGACAGGTGAGGTCGTATCAAGCGCTTTTCATATCATATTCTAGTTTTATGCAAGGTTATGATCTCTTATTACTCATCTTATGAAAGATATTTATTGTACTGGTGATATTATTTTGTTGGGCTATAAAACACTGTCATTGAGACGTGGGATATAAGAAAGCTTTCAACATTTAAGTGTTTTTAACGTGAGTTGTGAATATTCTTAGGCTTGTTTGTCAAGTCCTTGTGTAAGTTAATTACATGAGTGGGAAGCTTAAGAGGAAGCCGCTAGAATTGGGACTGTTTACAGATCAAATTCGAGTGGAAATCTTCGTCGTTTAAGGTTGGGAAGGATTTCAAAAGCTTTTTTTAGGAAAATAAAATGCAATTAGAATATCATTGATATACTTAATTATATGATTCATGTGGAAACAGTAAAAGAGTTCTTTATCATTTGAAATATAAAGAAAAAGCGTAATCTATTGCACGTGAATTTATCATGCAAAATGGGGTAGTATGATACACACAGACAGCTTTAAACCAACGCTGTTGCTATGAGTAAGATAATATTGAGCGTAAAAAAGCGTAATTCATTAAACATGCATGTTGGCAAGGTGGAGGAGAATTCAAGATAATCGTTGCAAAAAATGATTGTCTTGTAAAAAGAATCGATGTGGATCAATTTTTTTGTATAAACGTCAAGATTGATCTAAGGAAATATGAAATATAATGCATAGGATTTTTCCTCTAGATGCATTCTACTTATCAAAATATATTGCGTAGAAAAGCAATAGGAATAAGGTAAACAAATATTTGTACCAAAACATATCAAAAAAGGACACTTTATTTCCTATTAAGAAAGCTTATTTAATAAAAAGTAACATCTGTTTTCTATAGGGGGGTACTCTCTTCAAGCTGTTTGAGGTGGTAAATTGTTTCTAAAGCTTGCTTAGGAGAGAGTTCATCAGGATGGATATTTTTTAAAGCTTCGTGAAGAACACAATGTTTGTTTCTTTCTTCATTGACAGGAGATGTTGCTTTAAGAGAAAAGAGGGGTAAATCATCAATGAGTTTATGCCCTTTTCCAGCCATTTCACCTTGTTCTAGTTGATGGAGGACATCTGTCGCTCGTGTAATAACGGCTGGGGGAAGTCCAGCAAGCTTTGCAACTTGTACACCATAGGAACGGTCAGCAGCTCCTGGTATGACCTCATGAAGGAAAACCACATCACCATCCCAATTTTTGACTTTCATGGTTACATTATGCAGTCTATCAAGTTTTTCGGTAAGCGCAGTCATTTCATGAAAATGGGTAGCAAGAATAGCACGACAATGGTTAACTTCATGGAGATATTCAACGGCTGCCCAAGCAATAGATAGTCCATCAAAGGTTGATGTTCCACGTCCTATTTCATCAAGAATAACAAGGGAGTGGTGACTTGCATGGTTGAGAATCGTTGCTGTTTCCACCATTTCCATCATAAAGGTTGAGCGCCCTCGTGCAAGATCATCGGAAGCACCAACACGGCTAAACAGGCGATCAACGACGCCAATATGCGCTGAAGTTGCTGGAACAAATGACCCCATTTGTGCCATAATAGCAATGAGAGCATTTTGCCGCAAAAAAGTTGATTTTCCTCCCATATTAGGTCCAGTTAAAAGCCAGATTGCTGCATACTGTTGATTTTTTTGTACAGAGAGATCACAATTATTGGCAATAAAGGGTTCTGCGGCTTGTTTGCGGAGTGCTTGCTCGACGACAGGGTGGCGTCCTGCTGTAATATGAAAGGTCAGTGAATGATCAATTTTAGGGCGGCAATATCCTTGTTCTTCAGCAAGATGTGCTAGAGCGACAGAGACATCTAAAATTGCAAGTGCTTCAGAGGCTTTACGAATAAAGTCAACTTGTTCGGTAATTTCCTGAACGAGAATATCAAAGATTTCTAATTCAAGCGTCAATGCATGGTTGGCAGCATGGGCAATACGGCTTTCAAGGTCAGCAAGCTCTGTTGTCGTAAAACGCATAGCATTTGCCATTGTTTGGCGATGAATAAAACGTGCTTTAGCCTGTGGATTATTTGTGAGAGCAGATGCTTGTGTACTGGTTACTTCAATGAAATAGCCTAGAATATTATTATGCTTTATTTTAAGCGTCTTAATATCTGTTTCTTGGGCATATTTCGCTTGAAGTTCAGCGATAACGCGGCGAGATTCGTCACGTAAAGCCCGCATTTCATCGAGTTCTTTATGATAATTGGAGCGAATAAATCCCCCATCACGTTTAAGCAGTGGGAGATCATCAGCTAATGCTTGCTCTAAATGAATGTATAAAGCTGTGGGTAAGTTTGAGAATATCTGCTGTACATCACTTATTTCTTGAGATAGGAGCTCATTATTAAGGAGTTGATGCAGTTCACGAATGATTTCAAAACCGCGTTGGATTGTCGCCATATCACGGGGGCCTCCTCGTCCAAGAGCCAAACGTGAAACGGCGCGGGGCATATCTGGTCCCCCTTTTAAAATAAGCTTTATCGCTTCTGCAAGAGAAGGATTACGTAGAAAAAAATCGATAGAATCCAAACGCGTATCAATCGCTGAAGGAGTGGTGAGGGGAGCAATAAGGCGGTCAATAAGAAGGCGTGACCCTCCTCCTGTTACAGTGCGATCAATCGCTTTTAATAAACTTCCATCCCGTTGACCTGATGTCGTACGAATAAGTTCAAGGCTTAATCTGGTTGCAGCATCAATAAAAAGAGTCGCACTTTCATTTTGGCGCTCAGGCTGCATGAGGGGAGGACGATGCGTGATTTGTGTTTTTTCGATATAACGAATAGCCGCCACAATTGCAGAGAGTTCGGAACGTGAATAATCGGCAACACCCTCAAGAGTTGAGAGTTTAAAATAATTGCAAATATCGCGTTCAGCGGTGAGTGCATCAAAGAGACAAGCAGGTTGAGGTGAAACGATACGATCAAGAACATTAAAAAGCGATTTGTGAGATTTATCATGAAAAAAGGAATCAGCAACAATGATTTCTTGTGGATCCACACGCATAATATCTGCCAAAAGTTTTTCTTGGCGGCTTTCTGTTACACGAAATATGCCTGTTGAGATATCAATCCAAGAAAGAGCAAACTCTTCTCCATCACTGGTTTTTATACGGGAAAGCGTCATCAAATAATTTGCACGCGTTGGATCAAGGAGTTTTTCTTCTGTTATTGTTCCAGGTGTTACAAGACGAACAACATCACGCCGAACAACAGATTTTGAGCCACGTTTTTTCGCTTCAGCAGGATCTTCTATTTGTTCACAAACAGCAACGCGATAACCACAAGCAATGAGTTTTTGCAAATAATCATCTGCCGCATGAACGGGAACACCACACATAGGAATATCTTGTCCTAAATGTTTTCCGCGTGCTGTGAGTGTGATTCCTAAAGCCTGAGCCGCTTCAATTGCATCATTAAAAAATAATTCATAGAAATCCCCCATCCTGTAAAAGAGAAGGGAATCATGATTGATGGCTTTGATTTCTATGTACTGCTCCATCATAGGTGTAAGACGTTCTTGAGAGGAAGCAGATGAGGAGGCAGGCTGTGGAATTAAATTATTTTTATGATTGTTTTTTTTATCCATTTGTACGAGGCCTGTTTCCTTTAAGTGAAGTTTTTACTCTTTTTTGTTTACTTCGATATTTATTTATCTCTAAATTGCAACGTATCATCAGATTTGCTAAGGCAAGAATAGCGATTTCTAACATATGAATCAAATTTAATAACTATACGCATTATCAAGCAAAATTTACACTGTTTTTGGAGAAAATAAAGTGAGATGAAAAAGAGCGAGCAGGATCAGAAAATGTCTCAAACTGTTTACAGTGCGAGCGAAAGAGAAGCTCTAGATTTTCATAGTCGTGGTCGACCAGGAAAGCTTGAGATTGTTGCAACAAAGTCTATGGCAACACAGCATGATTTAGCACTTGCTTATTCACCAGGTGTTGCAGTTCCAGTTAAGGCAATTGCTCAAAATCCAGCACTCGCTTACGATTATACAGCAAAAGGCAATCTTGTTGCTGTTATTTCAAATGGTACAGCTATTTTAGGGTTAGGCAATTTAGGTGCCCTTGCCTCTAAGCCGGTCATGGAAGGCAAAGCAGTGCTGTTTAAGCGTTTTGCGGATATTGATTCCATTGATTTAGAAATTGATATAAATGATACGGAAAGTTTTATCAATTTGGTGCGTCATTTAGAACCTTCTTTTGGTGGAATCAATCTTGAAGACATTAAGGCACCTGAGTGCTTTATGATTGAAAGCCGCCTACGCGAGGTGATGAATATTCCTGTTTTTCACGATGATCAACATGGTACAGCGATTATTGTTGCTGCGGGTGTTCTCAATGCTTTGACTTTAACAGGGCGCGATATGCAAAACACGCGGTTAGTCTGTAATGGTGCTGGTTCTGCTGGGATTGCTTGTATTGAACTGATTAAAGCAATGGGCTTTCGTTCTGAAAATATCATATTATGTGATACAAAGGGCGTGGTCTATGAAGGTCGTAAAGAGGGAATGAATCAGTGGAAATCTGCGCATGCTATTCGAACGGATAAACGTACGCTTATGGAAGCAATGGAAGGAGCAGATATATTTTTCGGGGTTTCTGCTAAAGGTGCTCTTACCCCTGAAATGGTAAAATCCATGGCGCCGCAGCCGATCGTTTTTGCTATGGCCAATCCCGATCCAGAAATTACGCCGGAAGAGGTTATGCAAGTGCGTCATGATGCTATTGTTGCAACAGGGCGTTCCGATTATCCAAATCAGATTAATAATGTTCTCTGTTTTCCTTATATATTTCGTGGTGCGCTTGATGTGCGTGCAACAGTTATTAATGAAGACATGAAGATTGCTGCGGCAAGAGCTCTTGCTGATTTAGCGCATGAGGAAGTACCTGACAGCGTTGCAGAAGCTTATCGTGGAAAGCGATTAAAATTTGGTCCTAATTATATCATTCCCGTTCCTTTTGATCCGCGTTTGTTCACAGTTGTTTCAATAGCGGTAGCAAAAGCAGCAATGGAAAGCGGTGTTGCACAAAAGAACATAGATGATTTAGAGGCCTATGAGCGTGATTTAAATGCGAGGCGTGATCCTACTTCTTCGATAATGCGTGGGGTTTATAACCACGTTCGTCAAGCGCCAAAACAAATTGTTTTTGCAGAAGGTGAAGAAGAACAAGTTATGCGGGCAGCCGTTTCTTATGTTCATCAAAAATTAGGACAAGCGATTTTGGTTGGTCGGGAAGAGCAAATAAGAGAAGCAGCTGTTATCGCTGGAATTGATTTGGAGCGTGAAGGTATTTCTATTATAAATGCCAAGCTTTCTTGCCGTACAGATGCTTATGCGAATTATCTTTATAAAAAGATGCAGCGTCAAGGCTGGCTGTTGCGTGACTGTCATCGTCGTATCAATAATGATCGCAATTATTTTGCTGCGTGTATGGTGGCACTAGGAGATGCTGATGCAATGGTTACAGGGGTGACACGCAATTATGAAACAGCGTTGATCGATATACGTCGGGCAATTGATGAAAAACCAAAAGAACGATTGATTGGTATTTCAATGGCCATTTGCCGTGGCCGAACTGTGTTTATTGCCGATACAGCTGTTTATGAAAATCCTAATGCTGAAGAATTTGCTGATATAGCGGAACAAACAGCTTCGTTTGTGCGTGGATTTGGATATCAACCACGGGTAGCATTTTTAGCATTTTCTACGTTTGGCTACATGAAAGGGCAGACGACGCAGCAAATTCAGGATGCAATTAATATTTTGCACGAACGCAAGGTTGATTTTGAGTTTGATGGAGAAATAAGCGCTGATGTGGCGCTCAATTCCAAATTGATGCAGCAATACCCATTTATGGGATTAACAGAGACTGCTAATATTTTAGTTATGCCTGGATATCACGCGTCTTCCATTGCCAGCAAAATGTTACAAGAACTTGGTGAAGCAACCATCATTGGTCCTATTTTAATTGGATTGGAAAAATCTGTCCAAATTGTACCATTTAGTGGAAGCGATACAGATGTTGTCAATATTGCAATGCTTGCGGCTTATCATGCCGAAAAAGTCATCTAAAGGAAAAAAAACCCCTAATATACCAATAATATATCAAGGGGCTTTTTGATAGCAAAAAAAATAATTTTTTTAAGAGGGCTGTATTTGACTGTCCTTTTGTTCTTCAGAAAGACGCTTTTGGAAGAGTGCTGCAAAATCAATAGGGTCAATCCACAAAGGTGGAAAACCACCACTTTGAGTAGCATCAGATATAATTTGGCGAGCAAATGGAAATAAAAGACGGGGACATTCAATAAAGACCAGTGGCATAACATGTTCTTGTGGAATGTTTTTAAGGTGGAAAACACCACCGTAAATCAGTTCTACATGAAATAAGGTTTCAGTGTCATCATTGGCTTTAACGGAGAGAGACAAAACGACATCATAATTATCATCACCAATTGGGTTAGCATTGACGTTAATATTGATATCAATTTGTGGTGACTTTTCACGTGCACGCAATGAACGAGGAGCACCAGGGTTTTCGAATGATAAATCTTTTAAATATTGAGTTAATACAGCAAAAACCGGCTCTCCACCACTGTTATTCATTTCACCTTCGGCCATACGACGAACCTCTCTCATTATAATATGTATATTTATTTTAGATCTAAAGACCAGATTGGTTATCACGCCTTGCAAAAGGTTGCAAGAAATGCGCTCTTTATCTTGAATATTTTTTTAGTTTGTTACAGATTTTTTAGGCATTTCAATGGTTATCATCATTTTTGCGCCATGGAGATTCTGTCGTATCATGAATTGTGTAATCTTCTGCGTTAAGGTCAATTATTTTTTCAGAGTCATTTTTTCTTTTAGTATTTTGATTCATTTTGTTTTTTAATGATGAAAAGAAATGCCAAACAACAGAGCGAATTGGTTTAATAAGAAGTAATATTCCCAAGAGATCACTTACAAAGCCGGGAAGAATAAGTAAAATCGCACTAAACATGATGAAAGCATCATTAATAATATTATTCTCTAATGTGCGTCCTTGGATAAGTTCAGTTTGTATATTTTTTAAAAGGCTAATCCCTTGAATTCGCAATAAAACAACCCCAACTATGGTTGTGAGAATAACCAGACTCAAGGTTGCCAAAATACCAATTTCTTGACCAACAAAGATAAAACCAGCAATCTCGATTAAAAGAATGCAAAGAAAGATAACAACAAAAAAACGAGGATTTATAGAATAAAGTTTTATCACATGAAAATTTCCTTCTGGATGAGTAGGGGGAGAAATTCTTAAGAGAACTCCGTTTAAATACAAAATCTATAAAAATATTTGAATGATAAGATTCCTTATTTTACATATTTATTGATAAATGGTATTGACTGCAATGTTTATTAGAGACTTAATCTTTGGAGATTGACAGCGCCTATGGAATTTGACGTTATACTTGTCATCGCTCTTGTTATTATGGTTGTTATTTTTGTGCAACTCCGTAATGTATTAGGGAAACGAATTGGGTTTGAAAAGCCACCCTTTGATCCTTATTCACGACGTTCTAAAAAACAAGATGAGACAGAAACGACAGATAATATTGTTTCGTTCCCTCATCAGAAAAATTCAGAAAAAGGCAATTTTAGTGAAATTGATGAAATTGCACCAGAGGGAAGTATTTTGAATAAAAATTTGCGAGCACTGCGTAAAATTGACCCGCATTTTTCTCCTCAATTTTTTATAAAAGGTGCACAAATTGCTTATGAAATGATTGTAACAGCTTTTGCCAAAGGTGATCGCAGTCAACTAAAAAGCTTGCTTTGTCAGAATGTTTTTGAAAACTTTTGTACAGCGATTGAACAACGAGAAAAAAACAAAGAAAGAATAGAGTTTACTTTTGTTGGAATTAATAAGATCGAGTTTGTCTCGGCGGCAATACAAGAAAAAGACGAACTTTTAACGATACGTATTGTCAGTGAGATGATTTCTGTTACTTATAATGAACAGGGCGAGCGTATAGACGGTGATCCTGATGCTATTGTAGAAATCAGGGATATTTGGACTTTTGTTCGCAATAGTTTATCATCAGATCCCAACTGGAAGCTTTTTGCTACAGAAAATGAAAATTAAAATACTTTTTGTTTTTCTTCCATAAGCATTCAATGATTTATGAGAAATTAAAATGTCCTCAAGTAAATGGAGACAAAAAAGAGATTTATTGGCTTCACAAGATCGCCTTTTATGGGAGATGGTTTGTCGTACGATAACACCGCTTCACGGTAAGATGCTCTCTTCTACTTCAGAAACTATTGCAAATATTAATGATAAAAAACAGCCTGTAACTCAAATCTCCTTATTGTCTCAGGAAAATCAACAACCCTCGACAATTATTAAAAGAGAAAAGAGGGCAGTTACACAAGCACAAAAGGTTCATTTCTTTGATCATGTTGCACATCGTAAAATTTCCCAAGGTCGTTATCCTCTTGAGGCGCGTCTTGATCTCCACGGTTATATGCAGGAAGAAGCTTATTTTTTCTTAAAAAAATTTCTACAATCCTCTCAGCAGAGAGGATTGCGTTATGTTCTTGTGATTACAGGAAAAGGACGATCCGTTGGGAGCGATGGAGCTTTGTATAGATTTGTTCCGTATTGGTTATCAACACCAGCTTTTCGATATTATGTCCATGCGTTTGAAAAAGCAGCGCGTCAACATGGCGGAGAAGGTGCGCTTTATGTTTGGTTGCGCCGTTTCGTATCGGGAAAAGAAATGTGATGTTATTGAGGTCGTTTCAGGTTCAATATTGATTTTATAAGATCTCGTATGTTACAGGTTATAGAAAAGACGTAATAATATACTGATTAATAACGATAATTAATTATTTCCCATATATTGCGCAAAAACCTTAAATACAATATTCCCTTATTTTTTAATTTTCTTATAAAGACATTGTTTTACACTCTCTCATTGCCTCATGCTTTTGTTTTTACAGATTTAATGTGATAACAGCACTCACGAAAAACAGAATGTTTCAGGCAGAACATACTTATACTACATATTCACATGCTTATTAAAAAAATATCTCCTAATATTTTCAAATTCATTTTATGGAAGGGCGTGTAAAAAGTAATCTCCATGAGGTGTACAAAATTCATTGTACACCACCATCTTTACACTTACATATAAAGTGCAAGGTTGGATATTCTAACGTGATTTACCACTTCCCAATATAGCGACAGCCCTTGAATTTCCCCTTAGTACTTGAGAAAGTTTATAAGCCGTGTGCTTTTCTTTAAGTGTTTTTACTCTACACGGCTCTCATTTCGTTTGTGATGTGCAAACGAAAGGTTTTTATTAATTCAATATAAGAAGACTTAAAATGAGAGAGTCTTATCATATTTGCGGATCTGATTCAGGATGTAAAATGATAAATTGTTTTATAAATCAATGCATTAATCTATTAAGTATATGAAAAATAAAAACATGAGAAATTAAGAAACTACGTTCTTCAAAAGATATTGCTACTATGGATAGTTTTAAAAACTGTATAACTGAATTAAAGAGAATCGTAAAAATAAACAACAATAGACATTTTACAACACATAGCCACACACTCGCATCAAAAGATACAATTTACGATGAATGCTTTCATGAAGAAATTTTTTCATTCATTAAAGAACAAATTTCTTTCTCATAATAATTCAATAATTAAAATTTAATAACGAAGCGCAGAAGGCGTAGAATACGAGATTCAATCGGAGGATATTACACTCTTATCCGACGTCTTTCAGATATTGGTTGAAATGCTAGCTTAGCGTGAAAGGCACAATAAGGGCTATTTTCATCAGAATCTGCACCACAAAAATGAAAATCTGCTGATAATGGATCGCCAACCGGCCATCTACATGTATTTTCACTCAATTGTAGAAGATTAAGTTGACGTGATATAGGCACAACTACATTGGATTTTGTGGACATATCAACTTCTTTTACATCTTCCACTACAAATTCTGTCTTTAAAGCGGTTTCTTCAATACTTACAGCTGATGTGTTTATTGGCGATACCGTGGATGTGTTGCGACGCACACGTGGAGATGATGGGCTGCTGCTTCCCACGGGAGTTTTTTGCGCACGCGTGCTTCCTTGTGCTGTCTTACCACGTCCTGGTAACTTTAATCGATGTACTTTGCCGATGACTGCATTTCTGCTGACCCCACCTAATTGAGCAGCAATTTGACTTGCACTTAATCCTTCACTCCAAAGCTTTTTAAGAAGCTCAACGCGTTCACATGTCCAACCCATACCAGCACTCCATTCCGATTACGTCACTAAGATGCTCTCCCCCGTTGCATCTTCAAATGTTTAAATAATGTTTTCATTACGCTGAATGAAAGAACTTTACACTCTACGTGAGCATAAAAAAATCATCCAACCTGTGGATTTACAAATCAAAACACATCATCTTGCTTATTATATTGTAAATTACAATATGCACTCACTCTATGACAAGAGTCTTTACCTCTTGAAGAGTTTATTTAGAATGTTTTCCCCAACTTGCAAATCAATCATAGGTTAAACTTTCACTTTTGTTTAAGGTTTTTTCCAAAATGCTTATTTGTAGAACCTTCATTGACTTTTTTTCAATTGGTGTAATGATCTATTCCATAGGTGTAATCATTAATCGCAATGAAAGTTGAAAGCACCGTAACGAAATGTACCATGTTGTTTTATTTATAGTGTCGCTTTGTATATATATTGAAAAGGTTAAAATATAAAGGAAATTATGATGGACACCATCTCTGTACAACCACTTTATGAATGCTTCGCACGACGAAATTTGCATTTTGAACAAGGGCATGGTGTATGGCTTATTTCCGATAAAGGAGAACATTATCTTGATTTCACATCTGGCATTGCTGTTAATGCATTAGGGTATTCACATCCAAAATTGGTTGATACACTCAAAATACAAGCTGAAAAGCTTTGGCATGTTTCCAATCTTTTTCAATCTCCTGAACAAGCAGCTCTTGCTACGCGGCTTTGTGCAAATAGTTTTGCAGATAAGGTTTTTTTCTGCAATTCAGGCACTGAAGCATTAGAATGCGCATTTAAAACAGCGCGTCATTATTACTATGCCGCTGGTCATTCAACACGCATTGAAATAATTACTTTTGAAGGGGCATTTCATGGACGTACACTTGCAGCACTTGCTGCGACTGGGCATGAAAAATATCTTGAAGGCTTTGGACCTAAAGCTGGTGGATTTATTCAAGTCCCTTTTTGTGATGAAACCGCTTTGCGTAACGTTATTAATAAAAATACCGCCGCTATTCTTATTGAACCTATTCAAGGAGAAGGAGGAATACGAACGGTCCCTCATGAATATTTAAGATTTTTGCGCAAAATATGCGATGATAATGGTCTGTTATTGATTTTAGATGAAGTCCAAACGGGTGTAGGACGAACAGGAAAGCTTTTTGCCTATGAATGGAGTGATGTCACGCCTGATATTCTTACCCTTGCAAAAGGACTAGGAGGTGGATTTCCATTAGGTGCTTGCCTTGCAACGGATAAAGTTGCAAAAAGTATGACACCTGGGACGCATGGATCAACCTTTGGAGGCAATTTGCTTGGAATGGCTGTAGGAAATAGTATTCTTGATATTTTGTTAGAGCCAAGTTTTCTCAACCATGTTCAGCGTATGGGGGATAAATTAAAAAATGGACTTTTGCACATTCTCAATATCTATCCTGATATTATCTGCGCTGTTCAGGGGATGGGGCTTATGATGGGCATTCAGTGTGTTGTGCCTTCAAATCTCGTTGTTAATGCCTTGGAAAGTGAATATCTCTTAAGTGTTGCTGCCAACAATAACGTTGTGCGCTTATTGCCTCCTCTTATTATCAAGGAAGAAGAAATAGATGAAAGTTTGCGTCGTATTGAAAAAGCAATTTCTTATCTTTCGAAAATAAATAAGGACAGACAAATATCACACACATGACAAATGCTCTTCGTCATTTCACGGATTTATCCATTTTAACGCCAGCAATGGCACGTGCATTAATCGATTATGCAAAAATCCTTAAAGCATCTTTTAAAGCAGGAAAAGGTTCAAAACCTTTTATAGGTAAAACGCTCGCGATGATTTTTGAAAAACCATCCACACGAACCCGTATTTCATTCGATATCAGTATGCGCCAGCTTGGGGGAGATACAATCATGCTCACGGGCTCAGAGATGCAGCTTGGTCACAGTGAAACTATAGCTGACACGGCTCGAGTTTTATCCCGTTTTGTGGATGTCGTGATATTACGAACAACAAAACATCAACGTATGCTCGAATTGGCACAATATGCACAAATTCCTGTCATTAATGCCCTTACAGATGATACACATCCTTGCCAAATTTTAGCAGATATCTTAACCTATGAGGAACATAGAGGGCCAATTGCTGGCAAAATATTTGCATGGATGGGAGATGGTAATAATGTGCTCCATTCCTTAATTGAAGCTGCAGCTCTTTTTGGTTTTCATTTGCGTGTTGCCACACCAAAGGGCAGTGAACCACAAGAACAATTTGTACATTGGGCACGTGAGCGGGGAGCGCATCTTATGCTAACCCATAATCCCCAAGAAGCGGCTCAAGATGCTAATTGTATTATGACCGATACATGGGTCTCCATGGGACAAGAGTTTCGTGCTCGCAGTCATTCTATTTTTCAGCCTTATCAAGTAAATGAAGCTCTCATGAAATTAGCAAAACCGGATGCTCTTTTTATGCATTGTCTTCCTGCTCATCGTGGTGAAGAAGTGGTTGATTCTGTGATTGATGGACCGCACTCCGTTGTCTTCGATGAGGCTGAAAATCGTCTTCATGCTCAAAAAGCAATTCTTTCTTGGTGTTTACAAGATGCATTTTTCTCTCCACAATAGCCTCCCTACAACAAATTATATAAAAAAGGTAAAGCTATGAGTGAACAAGCTAAGGATGAAGCCTCTCTCAACAACAACTTCTTGCATGAAGATGATAGTGTTATTCCCTTTCAAGTTGAAGAACTTGATATCCGTGGACGTGCCGTACAACTTGGGGAAACTTTAAATTCTATTCTCACAAGACATCAATACCCTGAACCGGTTTCTTATCTTCTAGCAGAAGCTTTACTTTTAACGGTTCTGATTGGAACTTCTCTAAAACTTACGGGAAAATTTATTCTACAAACCCATTCCGATGGACCGGTTAATATGTTGGTGTGCGATTTTTCGCCTCCTTCCAGTTTACGTGGATATGCTCGTTTTGATAAGGAACAGCTTAAACAAGCCATAGACAATGGTCAAACCTCTTCAGAAATACTTTTAGGAAAAGGAACTTTAGCTTTCACAATTGATCAAGGTCCCCACATGCAACCCTATCAAGGGATAGTTGCATTAGAGGGATCAAATTTACAAGAAGCTTCTCGTATTTATTTTGATCAATCAGAGCAAATTCCTACCGATATTCGTTTGGCTGTTGCCATATTAATTAATCGTGATCAACAAGGAAAACCGCAGAAAAGTTGGCGAGCTGGAGGTATTTTGACCCAACTTTTACCCCAAGAATCGTCTCATCATAAAATAGATGCTCCTCATCAAAAGCGAGAAGAAACGAAAACTCATACCCAATTGGATAACCAATGGCAGGAAGCTAAAATACTCATGAAAACGATTGAAAGTTCAGAATTAACAGATCCCCAAGTGGGTAGTAAACAGTTATTGTTTCGTCTTTTTCATGAACAAGGTGTTAGAGTTTTTAATTCTTTTTCTCTTGTCGATCAATGTTCTTGTTCATGCGAAAAAATTAAAGGAATCCTAGAAGGATTTCCTATTGATGAACGCAATAAAATGGTTAAAGATAACTATATTTCAGTCACATGTGAATTTTGCTCAAAAACGTATCGTTTTACACCGCAAGAATTTCTAGAAGAAAAAACATAATCAAATATTTTTCATAAAAAATGATGATTGCAACAAAAGCTTATTTTATTCACGTCATAAAAGTTTAAGCACAGCTATTATGAAACTCTAGAATATTTCTTTTCTTAGCTTTTTTCGATGTATGCTAATGATCTTTCTTTGACAATCAGTATTTACATCATACAGGACCTTCAATATACTAATAAATTGGTTTATAATGATAATTTATCGTTTTGCATGTTGAATTAGAGCTCTGAATATTGTAGAGTTCTCTCATTGCAAACTTTTTTATGTTGCATCAATTAGAATCGCTTGCTTGCACATTACACGTAGGGTTGGCGTGGGGGTAAAAGCACGAAAAAAGGCGTAAAATGCCTCTTATGAATCGTTTCAAGTGCCAAGGCTGTGTCGTAATATCCAAGATGTGGCAAAGTGTGTTATGATAATGACTTACAACTTTTATATTAAGATATTAAGCGTAAAGATGGTGGTGCTCTATAAAATGGCATGCATAGCATGGTGAAACCGGATGTTCTTACTTACAAGTCTGCATTATTATATTTTTCAACTTAAAATATTGCCAATTATTTTCATGTTTAAACGATTCATAAAAGGTACTTTTAGCCTTTTCTTAAACATTTTTTTAGTTCAACATAGAGAAATTTGAGAAAATCTCATAGTATTCGGTGTTTTCATTTACTAGAAAAAAATGGTAAATTTTATTAAAATCAATATCTTGTAATGATTAAAAGCATCTTTTTTCGAGTGTTTTCCACAGGTTGAACAGTAGAAAAATAATTAAAATACGTTATAAAAATTTCACGACATACACACTTAAAAAAAGACGCATTCATGCAAAACATAGAAAGAAAAAATACCTAAATTAAAAAAGATAAGTATGAAATTGTTAATCTAGAATGCACCAGTAGCAATAGATGAATCACAATGCAAAACGCATTAATCTGTGCTGGATACAGGCTAACTCTATCCGAAAAAAGAATTATGATGATAGCTATTTCTAAACCTAATAATACTAAATGCGCACTGCCTATGAAGCATTTCAAAGTGCCTCTAAAAAATTATATCAACGATCTATTGCGTTTTATGAACCCGCTTACATTCGCAAAGGTAAATCTATCTCTTCAACAGAAGTTAAAATGAGGTGGGGTAGGCAAGAACACTATCAAAAAGATGAAGGATGGGTTGAACTTTATTGGTGGCTAAAATTAGTACCGTATTTAACGAATATCAAAAAGCAATTTATTAGCCTATCAACTTAAACAGGTCTCAGCGCTCCATTCTATCTATTCATGGCGTTTATTAGAATTATTAACGCGCTTCAAAGATTCAGGTACTGCAAGTATACAATTGATGATTTTTGTATTTTAATGGATTGCACAGAAAAATAATGCCAAAACTTTAATAACATTAAACGTCGTATTATTGAATCAGCCATTACAGAACTAAACAAAAAGATGGATGGAAAATTGACTGGAAGTTCATCAAAACTGGGAGGAAAGTTACAGCAGTTGAGTTTAAATTTAAAAAAGATCCGCAAGGGAAATTATTATAATAAACAGAAACAAATATATCCAAAATCATAATATTTTGAGAAGTTTCTTATAGCTACTAAAATCGAGCAAATATCGTTTTTTCGATATGTATTTTGTATCTTAAAATTACGTTTTAAAATAAAACATATAATTGCACCTTCAAAAATCTTTCAAAGAAAGACATTTTCAGGAGTGTATAAATAAAATGTGCTTTTTTAGTTTGTGATGTTTTTTTAAAATGATCTTTATAAATTAAAATTGTCTTTTAGGCTAAAAAAAGCTTTGTGAGAGCCTTTCAGTTTTAAAACGTGAATTTTTATTTCATTGAATGCATTGTAGGGTTAAATTTAGCGTCAACAGAGATTTTTTTATTTGATTATGATTTGGGAACCGCATGAGAAGGACAAAACAATCTGTTTTATTTTGGATCAAGGATGCCATTAGGTGCCTTCGTAGATGATTCCTTTATCCTAAAAATCTAGGATTGTTAGCTCCTTCGATAAATGCGGATTTGAGCTCATGGTTTTTGTGAATGTACAGAGAGTTTGAGAGATGTTAGTCTCTCACTTTATTGATGTATGTACGAACGAAGTGAGTTCTATATCAAAATTTGACTTACGTTTTATTCTCTCAGATATGCTGAATATTTATGCGAATAAATTTAATGATGCTAGTTGCGTAACGCTACATTACACATCTTATCGCTGCCGTCGATTTTTTTAAAAATAAAACCTTTCCAAAAAGCTTCTTTAATTGACAATTAAGTCATTTTTTTGAAAAATTTGGAAAAATATTATACATTTTAAACATACTTTGAAATTAGATGTTGTTAAATTACTTTCTTCTATTGATGCTTTTATTCTAGTAGAATTTTTCTTTTCAAAAAGGAACGGTTTTTCAGTTAAAAGATCTATAAGTCTTTAACATAATTTTCGTTTTTCTTGTTTTTTATTTAAAATCAATATGTCGATATTTTATTCATCTTCTGTCATTATCGCTTGTTCAATTTTTGGTAGAATTTTTTTTTGATAAATTTGCCATGTTAAGGGACCAACATGTTTGGCAATAATAATACTCTCTTTATTCAAGAGAAAGGTTTCTGGTGGTCCATACACCCCCCAGTCAATAGCTGTATATCCTGAATCATCAAAGCCAATAAATTTAAAAGGATTACCAAAACTGTTTAAAAAGCGCAGGGCATTTGCTTTGTTATCTTTATAATTAATGCCAATTAGATCAAAACGTTTATCTTGTGCAATTTTCATAAGAAGAGGATGCTCTTCGCGACAGGGTAAACACCAAGAACCCCAAAAATTGACCAATGTGACACGTCCTTTAAACTGTTTTGAATTGAGATAACTTGCTTGATCAAGGAGAGGAAGATAGATATTGGGGGCAGGCTTTTTAGCCAATGCGTTTGGGAGAAGAGCTGGATCTTGAGGGTATTTTTTATCCATAAAATTGAAAAAAAACACCATGAGCAGAAGAAAAAGCACAAATGGTCCAAAAAGAACAAACAAAACAGGCAAAGATATATTTTTTTTAAGTTTTGGAAGGATGTTTTTCATTATACTTTTCTTTTTGTGACAGCTCTTTGTTGTTTAGCTGTTGGAGAATTTTTTTTTGGTAGAGGGCTTTGCAAAGAATATATCCAATAAGACAGAAGAGGGATATTGCAGAAAGCACATAGCTTAAAACAACAATTTGCTCGTGTTTAAGGGTTCCAAGGAAAAAATCAATTTTCTGAGATAGATTTCCTAAAAGTCCGCTTTGGATGCCATTTAGATGGAGCATGATGAAGAGTCCTGTTGTTGTGCACGACGGGATTTTTTCATCTGAAGTATTTGGATATAACGATGATTGATTTCATTTCGCATAGCCATCAAATAGAGCGTAATAAACATAAAGATGAAACAAAAGAGCATTGTTATAAGGGGCCATAACATAGCATTGTCGATTGTTGGTCCTCCAGCACGTAACAATGATGCTGGTTGATGCAATGTATTCCACCAATTAACAGAAAATTTAATAATAGGGATATTAACAAATCCAACAAGTGTAAGAATTGCAGTAGCACGCGCGGCTTTTATTTGATTGCCGAAAGCTTGTCCAAGCAGGATAATAGCAAGATAGATAAAAAGTAGAATTAAAACTGATGTTAACCGAGCATCCCAGACCCACCATGTTCCCCATGTAGGTCTCCCCCAAAGTGCTCCTGTCATGAGAGCCAAGGCGGTAAAAATTGCTCCAATGGGCGCCCCGCATTTGAGTGCCACATCAGCAAGATGATATTTCCAAATCAAATTTCCTAATGCCGCGGCACTCATCGTTATGTAACAGAATGTAGACAACCACGCAAAGGGTACATGAAGGTACATAATTTTAACAGTAATTCCCTGTTGATAGTCATCAGGGGAATGCATCACAAGAATCAACCCAAAGATAAGAAAACACAATGTTATGCTGGCTAACAAAGGCAAAATCATTTTGCTTATTTTCATGAAACGGGTAAAACTTATAGGGAGTGACCTCATTTTATATGTGCGCATTATTTCATTCATAAAATTCATAATAGGCATAGTTTTGCTATGCGGCAATCATCTTTTATTATTCTGATAACAGCTTAAGTGTTATAGCGGCCACAAAAGAGCTAAAAAGACTCAAAAAAAGTGAAAAAGCGCCAAGAAGAGCTAGGGATGTAAGAAAAGAGGCATTTGGGTTTGTTGGAGCTGTAGCAGCTGAAACACCAAAAATCATAATTGGAATAATCCATGGCAAGATAATGATGAAAATAAGAAGGGTACTTTGCAACAATGAGGTTGCCAGTGCTGCTCCTATAGCGCCAATAAAAATAATGGCTGGTGTTCCGCATAAAAGGGTAAGTATTGTTGTAAAAATTAGCGTGACATCTAAATGGAGCATGATGGCTAAAATAGGCGTAGCAAAAATGAGCGGAAGCATTGTTCCTACCCAATGGGCAAGGCATTTAGTAAAAACAATTAGTGTAAAACTTTGTCTTTGTCCTGAAAGGATAAATTGGTCGAGATTGCCATCATCACGATCAATTTGGAACAGTTTGTTCAGATTAAGGAGTCCTGCGAGAAGGGCTCCAAACCACAATATACCTGGTCCTATTTGTGCAAGAGTTTTGGGATCTGGTCCAATGGCAAAGGGGGTTATGACAACAACAGCGATGAAAAATAATAGTCCTGTTAGTGAAGAGGCTTGTGGCGCTAATAATAGTTTAAGATCACGCCAGAATAATGCTTTCATTTTATTTTTTCCTAGAGAGGTAAAAATTTTTCCAGAGCGATTTTATGGTTTTCTGGAATACCTAGGGAATTATGAGTCGCTGCAATAATCATACCACCTTGATTGAGATGACGTTGGAAAATACGGGCAAGGAGTTTTTGAGCATGATTATCGAGACCAGATATTGGTTCATCCAAAATCCAAATAGGACGATAGGAAAGTAAAAGGCGGGCAATAGCGACACGTCTTTGTTGTCCAGTTGACAGAGTGTTAAAGGGTAAATGTTCAAGATCAGAAAGACCAATATCGGCAAGGGCTTCATGCACAAAGCGTAAGTGTTGACCGTAAAATTCTGCCCAAAATTGCAAATTATCAATGACAGATAAGAGAGGTTTCATAGCATTTTGAGGACCAAGATAATGACACGCAGGTGCGACAGGGTATATTTGTTCATGATCTTTAAGTATTATATGGCCTTCAGCAGCTTCAAGAAGACCAACAATGATTCTGAGTAATGTTGATTTTCCGATACCATTTGGTCCACTGATTGTCATAAGTTGCTGTGGAAATAAACAAAAAGAAAGACCTTTAAACAGAATTTCCTCGTTTCTGTAAGCAGCTAAGTTTTTTCCTGATAATACCATGTGATTGCCTATTTTGCTTTTATTTTCATATTTTTATTGCATTATAGAATAAAAAACACGTTTTTTATGCAATTGTACCTAGAATAGTTCTAGAAATAGTTCTATAAGGAATGCCTTACATCAATATCTGGTGTAGAATGGTTTTCAGCGCTGATTTCCGCATTTGCCTATGAGAATGTGGAGGGGGAAATGGATAGCGGAGGTATTGCGTCTGCGCTCAAGCTGCGACCTTGACTCGTAGTTTGTGTTGTTCATTCCTAGAAATTGGGTGGTTTTTAGTATGAGGGTGGACAGTCATGACTCAAATTGATAGCTTTAATTGTCGCAGAACGTTAAATGTTGGTGGCAAAGAATATACTTATTATAGCTTAATCGAAGCAGAGAAGAATGGACTTGAAGGTATTTCTCGGTTGCCGTTTTCGATGAAAGTTATTCTCGAAAATTTATTGCGATTTGAAGATGGTCGAACGGTTAAAAAAGAGGATATCCTCAATGTTGCTAAGTGGTTAAGCGACAAAGGGAGTGCTGGGGCAGAAATTGCTTACCGTCCTGCACGTGTCCTTATGCAGGATTTTACAGGTGTTCCCGCGGTTGTTGATCTTTCTGCAATGCGTGATGCTATGGTCAAACTTGGCGGTAACGCTGAAAAAATCAATCCTCTCATCCCTGTTGATCTCGTCATAGATCACTCAGTTATTGTTGATGATTTTGGCAATCCCATGGCCTTTAAGGAAAATGTTGAGCATGAATATGATCGCAATGGTGAGCGCTATCGTTTCCTTAAATGGGGGCAACAAGCCTTTCAAAATTTTCGCGTTGTTCCTCCAGGAACAGGGATTTGTCATCAGGTTAATCTAGAATATTTAGCGCAATGCGTGTGGATGAAGAAGGAAGAGGGGTGTGAGACAGTTTATCCTGACACCTGTGTGGGAACCGATTCGCATACGACTATGGTGAATGGTTTGGGTGTTTTAGGTTGGGGTGTTGGTGGTATTGAAGCAGAAGCGGCAATGTTAGGCCAACCTGTTTCTATGTTGTTACCTGAAGTGATTGGTTTTCGTCTAACAGGGAAACTTAAAGAAGGTGTAACCGCCACCGATCTCGTGTTGACGGTGACCCAAGTGTTACGCCAAAAGGGTGTTGTTGGTAAATTTGTTGAGTTTTTTGGTCCTGGTTTAGAGCATATGACGCTTGCTGATCGGGCTACGATTGGAAATATGGCACCTGAATATGGAGCAACGTGTGGTTTTTTTCCAATTGATAAGGAGACAGTGCGTTATCTCAATATGACAGGGCGTGATGAAAATCGGATTGCCTTAGTGGAGGCTTATTCCAAAGCACAAGGGATGTGGCATGACGAAATGGGGGCTAATCCTATTTTTAGTGACACAATTGAATTAGATATGGAAACCGTTGTTCCTTCTATGGCTGGTCCTAAACGCCCTGAAGGACGCATTGCATTGGAAAGTGTTGGGCAGGGTTTTGAGAAAGCATTAGTCGAAGACTATAAAAAAACGTTTGGGCAAGATGAGTGCTATCAGGTCCAAGGTGAAGAATATACGCTGAGTCATGGTGATGTGGTGATTGCTGCAATTACTTCTTGTACGAATACATCAAATCCAAGTGTTCTCATTGCAGCAGGTCTTTTGGCACGAAATGCTGTAGCAAAAGGTCTCAAGAGTAAACCATGGGTAAAAACTTCTCTTGCACCTGGGTCACAAGTCGTTGAAGCTTACCTTCAAAATTCAGGTCTACAAAAAGATTTAGATGCGTTAGGATTTAACTTAGTAGGGTTTGGGTGCACGACATGTATTGGGAATTCTGGTCCTTTGCATCCAGCTATTTCCAAAACGATTAATGACAATGGTGTCATTGCAGCTGCAGTTCTTTCAGGAAATCGTAATTTTGAAGGGCGTGTTTCCCCTGATGTGCAAGCCAATTATTTAGCTTCACCACCGTTAGTTGTTGCGCATGCGCTCATTGGGACGGTGTGTAAAGATTTAACCAAGGAGCCTCTTGGTGAAGATTCAGATGGTCAACCGATTTACTTGAGAGATATTTGGCCAACTTCTCAAGAAATACAGGAATTTATCGAAGAAAATGTGACGCGTAAGGTTTTTGCTGAAAAATATGCAGATGTCTTTAAGGGAGATGAAAATTGGCAAAAAGTTCAGATCCCTACGGGTTCTACCTATTCTTGGGATGAACAATCTACCTATGTACGCAATCCACCTTATTTTGATGATATGCAGAAAACTCCTAATGCCTTACCAGATATTAAGGATGCACGGATTTTAGGTTTATTTGGTGATAAAATCACGACAGATCATATTTCTCCTGCAGGTTCCATTAAGGCAGCTTCTCCTGCAGGAAAGTATTTAATGGATCATGGTGTTAAAGTAGGGGATTTTAATCAGTATGGAACACGTCGTGGGAATCATGAAGTTATGGTTCGTGGGACTTTTGCCAATATTCGCATTCGTAATTTCATGCTAGGAGAAAATGGTCAAGAAGGAGGGTATACGGTTCATTATCCGTCAGCAGTAGAACAAACCATTTACGATGCAGCAATGGTGTATAAACAAGAAGGTGTTCCGCTTGTCGTTTTGGCCGGTATTGAATATGGGAATGGATCATCACGTGATTGGGCAGCCAAAGGTACCAATCTTCTTGGTATAAAAGCAGTGATTGTGCAGTCTTTTGAAAGGATTCATCGCTCTAATCTTGTTGGTATGGGCATTGTCCCTTTTGTCTTTGAGGAGGGGCTAAGTTGGAAATCTTTAGGCTTAAAGGGAGATGAAAAGGTGACAATTGAAGGGATTCATAACTTGAAACCTCGTCAAAAGACATTAGCGACAATTACTTTTTCTGATGGTACGGTAAAAACTGTTCCATTGTTATGCCGCGTTGATACTGAAGATGAGCTGGATTATTTACATCATGGTGGAATTTTGCAATATGTCTTGCGTAAGCTAGCCGTTTAAATACCTTTGTTTGTTGAGGAGTGTCTTTAAACTATAGAACTATAAAGTTGCAGATAAAAGATTTTGGCTTCGTTTTTTATCTCTATCTTTGAAAATTTAATTGACGTTGGCTTTGAGATTGCGCTATAAGCCATACAGTTATAAGCAACTTTATAGTTTTGCTTTTGTTAGTAGAGTTGTTATTGAGACTCATTTTACCGAGGTATTGAAAGAGAGATTATATTTATGGCGAATACACCTTCTGCTCAAAAAGCGGTGCGCAAGGTTGCAGCACGCACACAGGTTAATAGGGCCCGCCGTTCACGCGTTCGTACTTTTATGCGTAAGTTTGATGATGCTTTAGCTGGTGGCGATAAGGCGTGTGCAGAAATTGCATTTAAGAATTTTGAGCCTGAGATTATGCGTGCGGTTTCTAAAGGGGTTTTTCATAAAAATGCTGCTGCACGGAAAGTATCGCGTTTAGCTAAACGTTTGAAGGCTTTCAGCGTTTAAGCTTTTTCTTTTTTATTGGGAAACAAGCCAGTATCCGTAAGGACACTGGCTTTTTGTTTTTTGTTTCAAAAAGCTTCCATTGAAAATAAGAATCGACAACGATTCTCTTCTTTAAAAAGGAGAGAAAGTTTATAGAGGGAGTAAGGTTATCCACAAGCTTTGTGGATTTTTACAGAGTCTTTTTTGTCAAGCATTTTATTTTTTTTTTTTTTAATCTGAAGAGATTCTTTAATTGTTAAGAAATTCGGAAAAAAAATGAGTTGAATCAATTATTTTTCTCATTCCTCATTGATATAAGCATTTTAAAAGCATTTTTTGGGGGCTTTTGATTGTATTTTGACCTCTTGCATTTTACCTCTGCTGTTTTGTATGGTTCCTATGAGGACTAAAAAGCATGAAGGGGTCATATCAGCGCATTATCCTGTATTTTGTTGGATACAAGATGCTTTGGTTTAGGCTTTTCGAAGCTTTTGTGTTGGATAGGTTTTCTGATGGTTTTTTAGTTTTCATGATTGGTATGTTTACCATTTTAGAAGGGTGGATCATATCGGTTGAGTGCAAGTAAATCTTATTGGTCATCTTTGTTAATGGGGTTGTAATGAGGCTACCCTAGGGGAGGATGAGGAATCTTATTGGGGGTAGGGCGTTTTGCCTTCGCTAGGTTTATTTTAGCTGTTTGGCAGGACAGAATTTTGTTTTTATCAGGATGAAAGATGGTGGATAAATTGAACTCTAAAGCTAGTTCCTTTAAAAGGGTTTCGGTGAACATTCTGCCGGCAGAGAATATAATAAAGAATAGGATAATGGGTGGTGAGGGGACTGTTTGTAAAAATGCTTCTATAGATCCCTCTCTTGTTTCAGAGGAGGAAGGTGCGGCGGCTTTTGTCCGTGTTATGGCACAATTAAAGGTGCAGGTTGGTGTTGAGGCTTATACCAGTTGGTTTGGTCGTGTAAAGCTTGCTGAATATAGTCATACTCTTGTAAAGCTTTCTGTTCCTACTGCTTTTTTGCGTTCATGGATTAATAATCACTATGGTTCTCTTTTGACTCATTTATGGAAGCAAGAGAATTCGGCGATTCTTCGTGTTGAAGTCATTGTTCGCGGTATGGAACGTGTTTCAAGAGAAGTCATTTGTAAAACAAGTGCACCTTCTGTTGTGTTGCAGGAGCAGGCGGCTTCATCTTTTGTTGAGAGTTGTGCAGAGCATTCAGTCAAGAGTTCTCAGACTGGGGTTTTTGGATCTCCACTTGATTCTCGCTATACTTTTGAAAGTTTTGTTGAGGGGGCTTCTAATCGTGTTGCTTTAGCGGCTGCACGTTCAATTGCGGAGGGGCATAAAAGCGCTTTGCGTTTTAATCCTCTTTTTATTCATGCATCTGTTGGTTTGGGAAAAACACATTTGCTTCAAGCGATTGCGGCTTCTGCATTGAAGCGTTTAACATCTGCACGTGTTATTTATTTAACTGCTGAATACTTTATGTGGCGTTTTGCAACAGCTATTCGTGATAATGATGCTCTTTCTTTTAAAGAACAGCTTCGCGATATCGACCTTTTGATTATTGATGATATGCAGTTTTTGCAGGGAAAGTCGATACAACATGAGTTTTGCCATTTGCTTAATATGTTGCTTGATAGTGCAAAACAAGTTGTTGTCGCTGCAGATCGTCCACCAGCAGAATTAGAATCGCTTGATCTTCGCGTTCGATCTCGTCTTCAAGGAGGGGTCGCACTTGAAATTGAAGCACCAGATTATGAAATGCGTTTACAAATGTTGCGCCAGCGGTTAAAGGTGGCACAACAAGATGATGGCATGATATCAATCTCTGATGATATCTTGGAATATATTGCCAAAACGGTTTTAGGGTCGGGACGTGATATTGAAGGAGCATTTAATCAGTTGTTATTTCGTCAATCTTTTGAGTCTAATTTATCTTTAGAACGGATTGATGAGTTATTAGGTCACTTGACACGTCCTGGAGAACCTAAGCGAATTCGGATTGAAGAAATTCAGCGTACGGTAGCGCGCCATTATAATGTTTCTAAACAGGACTTGTTGTCTAATCGCCGAACACGTACGGTTGTGAAGCCACGGCAAGTTGCGATGTATTTAGCAAAAGTATTAACTCCTCGCTCATTACCAGAAATTGGACGCCGTTTTGGTGGGCGTGATCATACAACAGTTTTACACGCTGTGCGTAAAATTGAAGATTTGGTTTGTGGTGATCAGACCTTAGCTAAGGAACTTGAATTGCTTAAGCGGTTGATTGGAGAACAGGCTGTATAATGTTTATCGTTTCTTTCTTTGGAGAAACTTTAAAGGATTTAATAAAAGGATTTGTTTTTTCTTATGCAGTAGTGGCTTGTCATTTTAAGAGAGGTTTAATAAACTCTATTAGGCGATTCTTTAAAGAGGATCTGTCGTTTTAATTCTAAAGAATTCTTATAGTTTTTGGTAAATCATACGAGGCTTTTATGCGCATTACAGTTGATCGCAGTCAATTTCTCAAGTCTCTAGGTCGTGTTCATCGTGTGGTAGAGCGCCGTAATACTGTTCCTATTTTATCGAATGTGCTGATTGATGCAGAAAATGGTCGTGTGCAGTTAAAGGCAACAGATATTGATTTAGAGGTTACAGAATCTTTTACGGTAAATGTTGAACAAGCTGGAGCAATAACTGTTCCAGCACATTTGCTTTATGATATTATTCGGAAACTGAGTGATGGCAGTGAAGTTGTATTATCCGTTGATGAAAATCAAGCAAGTACAATATCTGTTGTTTCGGGTTGTGCACATTTTCAGCTTCAATGTCTTCCGAAGGTAGATTTTCCAGAGTCACTTCCTGGGCAGTTTGGTTATCGCTTTTCTCTATCGGCATCAGGGTTAAGGCGTTTACTTGATTGTACACAATTTGCTATTTCTACTGAAGAAACCCGTTATTATCTTAATGGTATTTACTTCCATGTTGTTAATGATGGTGTTTTGAAACTGCGTTTGGTTGCAACGGATGGTCATCGTTTGGCACAAGTTGAGATGGAAGCTCCTTCAGGAGTTGAGGGAATGCCCGGTGTTATTGTTCCCCGTAAAACTGTAGGAGAGTTGCAGAAACTTCTTTCAGAAGAAAATGATGGTGATGTATGTATAGAGCTTTCAGAGACAAAGATTCGTTTTTCTGTGGGTTCTGTTATTTTTACATCAAAGTTAATTGATGGAACATTTCCAGATTATCAGCGCGTCATCCCTCTTGGAAATGATAAAGAATTAATTGTTAATAGGCAGGGTTTTTCTTCTGCAGTTGATCGTGTTTCAACGATTTCAAGTGATCGGGGGCGTGCAGTTAAGTTAACGATTGAGCATGGACAGTTAAAGCTTATCGTTAATAGTCCTGATTCGGGCAGTGCAGAAGATCAATTATCAGTAACTTACACATCTGAACCGCTTGAGATAGGGTTTAATTCACGTTATCTTTTGGATATCGCTGGGCAGCTTTCAAGCAATGAGATGGTTTTTATGTTGGCTGAGGCTGGAGCACCGGCTCTGATTCGTGATAATGATGATGCAGATGTGCTCTATGTGCTGATGCCTATTCGCGTTTAGGGGCAATTGTTTTGCAATGCATGGCGAGTCGTGTGCACAAAGTGGCAGTGAGGCAGCTGAAGCTTTTACGTTATCGCAATTATTCTTTTTTTAATATTCATTTTTCGGGTCAGCATGTGGTTTTTACTGGCCATAACGGTGCTGGTAAGACGAATCTTTTAGAGGCGTTATCTTTTCTTTCTCCTGGTCGTGGTTTGCGACGTGCTGCTTATTCTGATGTTAGCTTTGTAGAGGGCGGAGGTGAAGGATTCGTTGTATTTGCACGTCTTGAATGTGCTCTTTATGGTGAAGTAAAGATTGGTACAGCTTTGGAGGTTAGCGATAACAGTCGAAAGGTCCATATTAATGGTGTGAATGAACCAGGTGATTGCCTAACAGATTATTGTCATATTAGTGTCCTAACACCGTCCATGGATGGTCTTTTTACAGGTCCTTCACTTGAGCGCCGTAGTTTTTTGGATCGTATGGTTTTAGCGATTGATCCCTTGCATAGGCGTCGCATAGCCGATTATGATAGAGCTATGCGTGCACGTAATCGCTTATTTTTGGATGGAAATGAAGATTGTGCTTGGTTTGATGCTTTAGAAAAGCAAATGGCAGAATTGGCGACAGCTATTTCTGCGGCGCGTGTTGATGTTATTCGGCTTTTAAATGACATGTTTACACAAATGCCGTCTCATATACCTTTTCCACGAGCTTTTTTGCAAATTGATGGTTTTTTAGAAACAGCTCTTAGTGAAATATCAGCAACTGAAGTTGAAGAACAATTTTGTGATCAATTACGGCATAATCGCGCAATGGATCGTGCTGCTGGTCGGACGTTAGAAGGACCACATCGTGCAGATTTGCAGGTTTTTTATGCTGATAAGAATATAGCAGCAACATCTTGTTCAACAGGTGAACAAAAAGCGCTGCTGACAGGTTTAGTTTTATGTCATGCACGTCTAACAGGTATGATGTCGGAAAGGGCTCCCATTCTTCTTCTTGATGAAATGGCTGCTCATCTTGATTCGCATCGACGTGCTGCTTTATTTGATATTCTTGATGATTTAGCTGTGCAAACATTCATGACAGGAACAGATCGTGTTTTATTTGATGCCTTAAAAGGACGCGCAGAATTTTTTGAGATTAAGAATGGAGCTTTATTGCTGTAAAAAACATGCTAAATATCTTTCTAATAAGTGATGACTCTGAAAGAAAAGGCTTGCTATGTCAGAGATAATAACGATTTTAAATGGTCCTAATTTAAATTTTCTAGGTCAACGTGAGCCAGGAATTTATGGAACTGAAACTCTAGAAGGTATTGAAAAAAGATGCAGAGAATGGGCAAAAAAAAATGATATCATAATAAATTTTTATCAAAGTAACTGTGAAGGGCAATTAGTAGCATGGATACAAGAAGCAATAGAGGCAAGTTCTGGATTGATCATTAACCCAGCGGCTTACAGTCATACATCTGTTGCACTTCTCGATGCCCTAAAAATGTTTTCAGGGCCGAAAGTAGAAGTTCATTTATCTCATATTTATCAGCGTGAAGCTTTTCGTCACCATTCTTATACATCTGCAGGTGTAGACGCTATCATAACCGGGTGTGGAGGTGATGGATATCGGTTTGCACTTGAGTATATTGCAAAACAATTAAGCAAAATAATTAAATTGTGATAGGTAAAGAGCAAACGTTGGATAAGAGTAGTATTGGCATTGAATTCACTTGATAATTATTTTCAAATCTGTACAATATTAAGGTGTTATATTATGACAATTTTTAGTGCGTATGACGGGGGTAAATGAAGATGAAAAGCTTTGTTAGACAATTAGAGATGCTTGTGATTTTAGGGGGAGCACTGCTTTTGTCTGGTTGTAAAATTGATGTTATACAGCCATCAGGTTATGTTGCACGTCAACAGTTAATTTTGATTGTTGTTTGTGTGGCTGTTATGCTTTGCGTTGTCATTCCAGTAATGGTGAGTGTGGTATTTTTAGCTATAAAATATCGTGCATCGAATGTGAAAGCGGACTATTCTCCTGATTGGGCGCATTCAAATAAAATTGAAGCGTTGATGTGGAGTATTCCCATTGTAATCATAATGGTTTTAGGTTCATTAACAACTTATTATACCTATAAGCTTGAGCCTACAAATCCCCTTCCAGTAGAGGTGGTGGGTGAAGGAAAGCCATTGCAGATTGATGCTGTAGCTCTTGATTGGAAGTGGCTTTTTATTTATCCTGAATATGGTGTTGCATCGATTAATGAAATTTACGCGCCTGAAGGACGTCAAGTTTTATTGCAATTGACGTCAGAGAATTCTGTCAATGCCTTTTGGGTTCCCAAATTGGGTACGGTTCTTTACGCTATGCCGCAGATGAATGCTAAGTTGCATTTGGTCGCTGAAGAACAAGGGGTATTCAAAGGGACCTCAGCAAATTACAGTGGTGATGGTTTTTCGGGTATGCGGTTTAAGTGGCATTCTGTGTCTTCGCGGGATTTTGAGGATTGGATTGTAAAAGCTCGGGCTAATGGTCGAGTACTTGATCGTACATCTTATCGTCAACTTTCTATTGCGCCTCGTATGGGTGATATTGCTGCGAAGGAAAAAGATGCTGAAGTTCGTTATTTTGCACCTGTTGAGAAGCGGCTTTACTATCGTGTTGTTAATCGATGTGTCGATGAAAATACGGTGTGTAATGAAGATTTAATGAAACGTGCTGCTGCTCAGACGCTATGGGGTGCACTGTGTTCAGTATTTGATCCTGATGTTATTTAAAGGGTCAATAGAGAAAGAGCCCTTTTAATATTTTTAATATAAGGTTTCTTTTAAACTTAAATTTCATTTGAAATGGGTTGAGAAATGTTTGGAAGACTTACAGATCCTACGGCAGGTGCTTTTCATGCGCTTGCACATGAACCGATCGTTTTGTATACATGTATTGCGATTGTTTTGGTTGGTTTAATTGCTGTCGTTGCTCTGACAGCGCTTGGGTGGTGGGGAATTTTATGGCGAAATTGGATTACAACTGTTGACCATAAGCGCATAGGCATAATGTATATAGTTCTTGGAATTATTATGCTTGTTCGCGGTTTTGCGGATGCACTTATGATGCGAACGCATCAAGCTTTAGCTCTTGGGAGTGAAACAGCAGGTTATTTACCTCCTGAGCATTTTGATCAAATTTTTTCGGCGCATGGTACGATCATGATTTTTTTCATGGCTACGCCTATTTTATTTGGTCTTTTTAATTATCTTATACCGCTTCAAATTGGTGCGCGTGATGTTGCTTTTCCCTTTGCAAATAATCTGGGTTTTTGGATTACGGCAGCTGGGGCGATTTTGATTAATATATCCCTAGGTGTTGGTAATTTTGGTCGTGGTGGTTGGTTGATGTATCCACCTTTTACAGAATTACAAACGAGTCCAGATACAGGGGTAGATTATTATTTATGGTCTCTTCAGCTTTCTGGTATTGCAACAACAATGGGATCAGTGAATTTTATTGCAACGATGATTAAAATGCGTGCTCCTGGAATGACAATGATGAAAATGCCTATTTTTTGTTGGAGCGCTTTTGTCAGTAATGTTCTTATTGTAGTTATTTATCCTGTCTTAACTGTTGCTTTTGCGCTCTTGGCATGTGATCGTTATTTGAACATGAATTTCTTTACTAACGTTGGTGGTGGAAATCCAATGGTGTGGATTAATTATGTTTGGGTTTTTGGTCACCCTGAAGTGTATGTTTTGGTTGTTCCTGCTTTTGGCATTGTGTCTGAAGTTGTCTCAACTTTTTCTTCAAAACGCCTCTTTGGTTATACTTCCATGATATGGGCCATGGTGGTTATTTTGATTCTTTCGCTTCTTGTTTGGGGACATCATTTCTTTACAATGGGTGGTGGTGAAGCTGTAAATACCTTCTTTAGTATTGCTACGATGATCATCGCAGTTCCAACAGGTGTAAAAGTCTTTAATTGGCTGCTCACGATGTATAAAGGTCGGATTCGCTTTGAGCCTCCAATGCTTTGGTGCATGGGAATGATCTTTACGTTTGTTGGTGGTGGGTTAACTGGTGTTTTATTATCTATTGTTCCTGCAGATTGGCAGTTTCATAATTCGCTCTTTTTGATAGCGCATTTCCATCATACAATTATTGGAGGTGTGGTTTTCGCTTATTTAGCAGGGCTTGCTTTTTGGTTTCCAAAAGCTTTTGGTTATAAACCAAATCGCATACTAGGTATTGCATCTTTCTGGTGTTGGTTTATTGGTTTTTACCTTGCGTTTTTCCCTGTTTATGCGCTTGGTTTAATGGGTGCAACACGTCGTCTCCAGCATTACATGGAACCTAGTTGGCAGCCGATGTTTATTATTGCTGCTCTAGGTGCTTTTATTATCTTGCTTGGTATCCTTTGTTTTGTGTTACAGGTTGTTTTGGCGATTTGGTATGGTATTAAGCATAAAGGTCACCTACCGGTAACGTTGAATGATTCTTGGGGTGATGCACGTACACTTGAATGGTTTACCTCTTCACCGCCTCCTGCCTACAATTTTGCCCTCCTTCCAAAGATACAGTCTGATGATGCTTATTGGAATATGAAGAAAAGTGGTTATCAACGTCCGACAAGTGGATTCACAAAAATTCATATGCCGTCGAATACATCGGCTGGAATTATTGCGGGATTCTTCTTATTAGTTGTTGGTTTTGCACTTGTTTGGCATATTTGGTGGCTTGCTGCTGTTGGACTGATTGGTTTTATTGCAACGCTTGTGTGTCATTCATTAACAGGTGATCATCATGGTTACTATATTCCAGCTGAAGAAGTGCAAAAAACTGAAGATGCCTTTACGGCTGTTCTTAAAGAACAAGGAGTGACAGTATGAGTGCTGTAACAATGAATAACGCGAGTACTATAGATGAACTTCACCACGATAGTAGCTCGGTAATGACGTTTGGTTTTTGGGTTTATATTCTTTCAGACTTAATCCTGTTTTCGACACTGTTTTCAAGTTTTGCTGTTTTTTCTGCTTCTTATGGTGGTGGTAAAGCGGGCAGTGAGTTTATAGATTTAAAGTTTGTTTTGGTTGAGACTGCTTTCTTGTTGTTTTCATCCGTCACTTATGGCTTTGCAATGGTACAAGCACATAAAAATAACATCAGTGGTGTGCGTTTATGGATGGCTATTACCTTTGTATTGGGGTGTTGCTTCATTGGTATGGAACTTTACGAATTTCATGAACTTTTGAGTGAGGTTTTTTATTTCGATCCAAATGCTTATGCGGGTATTGATCCTGCAACAGGTTTACAGCTTTTTGGACGGGAGATACTTTCTGCTTATTGGTCAGCATTTTTTGCTTTGGTTGGCACCCATGGTCTTCACGTGAGTGTTGGTCTTCTTTGGATGGTCGTGATGTTTTGTCATCTTCGTCGTAATGGTTTGGATCAGGATAATAAAACACGTTTAGCGTGCCTTTCCATTTTTTGGCATTTACTTGATATTGTATGGGTTGGTGTTTTCACCATGGTTTATCTATTAGGAGCGTTGTGATGAGCATGCAAAATGAAACACATGGTCCCAGTACTGGTTCCTATTTGGTCGGTTTTATTCTGGCTGTATTTTTCACCTTGGGTTCTTTTATTCCTGTGATGTATGGAATGATGGAAAGTTGGGCAGTCAGTACAAAAGTTGCATATCTTATTGGGATGGCGATTATTCAGATTGTAGTACAAATTGTTTTCTTTTTACACTTGAGTTCTGGTCCAGATGCCAAGTGGAATTTAAATGCGTTATGGTTTGCTGCTATTTGTGTTTTTATTATTATTGGGGGTACATGGTGGGCTATTTCTCATTTGAATTATAATATGATGGGTGGCTCAGGACGTGTTATTGAACCGGAAATATCAAGTAGAGATGGTTCTTCAGTATCTGAGCCGTTATCAAACAAAGATATATCCGTAAGAAAACAACCAGAAAAGATACAGGGCTCAGAGGTGCCAATGGAGCATGTACCAAGTACGCATTCTCCTGTAGATCAGATTCCTGGCTCAGAGGTGCCAATGGAGCATGTACCAAGTATGCATTCTCCTGTAGATCAATTTCCTGACTCAGAGGTGCCAATGGAGCATGTACCAAGTACGCATTCTCCTGTAGATCAGGTTCCTGGCTCAGAGGTGCCAATGGAGCATGTACCAAGTACGCATTCTCCTGTAGATCAGGTTCCTGGCTCAGAGGTGCCAATGGAGCATGTACCAAGTACGCATTCTCCTGTAGATCAAGTTCCTGGCTCAGAGGTGCCAATGGAGCATGTACCAAGTACGCATTCTCCTGTAGATCAGGTTCCTGGCTCAGAGGTGCCAATGGAGCATGTACCAAGTACGCATTCTCCTGTAGATCAGATTCCTGGCTCAGAAGTGCCAATGGAGAAAGTACCAAGTACGCAATCTCCTGTAGAGTAGTTGTTTGAAATATCTGTGGAGCTGATGCGGCATGTATCGGCTCTTACAGGTGTCATTGCAGGGATTCGTAGGATATAAAAAGGGCTAAGTACAAGATATCGGTTGAATGAGTACCATGGTTTTGAATATACTTTTAATTTAAAAGAGAAAGTCTGTGGGGTATTTAGTCAATCTTTAATTTTTGAGACAAATAGCTATCTGTAGAATATACAAAAAGTGATGTTTGTAAAATTTTACTACAAAGAAAGAGAATGTGCGCAACAAGTTTTTATATTGTGTGAGATAAAAAAGCTATGAAGCAGTAATATTTTTAGATTTAAAGAATTTATATTAAAGATAGCATTAAAATTATTTGTAATAATAATATGCAATTGAAATCAAAAATTTAGAGAATAATTAGAAAATTTAATGAAAACCGTTGCAATGACAGTTATAGGTGCTGGTTCTTTTGGTACTGCATTAGCGATAGCTCTTGCCCGTAATGGTCATAATGTTTTACTTTGGGGATATAGTCCTCAACATATCAAAGAATTACAGGAACAACGTTGTAATCAAGTATATTTACCCGATATTCAATTTCCTGAAAATTTATTACTTGAAGCTTCCCTTGAAATTGCAATAACGGCAAGTCACAATATATTAATCGCTGTTCCAAGCCATGTATTTCATCAAGTCTTGTATAATATTCAGCCTTATTTAGATCAGCATTCACGCGTTATTTGGGCTACAAAAGGTTTAGAACATGGGACTGGACGTTTCTTACAAGAGGTTGCTCGTGAGATTTTAGGTGAAAAAATTCCTTTAGCTGTTTTTTCTGGACCAACTTTTGCTCAAGAACTAGCTATTGGTTGGCCTACTGCAATGACGATAGCAGCTTCTGATGTTGAGTTTGGTAAAGAATTGCAGCAACTTTTTCATTGTGACAAAAGTTTTAGAGTTTATAAAAGTTCAGATATGATTGGTGTTCAATTAGGGGGGGCAGTCAAAAATGTTATTGCTATTGGTGCAGGAATATCAGATGGCATAGGTTTTGGGGCAAATGCACGAATAGCTCTTATCACACGAGGACTAGCTGAAATCAGTCGTTTAGGGGGGGCTATGGGTGCTAAGCTTGCCACATTTATGGGAATGACAGGCTTAGGTGATTTGGTTTTGACATGTACTGATAATCAGTCGCGTAATCGCCGTTTTGGAATACTTCTTGGTGAAGGAGTAGATATAAAAGAAGCGGAAAAACAAATTGGTCAAATTGTGGAAGGATACTTAAATACCAAGGAAGTATATACATTAGCACAACGTATTGGGGTGGAGATGCCAATTGTAGAAGAAATTTATCAAATTCTCTATTGTGGTAAAAACATAACTGAAGCGGCTAATGCATTACTAAGCCGCACTCTCAAGGACGAAATATATTGATATCCGGTGTTTCTAAATAATTCCAATCATAAAAAATAGAAATATGCTATGATAGAAATATAAAATAGATTGTATTGATGATTGTAATCATATTGCAGCGAATTGACAGATTCATATATTCGATTCTCTATAAAATATGGCTGAAATATAAAAGCTTTGACTCTTGTCTAATTCATTTCTTTGAAAATAAATTATATTGTTTCTACTTACACATGTTGATGTAAGGTTAATTAAAGAGATATTTTTATTTTACACTTATCTCGCAATGATATTTGCAAACAGAATAATAGAAGAGATGCATTGGAAAGCAGGAGCATATTTATGGTAGGTATAGGCTAGAAATATCATTGCTATTATACAATATTATCTACTACTTTTGGTGTTTGAGATGTTTTAGTAATGATATTTACGCTTTTTCTTTTCCCACATGTCAATTCTACATTGTATATGCAAGAGACGTTTTTTTTAATTCTAAATGTAAAAGTCTGAAATTGAAATAATGTTATTGTATTTATGGTTCTCACTTAAACTAAAAAATGATGTGATTACAAAAATAAGAGGTTAATCTACATTCATAATTTATTGTGTTTTTATATTGAATTAATCAAAATCATTTACTTGTTACAAATGGGGTGGCATGTGGATAAAAGTTATTTAAAAAAGGAATAAAAATACTTCTAATGAATTATCTCAAATGTCAAGGGATATTGCAACATTAGGATTTAGCAAGTAAAATGATGGTGTTGGCTTTATTATCCGCATAAACGTCAAGATTATGGTGTCAAAAGGCTGTTGTATACTTCACAGAGATTTTAATTATATATTCACGGATATCGTTGTGAAATGGAATTGCATGCATTGAGAGATGCCTTTTTAAAAAAGTAGGTGAATGAGCAACAGAAATAGTATTTTAGGGTGTTTTACTTTACCTGATGCATTAGTTATGCCTTCTATTAAAGAACGTGCAAAACAAGAGTGTGATGTAAGGCGTAATCGCCGTTATTAAAAAAATATTGATGTATATGCTTTTAAAAACCGTAAAATCTCATTAAAGAATGGAGATTACGCATTGCCTCGCGTTTTTGTTTATTGCGTTCTTTAATAGGGTCACGTCCTTCGCGAAGAACAGAGCACTATAGGGTTACACATTAACGGGCTTGTTTTAAAGAAACGTTTCTCAAGGTACCCAAACGTATTTCACGATGACACTCATTGAAGGGTATTAACGGTAAATCCATTGAGCACCCCCATCTTTACGCTTATGGAGAAGCAATTTGGCACCATCATTATATTTGTCATCCCCCAATGTTGCGACCGCCTTAGAACTTAAAGATGGTTCATAAGAGCTATTTTTAATCTTTTCTTGTACAGTTTTTACTCACACGTCAGCCCCGCTTTTGACGTGCAAGGGAATGGGTTTGATTGATTCAAGATAAACAGGTTTGAAATAAGAGTATCTTACAACATTCAGGTCTATCATTTAACTTACAAAACAGAAAATTATTATTATAAATCAATATATTGTCAATGAAGGATGATAAAATTAATGATTGATTTCTTTATGCCTTCATATTCTTCCTAAATTAGGTTGTATTTACGTTATCAAGGATAAATCAAACGATAGGCAATATTTTCTTTAATTTAATATACAAAAGCTAAGGGTTTCCATACTCCTAATTTCTGTCTCAAACTATATCGGCATGAGGGGTGGATATTAATCTACAGGCAACAGTAAAAACGCCTGCTTTAGTAAGGTAAATAACGTCATAAAACACAAAATTTAACTAAAATGAACTGAAGAAGTATTCCGGTTTTTTATAAAATAATTTGCGAAACAACGGGCGTCATACACTTTGTTTTGTGTTTACTTACTCTTACAAACATCTACATACGTTCCTTACATCATATTTTTATGAGCTAATATACCATTATAATGCAGAAGAAGCACTCAATACGCGACTAAAGTACTATGCGTATGATTAATTTTATTTTTTTAATGTGATGATTTTTATCCTTCTTGGGCATCGTCACTTTTTTTCAGTTCTTCAAGTATTGGCATAGACATGATGTTATAGCCTGAATCAACATAATGGATTTCACCTGTAACGCCTGATGATAAATCAGAGAGTAGATAAAGAGCAGATCTTCCAATTTCATGAATATTCACGGTACGACGTAATGGGGCATTACGGCGTTGATGTGAAAATATTGCCCGTGCAGCTGCAATACCATTACCTGCTAAGGTTCTAACAGGACCAGCTGAAATTGCATTGACGCGGATATTTTGAGGACCAAAGTCCGCTGCTAAATAACGTACCATAGCTTCTAAAGCAGCCTTAGCAACGCCCATGATGTTATAATTAGGGACAACTTGCTGTGAAGCACCATAGGTAAGGGTTAGAAGTGTTCCTCCATTGGGCATAAGTTTACCCGCACGCTGGGCAATTTCAGTAAAGGAATAAGCTGAAATCACCATCGTGCGTTGAAAGTTTTCACGTGTTGTAACATCAACGTAACGCCCTTTTAGCTGAGTTTTATCTGAAAAACCAATGGCATGGACAATAAAATCAATAGTTTCCCATTCTTTTTTAAGTTGCTCAAAGACGTAGTCAACATTTTCAATTTTTTCAACATCGCACTCTAGCACTAATTTGCAGCCAAGTTTATCGGCTAGGGGCTGAACACGTTTTCCGAAAGCATCTCCTTGATAAGTCAATGCTAATTCAGCTCCTGCTTGCGCGAGTTGACAGGCAATACCCCAAGCAATTGAATGGTCATTCGCAATTCCCATAATAAGGCCGCGTTTGCCCTCCATCAAACCTTTCATATTATTCTCCGTAAGACCGTACTTTTTTCAATTACTAAGCACTTTCGTTTATACATAGCGTTGGAAAACTAGTGTTGCATTGGTACCGCCAAAGCCAAAAGTATTTGACAATACGGTATTCAGTTGTTGATGATCACGTCGTTCACGAACGATTGGCATATCAGAAAAAGCTGGATCAAGTTCTTCAATATGGGCACTTTCACAAATAAAATTATGATTCATCATTAACAATGTATAGATTGCTTCGTGAACACCTGCTGCTCCCAAGGAATGTCCTGTTAGAGATTTGGTAGCAGAAATGGGGGGACATTGATCACCTTCTCCAAAGATACGGCGGATAGCTTCTATTTCAGGAGGATCACCAACAGGGGTTGCTGTTGCATGGGGATTAATGTAATCAATTTTATTATTGACAGTTGCAAGGGCCATGCGCATGCACCGTTCTGCTCCCTCTCCTGATGGGGCGACCATATCATGTCCATCGGATGTAGCTCCATATCCAACGATTTCTCCATAGATTTTTGCACCACGTGCTTTAGCAAGTTCTAGATCTTCAAGGACCAAAACGCCAGCTCCTCCAGCAATGACAAAACCATCACGATTGACATCATAAGCACGCGAAGCTTTTTGAGGGATGTCATTATATCTGCTAGACATAGCGCCCATCGCATCGAATAAAACAGAGAGTGTCCAATCCAAATCTTCGCAGCCACCGGCAAAGACGCGCTTCTGTTTACCATATTGGATCATTTCATAAGCATTACCAATACAATGATTGGAAGTAGCACAAGCTGAAGAGATTGAATAGTTTACCCCTTTTATTTTAAAGAAAGTTGCCAGTGTTGCAGATGCTGTAGAACTCATCGCTTTAGGGACAACAAAAGGTCCAACACGTTTGGGACCTTTTTGACGTGTAATGTCAGCAGCTTCTACGATTGATTGAGTTGAAGAACCTCCAGAGCCCATAATAATACCCGTGTGTTCGTTTGATACTTCATGAGGCTCTAGACCAGCATCTAAGATTGCTTGATCCATAGCAATGTGATTCCATGCTGTTCCACGTCCATGAAAACGGAGAGCACGTCGATCTACGAGCTCTTCTATATTAATATCGGGTTTTCCATAAACTCTGCTACGAAAGCCTAATTCGGCGTATTGAGGTGCGTAAGAAATTCCGGATTTTGCTTCACGTAAACTGGTTAAAACAGCTTGGGGCCCATTTCCAATCGCGGAGACAATTCCCATTCCGGTTACAACAACTCGACGCATTTATACCTCCTTGTTCCATACAGAATAGTAAAAAATTCTTTCTGAATGAAAATAACGTTCAATCTTCTTTAAATAAAGCAACGCGTAAATCATTCGCTTTATAAATAGTCTCTCCATCTGCTTTTAGCCACCCATCAGCTATTCCTAAGACTAAATTTCCACGCCGAATACGCTTGAAATCTATTCCATATTCAAGAAGTTTGGTTTGTGGAGTTATCATACCTGATAACTTTACTTCACCTGTTGATATCGCTCTTCCTTTCCCTGGTTCGCCTAGCCAACCAAGAAAAAAACCTGTTAATTGCCACATACCATCCAGTCCAAGACATCCTGGCATGACAGGATCACCTATAAAGTGACAATCAAAGAACCACAGGTCTGGTGTAATGTCAAATTCGGCACGAACCATCCCTTTATCGTATTCACCACCAGTTTCGCTAATTTGAGTGATTCGATGAATCATCAACATTGGCGGTGCCGGCAATTGCGCATTACCTCTACCAAACATTTCACCGCGAGCACAGCTTAGAAGCTCTTCATAAGTGTAGTGAGACTTTTGTTTAGCCATTGTTACTCCATTTATTTGCATATATCTTTATTTCTGCGCTTTTCCCGAACCTACTTTTAGAGCAAATTTTAAAGAGAGGGAAATGATTTTATATCATTTTTAATGACAAAGTCCCTTTTTTATGTATTCTGCATAGGTAATTATTTAAAAATGAAATACAAGATTACATCACATTATTCGCATTTTTTTGTATTTTGATCTTATTTACACAGAAATATATTTTGGTTTGTAATATGTCAGTGAGTGCAGATAATTTTGATATGAATGAAGAGCAACAGTCCACAAAAGAGTGTAGAAAAGTTGTGCAATATTATTCCATTTCTATGTTAGAAAAACGTTTGCGTCAAAATGGTTTGCGTCCAACACGTCAGCGGTTAGAACTTGCACATATGATTTTTTCTCAGGGAAATCGTCATGTTACTGCTGAAGAGCTCTATGAGGAGGCGGTGAGGGCAGGCGTTCCTGTATCTTTAGCAACAGTTTATAATACGCTTCATCAATTTACGGAAGCGAGATTATTACGTATTATTGCCGTAGAAGGTTCGAAAACTTGGTTTGATACCAATACTTCTGATCACTACCATTTTTATATAGAAGGCGAAAATCGTATTCTTGATATTCCATGCAATTTGGAAGAAGCTCCCATTATTAGAAATTTGCCTGAGCCACCAAAAGGTATGGAAATTTCACATGTTGATTTGATCGTGCGATTGAAACCAAAAAATCAATCTTGTGATAGGGAGTGAGCATGTTCAATGAGGAATAAAAATTAAATTTGATGCGTTTAAGCATTCACCAACCTTTTATTTTTTCATCAGGATAGATTCCCCATAACTGGGATTGTTGAAGCCATCCGCGTGTATTATTAATGTTTAGTTCGCACCATTGTCCATCACATTGGCGGATATTACCAATGACGTTAGGTTCTACTTCCGCCACAAGTTCTGCGTTGTCGGTGGGTTTTTTTCGTAGCATCAGCCTTTTTGTTTTATCTTTTTGCCATGGAATAGTTATAGCAGTTCGCTTTCCCGATAAAAGCGATTGATACACCCACCCCTCATCACCTTCTGCATCACGAATTTTGCGCCATTGATCATATTCTTGGATGATTTCAATAGGTAACCCCTTCTTTTGGTAGGTAAAAATGATAGAATAGTTGCTTCCTGGTCCGACGCGTACATTAACACGGGTAGGTTTAATCGAAGCAAATCGCGGAAGTGGTAAACCACTGGGCCCTAAATTTTGATTAAATGTTTGTGCATGCAACAAATGAGGTGAAACTAATACAATGACTGTTGCTATTAAGATACATGATGCGAGTATTGAAACGCGAAACCAACGAGAACTTTGCACATCGAACTCCTTTATTTCATCATATATTGGAAATTTAAAATCTGAAAGATAAGACTGGAAACTGATAAAAAGTATAACACGCTGCTCGTTAAAGAGATCTAAACGATGAAAAAATTGCTACAAAAATATCAAAATAAGGAAAACAAAAGGTTTGTATTTCTTAGTGCTTATCTTGTTTATGAGGGGGTAGATATAAATAAACATTGGATTTTTATGTAGCTGTGCGCGTGATAAAACAGTAAAGTGTACAGGAAATTAGGGCTAAAGTATTACATCTCTTTTCTAAGTTTGTTTCTCGAAGTAAAAGTGCATGTATGCATATTATGAACAAAGAGCTGTTCAGTAAAGGGATTATTGTGTGGCTTGAAAAGAGTTTTGAATGAACAAAATAATACGGTAAATAAAAACAGTTAAGCGTAAAAATATGAGCAGCATTGTAGAGTAGATTGATATATGAAGGGCTAACAGGATACTTTTTCGTGATAATCCACTTTATAAAATTTGCTACATTATAATTTTATGCCATGATAATGCTTATTCGTATGGTAGATAAGCTGGCTCCATCGTTCTATTTACCAGCTTTCAATGTTATGCAGTTCCTATTATTTATGGTGTTCATAAGAAGCCTTTTTGTTTTTTCTTAAATAGCTTTTATTCTATTTGCATACGAATCCCGCTTATGATGTACAAGAAGATAATCTTGATTGATTCAATATGAGAGGGTGTATGATGAGAGCTTTACGGTATTCATAGTTATTATTTAATATGAAAAACGCTTATTTATAATAATAAATCAATATTTTATACATTTTAATCGTTATTTAAATTGTAAAAATATTTTCATAAAAAATGATAAGATAAGGCACATATTCACACATATTAAAATCACAGTGGTTTCTTTGTTTATTGTCAATTTTCTTTTATACTGAGTTAGAGAAAAAGAAAATTAAATGAAATATTAAGGGGAAGGTTTGCTCGATACGCTATGAGGTGAATAACATAATTGATGAGGGGAAGAAATTTATCAAGAAAAACCAAGCTGTAATGCAGTGGTTAAAATTCTTCCCTTTGTAAAGGGATAAAATCAAGAGATATCGAAAATTATGGAATCATTTCGTTATATAAGTGAAGGGAACGAGGATTATGTATTTGATATCATATCTCTACACATACATAATCGCATATTACAATAGTGATTTGTGCTTTGCAATATAATCTAGAATTTTCGAAAGATGCAGAATATTTTAATAGAAAAAAAGAAAACCAGCACGTGAGCGGTACATAAGAAAGAGCTATTTGAGAGATGAAAAACTATAGCAAAATGCCATTACAAAATATCCAGTACTCTCTCCTTAATTTTGTACAGCAATAAGTCGATTTAAAGAACCGAACTGCAGTTTGTTATGCAGTGCTTGAAATGCCGAAGAGTGGAGTAAAAATCACTACATTTATAAACCCAAAACACCCATTATGCTCAGATAATTCTAAATACTATAACACACGCCTTATGAGAAAAATTCATTTACAATATTCTATAAGTACAAAATCTCTGATAGCCTATTTACAATACAATTCATGCCATTTTGATAACGCATACACAAAAGCATACTACTTCACCGCAACAGTTCGTCCGTTACTAACAAAACCTTCTCTTTGTGCACGCTTACGAGCAAGCTTACGTGTACGACGAATAGCCTCAGCCTTTTCACGAGCACGCCTCTCAGATGGCTTCTCATAATAACTACGCATTTTCATTTCACGGAAGATACCTTCACGCTGCATCTTTTTCTTCAACGCGCGGAGCGCTTGATCAACATTATTATCACGAACGAGTACTTGCACTATTTATCCTGCTTTTTTCAGTGTCACAAATAATAGGAAAACCTACGTCCTTTTAAAGGCATATCCAAAAGGACAAAAACTTATATCATATAAATAAGACATTTGTCTATATCGCTTTTAAAAATTCTATTTTTTTTGTAATAAAATGCTTTTTATAATGAATGATAGAGTTCATGATTATAAACTCATGAAAGTCCTTGTATTTGATCATTTTCATCAAGATAAATTTTTTCAGCCGTGGGATAATGGGGTAGTCCAGGCATGGTCATAACATCTCCACAAATGACAACGATAAAGCCGGCTCCCGCACAGAGACGAACTTCTCGTACGGGAATTTCAAAATCAACAGGCGCACCATATTGCTTGGGATCAGCAGAAAAAGAATAAGGTGTTTTTGCCATACAAATAGGGTAGGCGCCAAAACCTTCTTTTTCCCAAGATTCAAGTTGTTTGAGAATAGGGGCTGAGATAATGGCGCCACGCCCACCGTATAGCTTTGTTATAATACAATTAATTTTTTGAACGAGGGGAATATCATCTTGATAGAGAATCTTAAAATGAGATTTTTTTTCTTCAATCAAGGTAACGAGTTCTTGTGCAAGTTCTATAGCGCCTTTCCCACCTTGTTCCCAATGCTTACAGATAATAGCTTTGTGTCCAGTTGTTGCAACTATTTTCTGTAATGTTTTTATTTCGGCATCGCGATCGCTGTCAAAATGATTGATAGCCACAACACAAGGAATACCGTAGTGCTTCATATTTTTTATGTGTCGTAAAAGATTAGCTGCTCCTTTTTCTAAAGCGGTGATATTTTCTTCTGTTAGGTTATTTTTATCCACACCACCATTCATTTTTAATGCACGAATAGTTGCGACGATCACGGTAGCATTTGGTACAATACCTGCTTGCCGACATTTGATGTCGAAAAACTTTTCTGCTCCAAGATCGGCTCCAAATCCTGCTTCTGTGACAACATAATCAGCGAGTTTTAAAGCAGTTTTTGTTGCTATAACTGAGTTGCAGCCATGAGCAATATTAGCAAAAGGTCCTCCATGAACGAGAACAGGGTTATTTTCAATTGTCTGTACGAGATTGGGTTGTATAGCATCTTTGAGAAGAACTGCCATTGCACCTTCCGCATTGAGATCAGAAACGGTGATGGGCGTTTTATCATAACGATAAGCAACAATAATTTTTTTGAGTCTTTGTGTAAGGTTTTCTAAATTTTCAGAGAGACAAAGAAGCGCCATAATTTCTGATGCAACAGTAATATCAAAACCTGTTTGGCGTGGAAAGCCATTTGTTATGCCTCCCAATGAAATAACGATATCACGCAATGCACGGTCATTCATATCAAGAACGCGTTTCCAAACAATGCGACGTGGATCAATGTTTAGAGCATTTCCCCAATAAAGATGATTATCTATCATTGCGGCAAGAAGATTATGAGCAGCTGTAATAGCATGAAAATCACCGGTAAAATGTAAATTAAGGTCATCCATTGGAATGACTTGCGCATAACCCCCACCAGCAGCACCACCTTTTACACCAAAACAGGGACCTAAAGACGGTTCTCTCAAGGTAGCTATTGTTTTTTTACCAATAAGATTAAGAGCATCACTTAATCCAACTGTTGTTGTTGTTTTGCCTTCTCCAGCCGGTGTGGGATTGATAGCCGTGACGAGGATAAGTTTACCATCTGGATTTTTATTAAGCGATTTTATGTATGCAGAAGAAATTTTAGCTTTATCATGGCCATAGGGAATGAGGTTTTCATGAGAGATACCAATTTTTTGTGCAATTTCAGTAATATGATTCTTTTTAGCAGTGCGAGCAATTTCAATATCTGTTTTAGGCATGGGAAAATTCTTTAAACTGAGCTTTTATTAACGTTTGGGATCTCTCCTCTATGGATTAATGGGAAGAATCTATAGAGAATAGAAAGTATAAGAGATCATAGAGGTCGATGATGTGCTGTGCAAGAGATAATGCTAAAAAAGCACAAGAAGAATTTTATTGTTTTTTGAGAAAAAAGAATCTCCACACTTTAAGTTTCGATAAGTTTTTAGTCAACTTGCAATATCACTCTCAATAATAGCTGATGAGGAATGTTAGGAGAAAGTCTTTTGGTATTCATTTTAAAACTTTTTATGCAGGAAAATTATAGCACTTCATTATTCTAGACCTTTTATATCTTAAGAATATTAAGAGCTTTGAAAGTTCTGTTAAAGAGAACTTTATTAAAATGGCAAAGATTCTCCAAAAGGTAATCTAGGATATTTAGTTTTAAATCTTAAATCATGCGAATGAAGAAAAAACTTTAAAGTTATTTGTTTTTAAGAAATTAAAAACATCTCGAGAAGAAGCTTTGATTTGCAGCAAAACTCTGATGATATTAATGGGTTTCATAAGTGTTTTACGGTGGTACGTTTGAGAAGTAGTTTATTTGTTATTTCCAATAACACACTAAAAAATTTTACATGGTGGTAAACCTGAATTTATTGTGGAGCACCTGAAGTTCTCCTTAAGATGAGGCTACCAGAAATGAAATATTTAGAACATCCATTGATGGAAAAGGTAGAAAGAAGCACGTAAAAATTATTCAACTGATTAAGGATTATAGTCCGGAAAAAATAGGCACATAGATTGAGAAAAGAAAACAATAACACACGCTACTCATGCCATCGCTACGATTATCGCTAATAAAAATGCCTTGGGGCTGAATTGAAGGCCGCATAACATCCGATTCTATCAAAATAGCTAAAAAAACGATTCACAATAGAATGAAGTAACAAATCGCAAAAAGATCAAAGATAGGCAAAAAATAAATCACATAAAAAGAATTCAAAGAAACTGAATATGAGCAAAATTAAAATTATCTATTTCCAAATCGTCAATTGATTGTATGACTTTCAGGTGTAATTGTATTGCGATCAATTTCACTGACTTCTGCAATAATAACTGATTTTTGCAATAATAATTGAATCTATTGAGAGATGGCGCACCCGAAGAGATTCGAACTCCTGACCCCCAGATTCGTAGTCTGGTGCTCTATCCAGCTGAGCTACGGGTGCACTTTCTACATTGTCTAAGATAAAGGGTTCCTAATCGTTTCATTAAAAAAATGCAAGTGAAACTTGAGTCGTCATAAAAAAAATCTCTTTTTTATGAGATATTTTGAAAAAGGATATACTATAATTATGGTTTCAGTTGGTTTTGATATGATCATTTTCTTGTTGTAACTGTACAAAGTAATATGAACGATAGTTAACTTGACGTTTTAGTCTATGAAAGATATTTAAGCGAAAATGAGATATGTTTTTTGCGGTGGGGGTAAGATATGCACCTGCTGTTTGGTTTTTGTGTAAGACGCTGATATTACAGTTGAAAACTATTTCAGATAAACATGATACAGCAAGGGTAGATGTATGGCGTTATTAAAAAAGAGCTTTCCATTAGTGTTTTTAATTGTCGTTTTAATGGTTACTTATTGGGCTGGAAAACGGAGTGCAGAACACCCCATTTCTATGGTGGGTAAAACAAGAGTATCGTATAAAGATTCAAATGGAAAAATGGCAAAACCACCGGCGAATGTTGTTGTTGATCTTGTAAAAATTCAAGATTTTTATGCACAACTTAATGTTCTAGGGAGTGGACAAGCACTTGCAGAAGTCGAGCTTACTCCTTTATCTCCAGGTATTATTGATAAGCTTTTTGTGTCAGCTGGTACAAAAGTACAAGTAGGTGATGTGATTGCAAAGCTTGATTCTAAAAAAGAAGAAATAGCGGCTGCAAAAGCAAAAGTACAACGTGATAATAATGCGTTAACGCTTTCGCGCATTCTTAAATTACGTGCTAGCAATACAGCAACGGAAGTTCAAGAAATTACAGCACGCTTAGAGTTGGATAACGCAAATTTAGTTTTGCGTAATGCTGAATTGGATCTCGATCGGCGAACAATTCGTGCACCAATTCCTGGAGTTGTTGGTATTTTACCTGTTGATGCGGGGAATAACGTAACCCTTAATACTGTAATAGGCCGTATTGAGAATAGAGAACGTATTTTGGTCGACATATGGGCTCCTGAACGATATGTGTCGCGCATCCATAAAGGAGATGAGGTAACGGCAACATTAACTGCGCAGCCAGACAAATCTTTTGTTGGTCATATTTATGCGATTGATAATATCGTTGATCCAGAAAGTCGCACACTTCATGCTCAGGTTGAAATTAATAATGAAAAAGATACGCTTATGTCTGGTATGTCTTTTTCTGTTGCTTTGCAATTTCATAGTGGTTCTTTCCCTGTCGTTAATCCTCTTGCGGTTCAATGGAACAGTAAAGGGTCATTCGTTTGGCGTGTGAGAGAAGGAAAAGTAGAGTCTATTCCCGTATCAATTATTCAGCATAAAGCGGATCAAGTTTTCGTAAAAGCTCCCCTAGAAAATGGTGATCAAGTTGTCATTCAAGGAGTACAAATGCTTTATCCAGGAAGTAAAGTAACGATTGATGATCCAAAGTCTCATCAACAGCAATTATCAGCAGTTTACGGAACGGATATACAATGAGCCAAGAATTGAGCACAAAACAGCCGATGTCACAGGCCGAGCAAGGTGGTCTCATTACCCTATTTATTCGTAGACCGGTTTTTACTCTTGTTTTGAATGCTATGATCATCATTGCAGGATTTGCAGCATGGTTAAATGTTGATGTAAGAGAATTACCCGATGTTGATACTCCCGTAACAACGATTGTGACGGTGTTTTCTGGTGCGTCGGCAGAAACAATTGATCGTGAAGTTACAAAAATTATAGAAGATGCTGTTTCTCGTGTTTCAGGTGTTAAGACGATTTCTTCAACATCTTCTTTTGGGCGCTCCCGTGTGCAGATTAATTTTAATGTCGGTGTTGATTTGAATGTTGCAGCATCTGATATTCGTGATGCTCTCTCCCGTATTACCTATTCTTTACCGAAAGATGCGGATTCGCCTTTGATTATTAAAGCAGATTCCAATGCTGCTGCCATGATGTATTTGGTTGTGACGTCACCAACAATGAGTGTTGATGATTTAACCACGATTGTAAACGATCAGATTGTTGATGCAATTTCTGCTGTTGATGGTGTTGGTGATGTACAGGTCGATAGTGCTCGCACAAAGATTTTTCAGATTGATATAGATCAAGCAAAACTTGCCAGTTATGGATTAACTGTAGCAGATATTTCACGTGTTCTTGCTGATATGACAACGGATGTGCCAGTAGGATCATTACGCAATTCTAAACAAACTTTAGTTGTGCGTGCTACTGCACGTTTAACAACACCAGAATCTTTTGAACAAGTTGTTTTAAAGCCTCATGTGCATCTTGGTGATGTTGCGCATGTTACTTTATCGCCGGATATAGAAACGGTTATTCTTCGGATTAATGGAAAGACAGCTATTGGATTAGGGATTGTGCGTAAAGCACAATCCAACACTCTTAATATTTCTGAAGGAGTGAGAACCGTTGTTGATAATCTCAAAAGTGTTGTTCCTTCTTCTGTACATATAGACGTTATTAATGACGATGCAGTTTTTATTAAAAGCGCTCTTCATGAGGTTGAAGTTGCGTTGGTCATTGCTATTTTGAGTGTTATCTTAGTCATTTTTCTTTTTCTCAGAGACATTCGTGTAACACTGATACCTGCTGTATCTCTTCCTGTCGCTTTGATTGGTACCATTGCAGCTATTTATCTTGTAGGATTTTCATTGAATATTCTCACATTTTTAGGACTTGTTTTAGCAACAGGGCTTGTTGTGGATGATGCTATTGTTGTTCTTGAGAATATTGTTCGGTGGCGCAACATGGGGGTAGGGTCTAGGGCTGCGGCGGTGATAGGAACACGTGAAGTGTTTTTTGCTGTTTTAGCAACAACATTGACTTTAGTGGCTGTGTTTGTTCCTATTTCCTTTCTTCCTGGGCAAGTTGGAGGTCTTTTTAGAGAATTTGGTTTTGTTTTGGCAATTTCTATTTTGCTTTCTTCAGTTGTTGCCTTAACGCTTTGTCCCATGTTGGCTTCGCGTTTTCTCAAAGAACATGTTGAGGAGAAAGAGGAAGAGTCCCATCATTTTGCTTTTTTATATAAATTAGGTACTTTTTTTCATAAGGCATATACTTACAGTTTGCACAAGTGTTTAGAAAAGCCCTGGACTGTTGTTTTTGCTTCACTTATTTTTGCGGGTCTTTGTGTTGGAGGCTATACGAAATTACAACAGGAATTAACGCCAGCAGAAGACAGAGCTGTGATCTTTTTGGTTATTAATGGACCACAAGGTATTTCAACACAATATTTGAACGAGCAAGTAGAGCAAATTGAAGCAAGTCTACAGCCATTACGTGATGCAGGGGAGATTGCTAACAGTTACTCTATTGCAGGTGCTGGCGGTTCACCCAATACTGCTTTTTTGATTGTATTGCTTTCATCTTGGGATAAACGTTTACGGAGTCAGCAAGAAATCGTGAAAGATATTAATGAAAAGGTTAAACAGTTTCCCGCAGTTTTTGTGTTTGCTGCGCAGGGAAATTCTTTGGGTGTGAGAGGAACTGGGCAAGGATTACAATTTGCAATTCTTGGCAATGATTATGCAACATTACAACCCATTGCTGATAAGCTGGTGAGTACTTTACAAGATGATCCGCGTTTTATTCGTCCACGTCTTACTGTTGATGCAACACAACCGCAATTTTTCATTGAAATCAATCGAAAAAAAGCCTCCGATTTAGGGATTGATATCACCAATTTGGGCGATACATTACAAGCAATGTTGGATGGTAAAAAGATTGGTTCCATTAACGTGGATGATCATTCTTACGATGTTAAATTGATGTCGCGTAAAAATTCTATGAAGAGTCCTAGTGATTTAGAAAACATTTTTTTAAAGACCAAAGACAATCGATATGTTCCTTTATCGGTTATTGCACGTTTACATGAAAAAGCTATCTCTCCCCAATTAAAACGGGAAAAACGCATGAGTGCTGTTATTTTAAGCGCAAATCTTGCTCCAGGTATTGCTTTAGGGGAAGCTTACCAAACGGTACAGAAAATTGCTTCTCCTTTGTTATCGAAAGGGACCTATATAGTTCCCTTAGGGGAAGCTGAAACGCTTAATGAAACATCCTCCAGTTTTATGATTGTTTTTGGCATTGCCTTTTTGATTATTTTATTGATTTTGGCAGCTCAGTTTGAAAGCTTTATTTCAGGATTTATTATCATGGCCACTGTCCCATTAGGGATTGGTTGTGCTGTAATTGCTATGCTATTGAGTGGTGTGAGTCTGAATATTTACAGCCAAATTGGATTAATTTTGTTAATTGGCGTTATGGCAAAAAATGGTATTCTTATTGTTGAATTTGCAGATCAATTACGTGATCAGGGAAGAAGCGTGCGTGAAGCTGTAGAAGAAGCAGCAAACATTCGCCTTCGTCCGGTTTGTATGACAATGATTTGTGCCATTTTAGGAGGTATTCCTTTGGTTTTAGCCAAAGGTGCTGGCGCAGAAGCGCGTATAGCTTTAGGTTGGGTTATCGTTGGTGGTTTAGGTTTAGCAACTATTTTTACGCTTTATGTTACACCGGTTGTTTATCTTTTTTTAGGGCGTTTTATAAGACCAAAAGCAGAAGAAGCTATATTATTAACAAAAGAACTCAATAAAGTTAAATGATGTATCGAGTGGAAAAGATTTAAAAGTTTATTCTTGTAAAAATATCATCTTCGAATCTTATTTTTTACTTTTATATTCCTTAGTTTTTATGTGAACAGTAAAGATAGGGAGCAATAAAGGAGATGCTTTCTGCTTTGTTATTGTTTGGGCATAGATTTCATTGTCAATAACTGTATAGGATAAGCTTATGGGAGATAGCTTTTCGATTCGAAATGAAAAGGCTTTTGAAGCCGCATTAAATGCTTTAAGGAGCCATGCCGCAAAGGATGGGGTCTATGATATTCGTCGACATTTTTTAGCAGATGAACAGCGTTTTTCCCATTTTTCTCTCAGACTTGATGATCTTCTTTTCGATTTTTCAAAATGTGGGGTAACATTTAAAACATTGCAACTTTTAGATGATTTAGCTGTTGCAGCAGATGTGTTAGGACGGCGTGATGCAATGTTTTCTGGTCAAGCGATTAATACAACTGAAAAACGCTCAGTTCTTCATATTGCATTACGTTTACCTGCTGACGAAATTTTCATGTTGGATGGCCATGATCTTATTCGCGATATTCAAGATGTTCTTGAAGATATGGAAAGATTTTCTGAAAAGGTACGTGATGGAAGCTACAAGGGAAGCAATGGAGAGAGAATAAGTGATATTGTAAACATTGGTATTGGTGGATCTGATCTTGGTCCTGCAATGGTTACATATGCTTTAAAACCTTATCATGATGGTCCACGTTGTCATTTTGTTTCTAACGCTGACAGTGCTCATATTTCTGATACTCTCTCTATTTTGAATCCAGCAACAACGCTGTTTGTCATTGCTTCTAAAACTTTTACAACGGCTGAAACAATGGTAAATGCTCAAGTTGCACGTCAGTGGATTTGTTCACATTTAGGAGAAGAAGCCATTTGCACGCATTTTGTTGCTGTTTCGAGTGCGCTTGATAAAGTGGCAGAATTTGGCATAGATTCGACAAGAGTTTTTAAATTTTGGAATTGGGTTGGAGGGCGTTATTCAATTTGGTCAGCCATTGGGCTTGTTGTGATGTTTGCAATAGGTGGTCGAAATTTTCGCCAATTTCTCAATGGTGCTTTGCAAATGGACCAACATTTTAAAACCATGCCTTTGCATAAAAATATTCCTATTCGTTTTGCTCTTTTAGGGTTTTGGCATCGTGTTATTTGTGGTTATTCATCACGCTCTATTATTCCCTATGCGCAGCGTTTAATACATTTTCCAGCTTATTTACAACAGCTTGATATGGAATCAAATGGTAAGCAAGTCTCGCTGGATGGAAAACCGTTAAGTTTTTCAAGTGGTCCGATTGTTTGGGGTGATTCAGGCACAAATAGTCAACATGCTTTTTTTCAGCTTTTGCATCAAGGAACAGATGTTATTCCTGTAGAATTTATTTTATTTATAAAAGGGCATGAGAAAAATTTACATTCTATGTATGAGATGTTGCTAGCAAACTGTTTAGCACAGTCAAAAGCCTTGATGAAGGGGCGTAGTATTGAAGATGCTCAGCATATCTTGATAAAAAATGGAGTTGATGAACGTGAAGCAGGTTATTTAGCTATTCATAGAAGTTTTAAAGGAAACCGTCCCAGCATTACGCTGGTTCAGGATTTATTAACACCTTTTGCACTCGGTCGTCTTATTGCGCTTTATGAACATCGTACTTTTGTTGAAGGGATTTTAATGAATATTAATTCATTTGATCAATGGGGTGTTGAGCTTGGTAAAGAATTAGCAAACGAGTTACTACCAATTCTTCGTGGAGAAAGTAAAGCGGATAACCGTGATAGTTCAACATTAGGGTTGCTAGCACATATTCAAGTAAGACGTGCAAAATAAATATAGTTTTACAGTAGTTTTTGTACTAACTAAGCAAAAGTAGAATGAGAAAGAAATATGAGATAATTCTTTAATTTTACTATGCGTTCTCTTATTATCTGGATTAGATTTATGTAACAGAAAATCAGAAAAAAGTGCGTTTTCATAGTAAAAATGAAAGAAGGCTTTGAAAGGTCTTTGAAAACCCTGTGAAAAATTTTGAAAAGTCTGTGAAAGCCCAGAAAACCGACTTTGAAGACCCTTTGAAAAAAATCAATCCAAAAGTTCAATCGACTCCAAAACCAACCAAAAATGACAAAAAAGCAAAAAAGATTTTCACCTATTAATGATTATCTATTTTTAGAGGCAATATATACTTATTAATCAAATAATTATATTATTTTTTTAATGTAAAAAGATTTTCATATCGATTTTTCATATTAAAGGGACATTAAGCTGTATCTTATTTAGTTTCTGGATGTGCATTTTCAGCCTCTATTTGACGCTTTAAATGCAGTTTTAAAAGAGGTAAAATAAGCTCTACTTCTTCTGTGTCGTTGATGTCTTGAACAAGCTCTTGCAGTTTTCTATAAAGTTCCGCCGCGAGTTCCGCTATATCTTCAGGGGGGAGTTTTATATTTGCATCGCGATAGGTTGTATAAGCTATGCGACCGAGTTTTTTCATGAGACCAGCAGGAATGGTAGGTGCTTTAAAACCAGCTGCTTTCGCTTTTGCCATGTCACTAAACATTTCGCCTTCGCCAGTGACAAGCCAGTCTAAGGATATTCCACAGCGATCTTTATATATTCGCATTATAGATGCAGGGGGTTCTTGCAAACCCGTTTCATAATTGCGCATAGTCGTTTCGGGAATATCAAAATGTTTAGCAAATTGTTTGCGCTCTGTAAAACCAAGGGTGTGCCGTATTTCACGCAATCGTTTTGCGAGTTCTGTTTGTGGTTCTTTTTCAGGGCGTGCCAAAAAAATCACTCCAAATCCATTTTCGATATTTGAAAAAGCCAAATTTGGCATTATACCTCTAATTACCACCCGATATAGAGGGCAGATATTTTACAATTAACCCCACAAAAAACGGATGTGGGAGCATCCGTTTAAAGCAGGAGCGAAAGTTATGACAACCACACAAAAATGGGATCGCCATAGTATTTTAGCTGAGCTACGCCGCCGTAACATGACCTTGGCGGAGTTCGCGAAAGCTTATCAACTCTCCTCGTCCAGTGTTCAACACATCTGGACACGGTCTAACGAGAAAGCCGAACGTGCTATTGCCGATTTTATCGGTTTTCCCGTTGAGCAAGTGTTCTACGACCGTTACCCCAAAAGTCGCCGTCGCATTTTTAAAGCAGCAAAACATGCCAACACAGATTCGCGTGCGCATTCTGCTTTGCGCGGTAATGCTGCTTGAACTTCGTTACACGGCTTTGCTTGTGTCATACGCATTTGCCATGAATTTAAATACCATAAGATGAAAAGGTTTATCAATGTCTAAAGATCAGTACGAAATAGGCAAGATAAATTGCATAGAGTTGCATCATAGAACAGCCGTTTGGATGGGTTGGTTTTGGCGATTAGGGGGTGGTCATATTGTTTTTATAGGGGGTGGTTATGGTTGCAGCTTATAATTTATGGACGCCCGAGGCAAAAAGAGAAATCTTTAATCCTTATTCAGAAGCTGAACGGTTACAAATGATGCTTTCCTGTTCTTTAAAAGCAGTGAGTGGTGGCATTCGGCATGTACCGATCCGGTATATTATTGACCCTCAGCATGGATTGTTTGATGCGATATTAGCGCGGCAAATTGCCATTCATATTTTGCATTATCAGTTTGAGGTACCACGGCGGCGTATTGTTGCCATGCAAGTACGGCAGCAGACTGCTATCTTTCTTTCTTTGCAAGTGATTAACCGGCGTTTGGAAGAACCCGTTTTTGCGAAAGCTTATCGAAGATGGGCAGGGCGTGCGATGGATTTGTTCTTTAAAGAGATCAGAAAGGCGGCGGCGTGATGGCACAGTTTCAAGAGATTGCTTTAGATTTGATTGTTGTTCCCGAACGTATACGCCCTGTAGATGTTGAGCATGCCAAGGCACTTGCACAATCAATGGCGCGGGAGGGATTGATGAATCCGATTACGGTGCGTCATACACCTAATGCTAAAGAGGGGGTAATTACACGCTTATAGCTGGTGCGCATCGGCTGAGGGCTGCGGAGCTTTTAGGCTATAGCGAAATTGATGCGGTTGTGGTGCAGGCGGATAAAGAGAATGCTGCGCTTTTAGAAGTGGCTGAAAACCTCTTTCGCAATGAATTGTCAGTGATTGATCGTGCGCTTTTTGTCCAGGCGACAATTTGAACTCTTACAAAACCGCATTGTGGCTTTGGGGATTAGCATTGGTGAAGTGCTTCTGCCTCCTCTCAACAGTTTGATGGAAAGTGTTGGGGGATTTGTCAATGGTTTGATGGCATGGGCGAATGCCCATCCTGCTTTAACAAGCGCCATTATCAAAACCATTGCTGCCCTTATGGCTTTTAATATTGCTCTGCGTGTGTTGCGTTTTACTATGGCCGGGACACGCCTTGGGCTTCTTCAATTGATAGGCTCTTTTATCAAGATGGGTGCTGTTAGTCGTGGTCTTTCTGCAAGCTGGCGAGGGCTATTGGCTGCAGGGCGCTCATTGGGTTTAATGGCAGCAGGGCTTGGTGGGAGTGCGCTGCGTCTTCTTCGCCCAATGACTTTACTTGTGGGGGCTTTACGAGGGATAGCTGTTTCAGGTGCGGCATTTTCTGCCTCTTTTGGTTGGATTGGGACAGTGATCGAAGTGGTTGGGGCAGGTATTGCCTCTGTTGTGGGGGG